>JBQCDO010000082.1:0-13062 GCA_051961195.1 Nitrososphaeraceae archaeon | reverse complement strand
AATGATCGGAGCTACTCCCAGTATCTATTTAATGGAAATACAATAGCGGCCATGCTGATAAATTGCATTCATTTGTATGGTCATAGATAACAATCATGGAAACCTTTGTAGATAACATCATCAAAGGCCAACGCAGCGATTTTTTTTTGTCGGTCTCGTAAATAGGATAGAGTTTCTAATGTTACCTGTGATGAATTGGAGCAATACCATAGGCCCCTCCCAAGCTTACGAGTATAATACTGATTGATATTTCCACAATTCAGTATCCATATGTATCCTGATTCATTGATCTGGTAGATGATGCACGTACAAGAAGTGAAGGTCAACCTGCTATGCAAACACAAACCTAAGATCTGTTTTCTGATTTGTATACTCAGATTGACGATGGGTCTAGATTTTGGTTGATTAAAAGCCGCGATTAGAATTGGAGTAATGGAAGAATTTTGTAATTTTGAAATGTATTCCAAAGGCATCTAAAACGTATTTAATAGCGCTAGTGTTCAACTAGTATAGCTAATTATTAATGGATTTTAGAATAAAATTAGGCATATCTGCTGCAATAATAGCGGCAGTCATATTAAGTTCTATCCTTTATAGTGCCGGGCCTTCATCGACAACTAATGGCTTAGATAGTGAACCATCAAATATTCTTAGAATTGGTTATTTTCCAAATTTGAACCACGCTCAGGCACTTATAGGGCTTGGGACTGGAAGTTTTCAGAGAGCTATTGGCGAAAATATCAAAATTAATTCAAAAATGTTTAGCGCCGGGCCCTCTCTTATTGAAGCTTTGTTTGCGAATCAGATAGACGTAGCCTATATTGGCCCAAATCCGACAATAAATGGCTACTATGTTTCTGATGGAAATGGACTAAAAGTAATTTCTGGGGCTGCGAGTGGAGGAGCAGTATTTGTAGTTAGAAATGACTCAGGAATTAATTCACATAAGGATCTTGGTAATCGAGTTTTCGCGTCTCCACAACTCGGTAATACTCAAGATGTTGCACTCAGAAAGTATTTAATATATAATGGATTCAAGACAAAAGAAAATGGAGGAAATGTTACAATAGTACAGGCAAGCCCGTCCGACATCCTTACCTTGTTTCTGAAGAAGCAGATCGATGGTGCATGGGTACCTGAACCTTGGGGAGCTAGATTAGTAAAAGAAGCTGGGGGCAAGATTCTAGTAGATGAAAGAAGTTTATGGCCTGATGGTAAGTTTGTAACTGCTAATATTATTGCCAGGACGGACTATCTTAAGAATAACCCAAACATAATCAGAAAATTTTTGACAGCCAACGTTGATGAGACAATCTGGATAAACAAAAATAAAAATATGGGATTAGAATTGTTTAATGAAGCTTTAAAAAACATTACAGGCAAGACTATACGACCAGACGAATTAGCAGACGCCTGGTCCAGGATAGCATTTACCTACGACCCGGTCAAAACTTCCCTATTTCAGTCAGCAAAGAGTGCATATGATCTGGGATTTCTTGCAAGAGGAAAAGAAAGGCCAAATCTTTCCGGGTTATATGACTTGACGATCTTAAATGATATTCTCAATCAAAAGTCACTACAAAAAATAAGATAGCAAGTAACCAATCCTAGACTGGCATTTCTTATGATTTAGGCAAAGATTATTAGAGTTGGATATGGGGTTGAACGTCTGCCTTGTCCGTGATGGGAATTAAAATGGCCCCCCATTCTTGGCATATTTTCGCCAAATATTTTCTCTGCTTGAATTTCATGTCATTATATCCAGGTTAAGCTTCTGGAATGTCAACTGGTAGTGTTACAATAATCCGCCGTAGCCTTTCTGGTTTCCAATCATTAATTGTCTTGAGAGTTTCTGGTTTGCGATAATGAGTTGATACATGCGAGCGCAGACTAATCATTTATTCGACTCTAGACGAACCTCGGTCAATAAAGCAATATATCGGCTTCGTAACTAAAAGATGCTTTCATTCAGTATCATTGCTAACAAAGCGGATCTAAGATCCTTGCCATAGGCTGCCTGTTTAAAGTAAATCGCATTAACTGTGTTATCTATGGACTGAGAAATCTCATCCATTCTTGGCATTGGATGCATGATCGACACGTCACTTTTGGCATTTTTGAGAACATCAGTGTCGATCACGTAAGAGCCTTTGACGTTTTCGTATTCCTGCAGATCTGGAAATCTTTCTCTCTGAATTCTAGTAACGTAGATTATATCAAGTTTGGGCAGGATATCCTCTAGGGTAGTATGTTCCTGAATTCTTAATTTGTGTCTAACTTCATATAGAGATTCCATCCTTATCTTCAAAGATGCTGGTGAAACTAGATGAATTTTCACGTTGTAATAGGTCAGGCCATACAATAATGAATATACTGTTCTACCGTATTTGAGGTCACCTATTACACCAATAGTTAGTCCATCTATTCGCTTTTTTTCCTTAACTATTGTGTATAGATCTAGCATTGCTTGCGTAGGATGCTCTTCACTTCCACTCCCTCCGTTAATAACAGGATTGTTTGATAATTCACAGGCGAATCTGCTTGAACCGTCCAAAGGGTGACGTAACACAACGATATCAGAATAGAGGTCCATAATCCGGATTGTATCTGCCAGACTCTCTCCTTTCTCGATCGAAGATGCTTTGGGATCAGATATCCCAAGTGAACTACCACCCAACGAAGCCATCGCGGCTTCGAAGCTCATTCTCGTTCTAGTGCTTGGTTCATAAAAAACGGAACCAAGAACTCGGCCTTTTCCGAGTTCGCTCTTTTCAGTTGGCTTTAAATTACGTAGTTTGTCGGTATATGTAAATATAAGTTCCAGATCCTGCTTATTGATATCCTTAATTGATACTATGTCACGGTTGTAAAAATTGTTTTTAGGCATTGTGTATTTAATTCCTTGAACTCATACCATTTTAAGCATGTCGGAGTTTGTTTTCAAAAAACATTGTCCATTAAATCTAAGAAAAAAGACTAAACAAATTGACAAGGATTTCAGATATGAGAACAATTTTTTGCACACTGATCTCATTTTATGGATTCATACTATGATGTAATACAATCATACTGCCTTGTCATTAGTTGATAAGATGGCATGGTATTAAGTCGAAGGTACGTTGTATCATACAGATTTAACTACGCGACTTGATTTAGACATACTTATTGCAATTGAAAACTGAGCGATGAGATTCAATAATGAATAATTTTTAATAATTCAGGCCAATAAGTTCATATGAACAAGATATTGAAATTTCCTTGATTGGGAATTTACAGATATGATATATATAAAAGCCCAAATATTGGACTATTTGCGAAAATTAACGATCGAATTATGATACTTCCCTTTGGAGTTCCATCTACCAAAACTACCAAGCTCTTAGATTATTTACAGATTGATGAAAAGGTCTTTGGATCGATTGCAGGTACACGGATCATTGGTGCGATGATGGTAATGAATAGTAATGGAATTCTGGTGCCGGCTACTGCTCTTGATGAGGAAATTCAAATACTTAGACAAGCTAGCGGGCTAAGGGTTGAACGTCTGAAAACCAAGTTCACTGCTATCGGAAATTTGATATCTAGCAATGATAAAGGAGCTATAATTTCACCATTATTTGAAAATGAAGTGCTGGAACAGGTTCAGGATATATTGGGAGTACCTACAAACTCTATGACCGTAGGCGGCTATGTACAGATTGGATCGGCGATCGTTGCCACTAATTTGGGCGCGGCTGTACATCCCAAGGCTACTGATGAGGAAATCAAAAATATATCAGACATACTAAAAGTCCCAGTGGAGCCTGTAACAGTGAATGGTGGGATACCGTTTCTATCCTACGGCATGCTTGCTAATTCAAAATCAGTTATTGTAGGCAGCCCGACAAGCGGACCAGAATTAGTAATGATTAGTAGAATTTTCAAGATATGACCATGAACTGATAGGCAGAATTGGAATCGGACAATCGCCTTTTGATTTGATTTCGAGAAACGGAGTTGCAATAGTTCATTTATAATTATTTTGAATAATTCCTAATTTGGTATTTGTAGTATCTTATAGTTACCTTGGCGATATCGTTGTTTTCCTAATTCTATTCTAATGGAACACTATTTCTGTTCAAAACAGGCAAGTAAGAAAAGAAATGGTTGCACATGAGAGTCAAGGTACTTTCTGATCTACAATAGGGTAGAATGATTTGTAGTAGTAGCATATTTCGGAACCACCTCCTGTTACGCATAATAATCAGCTGCTTTTGAAGTAGAATGCATTAAGGATAGGGAAAAGCCCGCTGCCGCACCTGGCAACAAAGACCAAGATCTTAGCAAGCGAGGTCACTATCCTTTCCAAGTGAATATTGCTGGTTACTATAATATGCAGCGTCACATTTAATAAACTTTCCGATTAAATTTTATTTAATAATTATTTTTTTTTATATAAGCTAGAGATATCTTAATTAATATCCATTTTCTTATAAAATAATGAATTTGAATATATTGATTTTTTGTAAATTATTAGATGTACAAGTGCCATCACATAAAATCTAGCACTCAACATTATAGCTGAAATAATCTTTATGTGTGCTATACTTACCAGTAAATTATGAGTAGGGAAGGAACGAACACTTGTCGCTTTTTGAAGCCTTCATTTATCGCCAGCTCAAAATTTTGCTGTTGACCCCGCTAGGACGACATATTTAAAAAAATTGATCGTTGTAAAGCAATACTATGCAAAAGGCTATTAAATAATCTATTTTAATAATAAATCAAATTATAATCTATATGTGGACCAACTTGCTTTCCACAGACAATAATAATAACAAATTGAAATCCATCGGTTATAGTCAAAGGATTTAAATTTTAAGTACTAGCCCCACATCATAGCAGTTTAATACTTCTATTACGGAATATGATCATGCCCACCGCATACGTTCTTCTAAACTGTGAACTCGGACATGAAAATGAAATCATTAATGAACTGAAGAAACTGCCAGGTGTAGTTGAGGTAGAAGGATCCTACGGCGTCTATGATATGATTGTGAAGATTAGTGCTGATACTATGGATAAGTTAAAGGAAACTATAACATGGCATGTTAGAAAGATTGAAAAAATTAAATCAACGCTTACGTTAATCGTAATCGAGGGTCAAGGAACATAAATATAGAAAGAAAGATAGAATCAGGGTTGAATCTACACTGAATTCGTCCTAGGAAGAAGTTACTGGACAGTACTTAAATGACAAGCAGATATTGTTATTAGTAAGATTTCAATTAGAGGGACATGTTTTTCGCCACATTTTTGGTCTTCTTACTGGATCCGTAGGATGATCCAACATGATAATAAACTTTTGTAATAATTAACCAGTTGTATAGGTAGTTTGAATAGCTCTGTTCTATTGACTGCAAAAACCTGTTCATACTGGGCCATTAATGGCAGCCTTACTTATACTCGATTTTTTGGACATTAGATAGAATCCGTGAGCCGAAATGAGTAACGCGGCAAGGGCCATTTTTGTAGCAAATACAAGATTCCAAGGGGTTTTCGGATTAGGATATGGAACATTGATACTATCTAATTTCATTATACCTCTCATTATATCGACTGTGATAAACGAATTCCAGAGTATAAAATTATAGATAAATTCATAGAGTGCAATAATTGCAATAGCTAATACCACAACTTGAAGTATCGATTTTGTCGATTTAGAAATTCCTTGTACTTTATTAGCTCCAAGCTTAGTTACACAGTACCATCCAACTACCGATACGATCATTAAGTACGTTACAAGTTTTGATAGACCCTTTACTGGAAACTCCGTATCCACGAGCACTTCTCCGATTACTACCTTCCCTGTATGGAGGTATTCATTAACACTTACGTAAACCGCATAAGTAGTAATAGCGACCATAACAAACGCGCAAGCATAAAATATTCCAAGATATAATTTTCTCGTAATCTTCGCCTCTCCTTCTAAACGTAGATCATGCATTCCCGCGAGGTAGTAATGGTAATAACACATATAAATAACTATTAGGATGCAAATAGAAATTGATTGACTAAAGCTCTTAATTTTAAAGAAGAATAGATTTTTTAAAATTACTCATCAAAAGGATCTAGCAGGCCAATGTTTTAGAAACCAAGGCATTAATTGTATGATGCAAGTGTCATTATTTAATGCGGATACAGATAATGTGATAACGATAATGACTACACGGTATAACTAAGGAAATCGATTCGTGATGTAGATGTAATAAACATTGCATCCAATATTTTAGACAATCAGCATAAACTGCTATAGGCAGTCAATTATATACTTGATTGAATCTAGCACCGTGTAGATAATCGAATTTGAATTTCTGGTATGACTCCGATGGGCGTTGCAGCATTAGCAGAAAGAGGAAAGCCTTGTTTGAGAGTGATAATCAACCAGAAGGATTATTAAGTATAAATGTCGAATTGATCCTGATTATACAAGTAGATGAGGGATTCAAATAATTATTCTGAGACTGAAACGCTAAAGTTGAGGGGCAAAACAGCAATTAGTTCTGCCCACGAAAATATATCCATTGAGGATGAGAGGAGAATTACGTGTAGAATATCAGATATATATAAAGTCACAATAGAGGAAGCTAGTGACATCCATGTTAACTATCATCATGACAGAATAAGAAATATGCTCCGCAAGAGGGCAAAAAAACATGGAATGACCGATACGGTATTCGAGGAAAGTGTACAGCGTTTGGATATTTTAAAATATGCTCTCAGCATCTCTCGTGGAGAGCTGATAGAGATGGCAGCAGGTGACATACTCTTCAAGCAACTTTCAATTATGCAAAGCGAGATTGAAGATACTTCCGAAGATAGATACTTTAATTTTTACCAATAGTTGGGAAGATACTATCTATGGCTAATAACTGGGCACCCTGATTTTATGCAAATAATACATTAACATTGTCGATGAAAATCAACCGGATATCATCACCAATGATAACCTGCTGCAGAATAATTATGCAAAATATGAACTAGTTCGTATGAAGATAATAGTGAGAAGATGATAATAATCGCTTAAGTTAGAGTAATGTAGCTGGTTAGGATGGCTATACCCTTCCTTCTTACTTATCCAGTTTATTTAGACAATGTCATAGTAATAGATGATAAATATGAATAATTTGGAAATAAAAGACGCTTCACTGGACTCTCATCATCTTCTACAACTATCTAATATTAGTAATTGTTAATTAAATAGGCCAGGCGAAAAATTGACAGATAGTTAGTTAGTCAACCAATGCTATGGCCGCCCGTGATTATACCGCCAGATGCTCCGTCTACACTACGTCCACCATTTCCGCCAATTGTAATTCCTCCAGGACTATTAGTTCTACTAACACTGTTTGAATTCGGACTGTGTCCTGCCATTACTGTATTCATACTGCAGGCAGTTCCTCCAATTACTGCTAGAGCAATAATTGCAATGGCAATTAATCTTGTTTTACTCATTATTCGTTCCATTTAGATACCCGCTTGTAATACATTTATGTTCTGCTAAATAGTTCTTATGAATATTCTATAGGATTTGTTTAGTTAGTTAGTTAGTTTTCAATGTACAACATCTTGAAATACCAAAGCGTGGTTCATCTACTTTACCAAACAATGTATTAACTTCCTGAAAATGCCCACGTAAATATGGTCAAGAACTGTCTAAGGGACAATAGCCGTACTTCTCCATAATTTTCTTTACATCTTCATCGCTAACTTGTGAAAAGTCTTTATAGAATTGTCCAACTGCATTAAAGATTTCAGGTAAATATAAAATTATTAATTTATCGGCGGCTCGCTCCAGTTCATTGATCGTTTCCTGTGATTGTGGTGCTACTGGGACAGCGATAACAAAATGTTTGCTTTGTCGTTTTTCCTTCAGCCAGCGTGCTGCCGCAATCATAGTTGATCCTGTTGCTATGCCATCATCAACCAAGATAACTATTTTTTCATTTGATTCATCGGGATAATGATCACTGCCTCTAAATTCGATTAATCTTCTACCTATTTCTTTTTTTTGCACTGCAATATTATCATCTATAAATTGCTTAGATATAGCAGGAAAATTGGCCATTACTTTTTCGTTAGAGTAATATGTTCCATCAGGCATGACTGCACCAATTGCAAGCTCAGGATTCCATGGTGCTCCAACTTTTTTTTGACACGATAATATCAAGTCCGCATCCTAAATGCAAAGCAACAATATCTCCAACTATTACACCTCCTCTAGGAATGGCCAAGACTATCGTTGATTCTCCGACAATTTGTCCAAATTTGCTTTGTAACCACTCCTTTATCTTTGACGCAAGCTCCTCAGCGGCCTCTCTTCTGTTCTGGAACATTTTCTACAATTATAACACATTTTCTGAGCCTGCTTATATTTGATAGTGATGAAAGTGGTATAGGGACGTTCTTTTACGGCCTCAATTTTCTAGCACAAGATTATGAATATTCGCTTAACGTTCGTACGTGCATACGCAACAAGCTTAGTTATGTCAAAACATATTGTATTGACGGCAGAATCTAATAATTGCTTTAGTACAATAGTGGCATCATATGTTCATGCTATCATATCTTGTATCAGACCCTTCAACAAACCCTACACGTAAAGATTTCATTCTCTACCAAAAGGACTCAGAAACTGGAATGACTTAGCAGTCTATTCAGGTTTAATATTAACCGCTTGTTAGTTAGTGGGCATCATGTTTATAAACCTGATGAAATTAATTTGATTGCAAACGACCAGCTACGGGCGTTTAGTGCAAATTTCTTGTTAGCAATGACTCCAGAATGGCCTCAAAGCGTTCCCTTGTCAGAGACTCCCTTGATGATCAAGTGGTGTTCTCCTTTTGGTATAAAAAGATTCAATCTTATTGTTTTGCCATCTCTATTTATTGTTGATTTCGAGTCGTAAATCGACGGATAGGGTTTTCCATCAATTGTCACAGATACTGTATGATGGTACGATAACTGCGCAAGTCTAAATGTAAGCGGTCCGCCAGTCGGGTTGTAATGTTCTACGCCAAATTTTATGCTATCGGTACTATTGTCATATCTAAAATCGCTTACTTTTGCAATAGCCTGCAGATCGTAGGCTATAAATTTGCCATTACCCACGACCAGCGTATTAATAGGTTCGTTTAGATCAACTCCCGCACAACTGTAGTAAACCACCTTTGTTTTTATGGCTTCATCTGGAATAGCAGTGAACTTGACTTCTTCTCCTGGCCTAACAATGGAAACAGGCTGACTCTTTACTGAATCTATTTGTTTTCCAGTACCATCGTGCGCAGACGCGTATATACTGACATTATGGAGATCTGCCTGGCCTATATTTTTCGCAGTCCCTGTAAGTAGGCCGTCTGGACGGGACGCCAGATTGGAATAGTTTAGTCTTAACATACTATTGAAGTTAGGAACGGGCTTGAGCGATTGGCTCACCAGAAATGCCTTGCCACGTACATCATAGAGATTTGGATCAATCACAAACTTAAACGGAGATCCGCTTTGAGGATATATGATTTTCCCATAAAGAGGCTGAGCCATAGTTGATATTGCAAGATCATTCCTCTTAATTTCGTGTTCAGGATCGCCTTTTTTAGTTACATTTAGGCCAACTCTTACTTGTGAAGGAGTGGTACCAGCGTTGTCGACAACTCCTACTATGTTAAGCATGCCATGCGAATCTATGAAAGAACCCTGCTTTGCAAATGTAAAATTGTTCACAGATAAAATTGATGGGCGGTTATTTAATACCGCAAGTGCATTTTGGTCAAACATTGAATAAGACCAATAGAATGCAATCATGATACTTGCTATAGACATTATTAGCTTAATTTTTGTTAAATAATCCAATACTGTCCTTACCTTCAAAAGTGAATATAAATTAAACTATTTAATTCGAAGTTACCAATTAATGATGCATAGGAGCGTTCTCTGTACATCGATCTGTCAGATTTGGCAGTGAAGGTTGATGATATTCTATTATAAATTCATGCAGGAATACCCATATTTAGGGCCGATATGCAAGGAAATCATAATAGACTAATAAAACGAATACGATAGCCTTGAGCAACATCTGAAGTTGAGGATGATTGCATTTTAGATCTGGCAACACCTATGCTGGATTTTATGGATTAAGTTTGATACAAGCCCCTTATGAGTATCCTGGGAATATGGATAAAATTATGTTGTCATATCAGAAGTTACGGTAAATGACAATTAAACAGCTATTAAATGAAGTTGAAACAGTAAAGATGTAAATGATTCGAATCATTTGGATATATAATAAAAATGATATTAACAAATATCAAATATCAAATATCAAATTTCGAATCTTTCCCGGTGATTATGCATTCATTACTCCAATATCTCAGTTAAACCAGTATATTTAAAGCGCTCATAGTTCAACTTATGGTTTTCTATTAGTTCATTGTCCTGGTTGTTGGTGTGTTGTAATTATGCCTACAGAAAAGTAGCAATCTGACAGATTTTGATTGACTCAGATTTTATCCTGCTATCCAACCCTTTCGATTAATGATGTCCCAGGACGAACGGAAAGAGCGCATTGAAATAAAAAAAAGAATAGTTTAAGTTACACTAACCTTTCCAACCATTGATGGATGTATAATGCAGTAATAATTAAAACTGCCTGTTTTGTCAAACGTATGACTGAAAGATTGCCCTGGCTGAATATCTCCTGAATTGAATTCTGATGTAGTCGACGTTACTGTATGTCCTTCACGGTGATCATTAGTCCAAGTAACTGTGTCTCCAACTTTAACATCTATCGGATTAGGACTAAAGGAGTTTGAATGTTTTATTCCAACTATTTGGACTTGGTTTCCTGTTTCACTAGGCCCACTGAATTCAGCTGCCTGATTATTTGATGTATTAGGATTATTGTCAGTTGAGTCAGAACCGGAATCCTTGTGTTTTTTTGCAAATAACTGAGTTTCGGGGCCCATCATGGCATAAGCTATGCCAATCGCTATTACAGCCAAGGTTACAGCTGCAATTACTTTGGCTATTTTTAAATTCATATTCTTTGACATTTTAAATACAAAGCGAAGGGGTAAGTACCAAATATTTGAATTTTGGAAAATTAAAACATAGCAAATAGATAGTAATATGTATGGAACAATGTAATATATCCAAATCATACTTTATTTTGATATGTATATAGATAAAACAATTAGATAAATTAAACTTGGATATTTCCGGAATGATTACGGAATATATTGCTTACCTTTGATTGGTCGTCAGGATATTGGTATTGGTATTGGTATTGATAATTTTTTTAAACATTTCCATAGTCTTTACTTCATCTGTTTATTCAGCCATTATTTTCTAATGCTGATTTCCATTTATCGATCCTCAGTATCGAAATTTATCATTTGTTCCTCAAATAATGTGTCAGTTAGACCGTCAGGCTTTACGAAGACCCATGTAGTCGTAGAGCCTTCTTTGTTTGGAACTGTTCTTACATATACATTCCATGCCAATCCTCCGTCCACAAAAATGTGGTTTAATATCCCATATTTTTCAACGGAATTGGTATACCTCATCATAGACTTTCCTGCAATTGCGTGACCAAATGTCCACCAACAATCAGACGACTCCTGTAGTGCCCTTATTTCACCTCCTACTTCCAAGCTTTTCATATTTTAAAGAAACTATATACTTCGTTTACATTTCTCGTTAAGATCATTGTTTTCACTATCATCTTTACAGGTTTCATTAATGCTCTATGTCTTTGGTAATTATTAATTATTGACCATTTTATAAGTAAGCAAGGTTACAAAATACAATATCCCCTTGACAGGAGTAATAATCATAAAACTATACTACGGAAAAACTAGGTCGATTTTTCTTGCCAGTAATCTAGAACGCCACGACGTTCTAATGTGACAGGAAAGTACATAATAGCCAGATGTTCTAGTCATAATCGAATTTCTGTTAATAAAGAAAGAGATTTTGTTATTGTGGCGGCTGAGAAGGCGCACTAATTGATAGCAAAGTATAGCCTTTTACTATATCTTCCTTAACACTGAAATTAGTCTGTCGATATCATCTTCGTTATTATAGAAATGTGGCGAAACCCTAATACCCTTTCCTCGTGCCGACAAAACTATCTTGTGCTTTCGCTCAAGTTCAGCAACAAGATTAACTGGATTGCGTTTAGGTTTGAATAGTATTATTTGGGATCTGTATTTTCTATCATCTATTGGTGAAAGGATTTGGAGGCCCAAATTTCGCAGCTTCTCAATCAGATAATCTGTCAGATTAAGAAGCCGACGCTCAATTTGATGAATTCCAATCCGTGATATGTATTTTAATGCTGCATTTAATGCAAAAATATTTTGGAAACTTGGAGTACCTACTTCGAACTTGGTTGCGTCAGTTGACATGTCCACTTTCATATTATTACTGTAGTCCTCTTTTTTCTTTTGACCAGCTTGACCAAAAAAAACCGGTTCAAAAGTCAACTCTTCTAGATACTTTCTCCTAATGTAAATAGCACCAATTCCAAATGATGAGAGTAGCCATTTGTGTCCTGTTCCGACCATAAAATCAATATCATAATCCTTTATACTAAAATATGATGCTCCTAATGATTGTGTTGTATTTACCACGAGGAATAATTGTTTCTCCTCTGCTATATCGTGAAGTGCTTTTAGATCTTGTTTAAACCCAGTGGAGTACTGGACATGACTAGTAACTAATGTCCTTGCATCACTATTTTCTGAGATCATTTTCAGAATATCTTCCTTTAGTATCTTGTTGCCATTGTTTGCCCTGACAAATTTCACATTGTTTAGGTTAACGTTAACCCACGGCAAATTAGAAGATGGAAATTCCAGTTCATTTGATATTACGCTACCTTTGTCTGACAGCATATGCGCAACTATATTCATGCCCTCGCTGGTTGAATGTGTAAAGGCTATATCTTTTCCACTACTAGCCCCAATAAACTTGGCATAAAGATCCTTAGTATTTTGAATTTTTACAACCCAATCATTCCACAAA
>JBQCDO010000081.1:0-5102 GCA_051961195.1 Nitrososphaeraceae archaeon | reverse complement strand
TACTGACTCCGCTAGAACATTAAGTAAGTTTCTTTGAACTAACATTGCTCGCCGGCGATCACTCACATGTGGATAGGAAGAGTTCACGGCAATTACTTCTCTCAGTTCTTGCTCGACCGATATCCTAAACAAAATCTGCCGGTAATACTGGTTCTAAATCTAAGGTTCAAGTAAACCAAGTAGTAAGTCCGCAGACATTGACCACAAGTTGATTGCGATATTCTATGTAGTTTCGGAAGGAACGCAAAGAGTCTATGGGATTCTTTATTTAAAGGAGAAAAGCGGGAGATTTGAAGATCTCCTGGTACCAGGACTAGAAGCTCCAAAGATAGGAGCAATTGGTTAGTTTGTCGGCGATCATTCTACATGAACCCCCCTCCTTCTTTTTAGTAGCTCTCCTATTATTGAGGTTAGACCAAGGCTTAGACTAAACATCCCCACAACCCAAAACACTTGTACTATGATTTGCCCATATGCTATGATACTAGGAGCATCACTGACTTGTTGACAATTCTGAGACATACTACCAGATATCATAGAGCCTAAGCGTCCTAGAGTGCTGTACTTGGGCAGTGAATGATCATACCAAGAGTATTGTTTCATACTAGACCACGCACAGATGTAAACTGATAGTCTCGCTCGTTACAGATAGATATATTGGCAATGAATGAATCTGTAGCTTCAGACTTACAATTGATCGCACTAACCATCTATATCTATCTTCATCCCATTATTAATAGGTCAAATCTCGCCGGCGATCTTGCTATGTGAATTATTGCAGCTATATCATAGCCGTTCATTATAACCGTACATATAAAAAGAACTGTCTGTAACATTCACAATTATAAGATCTTTACTAACAATATTACTGATACTAGAAGAAATACAATAGTTATGTTACCCCCTACACACTATAATAACATTTTGCAAGTCTAACTTATTCAGCTTAATGTGTTCATTATGGGTTTTCCCAAACCTCGCTGAATCCTCAATTCTAACATTACTATTCATAGAGAATTGAACAACTAGATTATTCGAATGTTAGGATTAACTACGGTTCTGATTTCCCATGATGTATCAAATGATAGTAAATAAGATGTTCGCCGGCGAAATGATCCTGATAGAAGTAGGCCAAACATATCTTTGAACCAAGTTCTGCGAAATAATAACTCTGGAAGGAAAAGCAGATTACATCATAATCTATATACTAACGACAGAGAGGCAGAAGAAGAGCGACTAGTCGAGATTAGGGCAACTCGTTACCCCTGGAGATACAGACAAGGTGCAGATTTGGTAGTATTGGAAGATCCAAATCAAATCGGACTACAAGGAGAATACTGAACACTGAATATCTACACTGTCCCCACCGGCAGCAGTAACATGGCAGAATAAGCCCTTAAACTTTCTAGATCGCTTGTTGTGAGTTCTAGGCTATCTTATTATCGCAATATTGGATAAAATTACAATTATCCTCGCATTTGAGGAAGAAAACCGTTTAGCCTTCCTATTGAGGCAAACATCGTCTATTTACAATGTTTATATCAAATAAAAATCAGAAACTTATGATGTCAACAAAAAGAGAATCAGATAAAGCTACGACTAGAATTTCTGCTGAAGATGATACCATAGGTGTAGAGACGAATACATCAGCTACAACATCATCATCATTATTACCAGGACAACGTCACTCAGTTGAAAGGGCAATAGAGGAAACTAAAGATAATCTTAAAAAAACAATCGATGAAGCAAGAAGAGAGATTCCACGAAATACAGAAGCAATTAATGATTATCAAGAACATACTCTCCAAACAACTAAAGAGATTACAGATAGTTACCTAGACTCTCACAAGGAGATCATAAAGTCATTTCAGTCAGTATGGGTTCCTTATGTAGAGAATATACGTGCGGTATTTTGGGATAATTGGGGTTCTCCGCAAAGAATAACTGAAATCTACACAAGAACAGTGAGTAATTGTGCAGATAATACGATAGCTGCAACTCGAATAGCAAACAATGCAATATTTGCAAATATGGGAGCATTCAGAACATTTATTGACCGTGAGAAAAATGATGCAAAAGAGCTTTCCAGAATTGCAGTTAATACAGCTAAAACATTTGAACAAACAACAAAAGACACTGTTCATGCTTCAGCACCAAAATATGACAGTAATCTCAGATAAGCAATAGAATATCTTCAATCTAAGGCGTTAGAACAAAAAACATTACTATGCCTAGTCAGGCAGCCAACTACTCTTTTCCCCTTAGCAGCAATTCTATCTCGTAGGCGAATAAATGTCAAGATTGATCGAAAGCACCATTCATTACGTCTACTAAATACGTATCTATACACATATTTTTATTGAAATAGGAACAAGGCTACTTCTACATGGGTACCAGGCGATTGAATGCATGACTATGTAACCTCACTCATTTGCAGTCATCTCTTTCATTATCCTAAAGAATTATCAGGCAATATTTCTATTTCTGACATCAAATCCCAGATTGAATTTTGCCTATTCTCAGGCTTCAATTCAATCATCTTAAGTATACATTTATCTAGTTGTGGAGAAATCGTTGGATTATATTTTGAGGGTGGGTCTATCTGTGGTCTCTGCACGTCAATATTATTACGATCATAGGTAGGTGGACGTCTCCCAGTCATCAGTTCATAAAATATAATACCTATAGAGAAAATATCAGTTCGTGCATCGATAGGTGCATCTTTATGGACCGTTGCAAACCACTGTTCTGGAGAACAATAGCTTGGAGTTCCACCGATGTTTCCTTCAGCTACTACAGCAGTTAATTCTAGCGATTCTTTATCGATAATGGTAAGATTGTCATAGTCTGCATTGTTGCCGTAATGATTACTATTATTACTATTAGTATTATAATCCTGTCCTTTAACAAGTCCCCAATCTGCAATTTTTATTTCGGACTTTGTAGCATTTGTAAATAAAATATTCTCCGGTTTTAAATCTCTATGGAAGACATTGGAGCTATGAGCCTGTGATAAAGCATTACAAATCGGCAAAATTATTGTCCTAAAAGTCCATCTCTTATCAAATAAATTTAGATCTGTATAACCACTTACATTAATACTACTTCTGATTGTAGAGAATTTTTCATCTATATATTGCCTAAGAGATCCACCACTTAGAAACTCCATTATATAGTAAGGACTAAAACTAGGAGGTTCACCCGCCATATTCCATTCAAAGATTTTTACAATATTCGGATGATTTAATTCAGAAAGTATCTGTACTTCTCTTTCAAAACGTTGTTTACTTATTGAATTTATATTCGAAAGTTCCTTTAATGCATAGGTCTTATTGCCATTGTCTCTATCCTCAATTTCATATATAGTTCCAAACGCACCAGAACTAATTTTTCGTTTCACATTATATTCCAATAGAATTTAACTCTATTCCTGAGATTCATATGGATAACATTGGTAATATAGTAACATCAATTATGGCAGGCAGCAGATCTCATTTATTATATATAATAGCTACATCATTTCTTAAAGATGACAATAATAATAACAGCTTTGAACAGACGAATCCTATTAAAACTTATAATTTCGGAGATTAAATCAAATTTTATTTATGCAACTTTTTTATTCCATGTTGTATAATGGAAAGATTACATAGCGTTACGTATCTTTGTAATTATTTCCTGGTTGGAGGATGTGGACTCTAAATATATACAAAGATATCTATCGTTCCTAGCCGTTAGCGAAGCTATAGCTATTTTTAGTAACCCCTGGATTTGTACAACTTCGATTCGATGAGCCGATCCTTGCTCTTTCCTATTTGAACGTTGCATGTCATCTTTTATTCTCTTCAATGTACTCGCCAAGTAATTTGCATAGAAAAGATAATTTGAATTGTAATGGCAAAATGTAGCTGAAGCCTTTAGACTGTGTTGCCGATACTCTTTTGCTTGTGCAGAAGATAATTGGAAAAGTCTAGTTTTGATTCGACTGTTATTGATATTACCATCCTTACGCTGTTTTCCAGCGATTAGTTTTCCGTTAGTATCTGTAACAGCCGCAAACCTTACTTCTTTGCTTATGTCAAGAGCAACCAGACACATTTCATCAAAGAAGTCATACTCTTCCAATTTTTATCGTACATAGAGTACGTTACGATATATTAACTATTTGGAGAAATATTACATACAGTGATCATATGTATTCATTTTATACTAAAAATAAGAGCAACTAATAATATTTTGATAAATATAGAAATAATTTATGAGATATGTCTCCATCACCTAACCTTTTCCTGTCAAGTACAATGTGTAAATAGTAAAACGTCAATTAATCGTCAGTAGGTTTGCAAAATGACTTGTAAAGGTATATGTATACGTCACAAGGCACAAAAACCAGTTGGCTCTGGCCGCTACGCTTTAGGGCAGAGGCGATGTCAAATTTGTGAAATATTCCTCAACTGGGTTGGATTATGGTGTCCTTGCTGTGGCTATAGACTGAGAACAAAGCCACGAAATTTGAAGTATAAGGATAAGCTTAGAGCAAAAAAGAAAAGAGAGGAGGCAGATATGCTCATTCAACAACAATCAGCGCCTCAGATACAAAAACCAGATAAGAGTATTATGCATGAATCAGTTGACAGCTAATGAGTTAAAGTAATACTCAGCGATGTATGTATGATTGCTACTAATTCAGAATATGTGTTACTCTAACTATAAAACTACTAAATAGGTGGAACCAAATCCGCTCTTCTAGTCTTTAGATATGTTTCAATCGTTTTCCTCTGATACTGCTCCGATGATTTTTATTATCATTCAATGATATACTAAGAGCTTCTACTCCACAAGTCTACAGCTAGTGATTTTTCTTTGATTTAAAATCTGATAGAGTAGTTTGTTTTATATTATTAGAGAATATTTCTTCTTTTGGTTGCGACACTCTAGAATCATTTCATATTACTTCTGACAAATCCAATATTTTTCTATGGTTAGAAAAATCAAATAGTTTGTTAAATGCTATTGTCGGCCTAATACTAATTGGAAATTATACAAATTAGGGAGAGTTTTCGTGCAAACATTAAATTTCTTACAAACTCTACTATAATTAC
>JBQCDO010000080.1:0-5160 GCA_051961195.1 Nitrososphaeraceae archaeon | reverse complement strand
TACCAATAGGATTCTTGTCTGGTTCTTGTCTTTTTTCATGTCCCTTCTTTGATTTTGTAACAAATACAGAAGATATACCCTTATCTCTCATTAATTTTACAGCGTCTATAATGACCGTATCTTCATCTTTTCGGCAATAGTTCCTATTTTCTGATTCATGGAAGCAGAATACATCTAATATGATGTATAACTAGACTCAATTATTATGTTTTTAACTTTACCCATCATTAATCATCATTAGGACATATCCCATGATACGCCCAGAGTTCGTGAATTATGCAGGAAAGATAACAGAGATAAAATTGTAGACTATTTCACGACAATTAAAGACAAAGTAAAACTGGATATATTAAAATTTTATGAGTAATCTATAACTTGGTTTAGGTAATTACAACTCAAATCTCATAGAATAGATCGCAAATATATCTAAACTGCAAATTATACTGACATTAATTACTAAATATGGATGGTAACTGTATCAATAAGTGGAATTTTTGCCTCCTGAGGAGATTAATACGCCTCTGCAAATATTTGGCGAGGAATCGTGGGAGGTGGACTATGATCTGTTTGGGTATTGCCAATCCTGCAATTCACGAATGGATGAATCAGGTTATTGTGCGTGCAGTGGATTCGGTGGTTTGTGGACAAATATAGTATATCTAATAGCTAATGGAATGCATACAAGATTATAAAAGTAGAGATTTTCAAATATTAGATGTAAACAATGCTATGTAAGGTTATTTTACATATTATTAGTCACTTTTCTGCTCTCATTAGTGAGTAGGCTAATGTAGCAGAAGATACAACAAGGAATGAGATAAAAATTGTGATTACCGAATCCAGTTTGACCTCACTTTTCCATAACGATTAAGAATTCATGATAATGTTCAGGATACTGTTTCACCAAGTCAAGATTTACTTCCAATACATTGACATATTGAGGAGCAAAGACCAACGCATTACTTACTTTATTCCTTTCTATATTAAGATCGATTAAAGTTTCAAGAACATTGTGAGGGATTCCAGTCACTTTACTTACATTAGAGACTTGTGCAAAAGCATTTTCTGGAGTAATGTGTGGATCAACAGTTGATGCCGAGTCTGAGGCAGATCTTGAATGAAAGAATTTTGGAGATTTGAACTCTTGAGCAATTAGTTTTGAACCTATTACTTTTCCGTGTAAAGTTAGAAGACTACCGCTAGACTGATATGGTAATGCAAACTCTCCTATTGCCACTAGAATAAGAGGATAGGCTATTCCGACTACCAAAATCATGAGTCCTACGACCTTTAGACAAGGTTTTATATTTTGATCAAATAATTCTCGCAGGGGTATGGTATTACTTTGTAACACATCTTTTATATTTTGCTTCATCCTCATTTCTATATACTTACCTACCAATAAAAACAGATAATAGCATATCAATTGCCTTTATACCTACAAATGGTAACACGGCCCCACCTAAACCATAAATTAACATATTTCTCATAAATGTCTTTTGCGGCGGCTCTGGCTTGAACTTGACTCCTCTCAATGAGATAGGAATTAGGGCTGGAATTATTATAGCATTAAATATCAATGTAGATAATATGGCTGTCTCAGGACTGTGGAGATGCATTATATTTAGCATTTGTAATTTGGGATTACTTCCTACAAACATTGCTGGAAGAATTGCAAAGTATTTGGCGGCATCATTAGCGATGCTAAATGTGGTAATGGCACCGCGTGTCATAAGCAGCTGTTTGCCAAGTTTTACAACTTTCATTATATTAGAAGGGTCAGAGTCCAGATCCACCATATTTGCAGCTTCTTTAGCTGCTGCGGTTCCACTATTCATCGCTAATCCTACATCAGCTTTAGCAAGTGCTGGAGCATCATTAGTCCCATCTCCTACCATACCTATTACATGTCCTTTCAGTTGCTCTTGTTCAACTCTGGTTAGTTTGTCTGCAGGTTTTGCTTCAGCTATTACTTCATCGACGTCAGCTTCTTTGGCAATGACTTGAGCCGTCAATTGGTTGTCTCCGGTAATCATTATCGTGGTTATTCCAGTAGAACGGACCTCGTTCAGTCTCTCTCTGATGTTTTCTTTTAGATTATCCTTTAGAGCTACAAGTCCAATTACTTCATTATTTATAGATACAGCCAACGGTGTTCCACCAACCTTAGACATTTCCTGTGCTTTCCATTTTATTTCTGCTTGATTTACATTCGGTCCTGTAAAGTCGATTATCATATCTACTGCGCCTTTAAGAATTCTTACTTCACCTTTTGTTTGCTCTAATTTTATTAGTAGGTCATGGACTTTACTTTTACTAGCACGTTCTACATCTCTTTCAATATCTTCTATTGTTGGATCAACTGCGGCTTTGGCCTCGTCACTGCTTCTAATGGTCTTACTATTACTATCAATAATATCTCTTGCTAAAGATCGAAATTCATCTTCCTGCTCCTTATTTAGTATAGCCTCCTTATTTGCAATAAATTCAATGCCACTGCATCTGGTTTCAGCAGTGAATTGAATGGATCTAGCTGGAATTACTTTTTCTAAAAGAGGCGGAACAAACTTTTTCTCTTCTGCAAGATCCACTATGGACTTGCCTTCATGCGTAGTATCATGGACAGACGCTGCGAAAGCTGCTTGTCCTATATCTTTTTCAGTATATTCGTTCATAGGTATGAATTCTACAGCACTTCTACTACCTTCTGTAATTGTTCCTGTTTTATCTAATATCAAAACATCGCAATCTCCAGCAGCTTCAATTCCTTTGCCAGATTTTGCTATGATACTATCCCTTCCTAATCTGGTTATGCCAGCAACGCCTATGGCTGGAAGCAGTGCGCCAATTGTAGTAGGCATAAGTGCAACTAGTAGAGCCACTTGTGTAGCAATATCTGCTTTTAATCCAAGAAAATCTGTAAAGAATAAAAGTGTTCCAACTACCATTATAAAAATTAAAGATAATCCTGCTAGTAACATTGATAAGGCAATTTCATTTTTGGTCTTTGGTCTGGTTGCATTCTGAATTAGACTAACCATCTGATCTAGAAAGCTTCTACCAGCTTCAGAGGTAATTTCTACTACTAGCTTATCACTTGCTACTCTAGTTCCACCTATTATATGATCTCCTTCTTCCTTGAACACAGGATTTGATTCTCCTGTCATCATTGATTCGTCTACAAATGCTTTACCATCATTTACAAGACCATCTCTAGGTATTATTTCACCAGCGTATACCATTACTTCGTCTCCTGGATTAAGACTAGTTGAAGTTACAGTAATTTCCTTCTCATTATTTACAATCTTGTGTGCAGATACTTCTTTTTCCAGATTACGAAGAGAATCTACCCTTGCTCTAGCTTGGGCCTCGGATAATGATTCTGAAAATGTTGCAAACCAGACGGTTAAAATCAGTATTATCGCAGTCTGAAAATACAGCGCTTTACCTTGATTTACAAATTCTATTGAAATATTACTTGGAAGCAATGCAATAGTAAGGACTACTATAAATCCTGCTTCTACCGTAAACATGACCGGATTATTTTTTGCTAGATATCGTGGCTCAAGTTTAGTTAGTGAATCCAAAATTACTCGTGGATTTAAGGAATCTAATGCAATCTTAATTTTATGACCGGCATGTTCATTTCCATTGCTCTTACTATTATTAATAGCGTTATTACTATCATTATTGTTATTACTCAAAATAGACATATCATTATCTTTTTTATCGAACCGACTTATTTTCTTTTTAAAGTCTTTCAATATCTTCATTAATATCATGTTATTCATTAGATTGAAAACGGTCCTATAACTAAGAATGGGAAGAAGGTGAGAGCTGTGAGCAGGAAGGTTATAACGATCAATACTGATATGAACAAAGGTCCTTGCGTTTTTATTGGTTCTATAACTTCTCTTCTATCTTTTATTGTAAATGAACCTGCTATAGCTAGCATCAGACCTAAAGGGGCATATCTACCAAGAAACATTACTATTGCGGTTGAGACATTGAAAAATGGTGTATTTGCAGAACTGCCAAAGTAATCAGAACCATTGTTAGCTGCTGCTGAGGTATATTCGTATAACGTTTGAGTAAATCCTAATGGAGTTAGTTTTCCTCCTTCTTCTCCCATTATTGCCTGAGCATTACCACTTGAGAATGCAATTACAGTTGGAATTAAAATTAATACCGGATGAATCAAAAATATGAATACTGATAATTTTATAACCCTTGGACTAATCTTCATACTTAAAAACTCAGGTGTTTTACCTACCATTAGACCTACTATAAACAAAGTCAAAATAACATAGATAATCATAGTCATCATTCCTGTTCCAACAGCTCCAGGAATTGCTTGAACAAACATGGCAAGCAATAATGAAGTTACTGCATTTGGTGACATTCCCAAAAGTGAGGAATTTACCGCTCCTGTATTAGTAGTAAGTGACACAATATTAAACAACACACTACCAAAACTACTAAATCTAGTTTCTAGTAACGACGGCCCACTAATTACTGTGAAAGCTATTATCAACAAGCTGCCAAATGATATAAGCATAGCTACCAAAATCGACGCCCCTCTCCATTTTCCTATAAGCTTAGCATATGCAATTGGAAACGACAAAGGAATTACAAGCATCAAAAACATTTCATACATATTTGAAAGTCCTGTGGGATTTTCAAACGGATGCGCAGAATTTGCACCATAAAACCCCCCACCATTGCTACCGAGTTGTTTTATAGCTAGTAAAGAAGCTACTGGGCCTACCCTAATATCCTGCTTATTCCCTTCTAGGGTATGTGTAGTTACCGTTGTATTAAGAGTCTGAGGAACTCCTGTTGTCATAAACACCAACGATGAAACTACTGCTACAGGAAGTAATAGCGTTATCATTACTCGTATAAAGTCTATGTAAAAATTTCCTAAGCCAAAATTCTTTCTAATAAATGATCGAATAAAAGCAAAAGCAGCTACGATCGCAGAAGCAGGAGCCACAAACTGGGTAAATGTAATGGCAACCATTTGCGAGAGATTGGAAAGTTGTTGATCTCCTGCATAGTGTTGCAGGTTAGTATCTGTCACAAATGAAATTGCTGTATGAAATGCCAAATCTAATGATAGTCCTTTGAAGTTTTGATGCGATGGTAAATAATTCTGCA
>JBQCDO010000079.1:0-6480 GCA_051961195.1 Nitrososphaeraceae archaeon | reverse complement strand
GACTGCAAGAGAATTATGAACAACAAACTACTACATCACTTAGCAGCCATGCAGCAGCAGTATAATCACAGTCCAGTTCTTACACTATTCTTGATCTGTAACCCCACACTGCTGCATGAATAAACGCGATAGAATAAAAACATTTTTAAAGAATTTTACCTCATCAAAATATACTAAAATAATATACAGTATGAGCATATGCTTATCCAATTCATTCTCCTTATGTCTGTTAGACTAGTATGGAAGATAAATCTGATTTAACTCGTAGCAATATTTCTCCTAATGCAGATAAACTATCGCAATATTGTGTTAATAGAGAAATATAATATGAACAACAAAACTGGTTTCGCAATCGCTGCTATAGCAATAGTTGCAGCATTGTTAGTCACGACATCGGCCATGAATCCAAGCAACGCATTTGCAGGCGGACATTACAAGAGGAGTACAACTCAGACATTGTTACAACAAAACAATTGTGGTAACGGTACAATGCCACTTAATGTTGACTGCCAAAATGCAGCATCACAAATTCAAGGTAAAGGTAATTCGGCTGCAGTAGCGGCTTCACAAGGAGCTGCTGACAGCGATCACGGTCACGATCACGGTGACGATCACGATCACGGTGACGATCACGGTGGAAAGGGCGGTGATGACCACGGTGGCAGGGGCAACAGCGCTAACGGCGGTAACGGCGGCGACGCTAACAGTGGCGGCATGAAGGCTGAAGTAAAGTAAGCACGGACTGCGTAAAGAATCAAAAATAACAACTAACGACAAAACCTTTTCTTTCTTTTTTTTAACAAATCTGCCAACAACGATTCTTTGGGTATACGCGTAATAACGACCTTCCTAGTCTTCAAATAAGACCAATTGTTGCAGAAAACATTTTTTCGTTGCAATTCTGTACTATGCAATAGTAAATATATCAACAATACTATTAGAATAAATATTTAGTATTATGTCAAAGAAAAAATATTAAGATATTTTTTATTGTCAATGAAAAGTTCAGTCAGATTCTAATAAGCAAAGAATCCCCAAAAACATATTGCGATGTACTCTATACTAAATTTATTCCTAAAAAGATGTAATAGTTACTTGAGAACAATGAAGAGCTTAGTGTCATGCCTTATCGCTATAAATTTACGATAATAGTGACTTAACATGTAGCTATTAGTACGACCTCTAATTATCTGATCTTCTCTGCGGCTCTGCATTTCTTCCACAATCTTTAGGGTTTCTAACATACGCATAACTTTTACGATTGAAGCATCAGATTATTCAAGTGTTCAAACTGTTAGCATGTATTCAGCTGTAAACCCAATTCTGATTACATTATATTATTAAATTAGTCCCGCTAGGTCTACACCAGATCCTGGGTATCAAATAATTGTACTCTCAAGCTCGTCATACTAAAGTTAATGCCGGTAACTTCAGAGAACATTAACATTTGTTATTTTCACACTACGCCAAGCATAGCCGCAGCAGGTTCGCGCTAGAGAAAAAGGAAAAGTTTTCCTTACTCGTTAATTATTGAAAACTCATATAACTGGAATCCTGTCAAACAGCAACTGATTAGTCTTGAGCACAGGAGTTCATCTTCCTCTATTACTTATTAGTACTAGATTTTCAACGTCGTTTGGATTTAGATAGATTTCTCCCTTTATCGATTCCTTAATTCCGATTATTGGTTCCCTACATTCAGGACAGATTTGATAGTAAACAAAGATAGTGTTATTTCTTGCATTTTTTCCCACAATAGAGTTATTCATATGAGGATGAAATTTGTTCTGACAGGTAGGGCAAGTTAACATAGTTTTTATCTATAAGAACACCCTCCGATAATATATCTTTTCATGAGTAACTCAGAGCATGCAGTATTCATTAAGCTACTTGCCCCTCGATAGGTCGTACATCTTGTTACTATTTACTATACCACTAATAATTCACTAGATTGAATCTCTCATTTCCGAACATTCACATAGTAGTAGATATAAAATCTTGGTAAGTTACCCTTATAATTATATGAATTTCCGCAAAAACCCCTTTTAATACTACTGATTTATTGCAAAAGCAATCATTTCCAGTTTTATTTCTAGGTTTTATTTATACGACCGTTTTTAAATCCTGTTCTTGCAATAAAATTTGTGACCTCTTCATACATTTATCTGTACAGATATTGTATGTATTTATAAATAATTGTGCAAGATCTGCTTTATTCTTACTCTTACTTATAATTTCAACGCGCTTTTCAAATATCGTGGAAAGAATATTATTGTATCTACAAGATCGTTGGATATTGTGATTCCATGACATTATAACCAAGACATTTTGTAGTATTTTCGTTTTCATTAACGAATGTTTAATTTCTCTTAGTAGATGTTCTGCTTCTCTAATATCTAATTGTGGTTCACACAAAAACATTTCCAAAAAATTTGAAATTATCACCATTTTGGAATTATAAGATTGAATTATTCGTGGTATTTGGGTAATGATCAAATCTATCAATTGATAAACTGTGAATGCCCTGCTTACAATTATGTGCTGTAATATTCTTTTAATATCTAATCCATATTGTCTTGCAAAGTTTACAAACAGATAAAAATCCAGACTATTTCCTGCATCTATAATTATAGTGTTAGATGAATTAAATCTTCCTATTCTTTTTGGCATTAAAGCACGAACACACAGTCTTGTAACAATCATATTTGTATATTTTTTATTACCAATTATACATACTCTATCTCCACTTGAGAAATTTACAAGATTATCTAATTTTTCAATACCACAAGATAATGCATCTGTCTTGTAATTTAATTCATAAGCAGTTCTAAATTTGGGTAAAGGCTCTTGTCGCTGCGGCGATTGTGAGAATAAATGTATCCTTTTATCATAATTCCTTTTAATAAGAGTATTTGAAAGTAAAGATCTACATATAGGGCATTCCTCTTTATTAGACCATAAGTTACTAATAGATGTGTCCAGTTCCTTTAGAATGGTGCCACATTCTTTGCACAAATATTGTAGTATATTTTGGTTAAACATCAATAGTACGGTAAGAGTACGGTAACATACCTTATAAGTAGTTACAAATATTGTAACTAAATCAATTGATCATCACGGTGAAAACGGGCTGTCGAAAGAACTCCTATACCTTAAACTAGGATATAGATATTAAAGATAAACCTATTGAGTCTGGCGTAATCTCAAGGACCAATTAATGGCTAACTGAAAACGAAGTCTTTTGAATTCAAAAGGTATTCTGGTATTAAGTATATGATATACTAACTAATCCGACTTTCCAAGGTGGCAGCTCAAAGGCCAAAGATAAGCCTCACAAACTTTAATCAATACTTCTCGTATTTTAGAATCCTCTTAATGCAGAATATTTAGAAACAGTACCGCTGTCTATAAACACTGTTAGTGATACGATCGTTCAATAATAAAGGAGAATGTTAACCCTGATGCCATCAGCCAATCATAATAGATGAACAGTGCTAAGTCTCCAATCCATCCATAAAAATTCAAGACCAATAAGAAATCTTGTCACAATATCGCATTTGATTTTCGGTTGATGAGTATCTCATTTAACTGGAGAACATTTCCTAATTTCAGATTTTCTAAATCCCTGAGATTAGTCGGTTGCGAGGAGGAATTAAGATGAATCCGCCTGAAGGCAGCATGAATGGACATAAAGTCAGTTCGTACAAATAAATGAGCATGAGCATCTAAGACTACGTAGTTAGATAATGATTGTCTGGTGAACAACTAACTAATCAGTAAATCTTTGTTTCATAACCATTTCATGATCGTGGTTTCAGACTATTTTACTATTTATCTTCTAGTATATAAGAAAACACTTACAGTATTTATCAATAATCCCCTTTTTTAACGAGTCAAATAGGTAGTCAAATACGTCAAATGTCACGTCAAATAGCCTTGTCAAATGCGTCAAATGGCATAAGAAGTAGAGAATACGCATATTTCTGCACCTATGATGAACTCAGTTAATCGCTGGCGCAGTATTCTATAAGCAGTCAATAACCTTGACTACTTTCTTTGATAAATCAGTTCTAGTACTGTTGATAATGCTTTTCATTATTCATGATGTTGAAGAGTCCGCTACAATCTTGGGTTTCTTTTAGATAATACTGCACGTGGGATGCTAAAATGCTATGTACGAGAAAGTAGTAGTTTATAATGATTATTATAGAAAAAATCGAAAATATATACTACAATAATTCTCGGTATTTCCTATGCCTATTTTTATCCAGGGTGTTTGCTCGCTTCCAAATTCTTTGACTATCATTGATGATTTTGGGCCGCACATAGGAACTACTTAATACTACTTTAAATTAAATAGAAAACAGAGATAGAAATGATCAAGGCTTAGACCTATAATCGTATTTTATTAATGTGGTCTAGGAGGTAGATCTAGACGAATAGAAAAATAAATTACAACATTTGTATTACCATTAATTCATAGAAGACGATTAATACTTTAACATGTATGTAACCCGAGAAAAGATGGATAAAGGTCTGCTGTAGGTAGACAGGCTTGCGCTTTCTAACTAAATTTTACAGATCACTCTAATACTATACTCCGATAGTCTAAGTTAATTTCATCTTCTAATAACAATTCCCTATCCGGTACTCATATATTCAATTTTACCTACGTTAACTTTGTTTGTCCTGCTAGTAGTCGATTGGTCTACCTTTAGTTCATGTGCTATCTCAGTTTTCCGTCACTGACTGTGCTTAGAGGGGCTAATCTTGGAAGAGCAGATCTTGAGGGAGCTGATCTCACGGGAGCAGATCTTGTAGAAACCAACTTGAGAGGAACTGATTTAGAAGGAGTAATCAAAGGATGTAAATCACAAATTTGAGATTAAATGTATTGAAATTGGTTTACAGACCACTTTAGGTATTTTGGTAATTGATCAAAAAGGATCATTTATCATAGAAACAAGAGATGATACAAGGGATAATTCATACGACGCGACCGGGCTTGCAAAATATTCAAATAGCAAGCACATGGCGTTATCCTATGTTTCAATAATGGAGTTCTTATGGAAGCAACTTGAAGCGGCAGAACAACTAAAATTACATGACATAATGAAAAGCGAGTTTGTTAATATGGCTGCTCATGAGTTATGAACGCCTATTCAGCCGATTTTATGTCTGGCGGATATTTTGGATGACTATCGAAATTTTAATCTATATGAAAGCTATTGTGATAATTATCTGAATCAGATCAGATAGACATCTCACCACGATATATCAGCAAAATTAAAATTTGGATCTAAGCGAACTATGTTAATCAAGAATTTTATAGGTTTTCTTTCATGTACGATTTACCAGCATCGCTCACTATCTCAGAGAAGTGAATAGAGAGATATTATGCTTTCTATTCCCTCTCTTATGAAAATTTAGTCGAGTTTAATCTTACATTTGGCCGGAGATTTGGGTTCAAGGGTTAATATTCAACAATGACAGGACAGTCGAACTTGTGCCCCGCGATAATGATGCATGAAAATTAAAAGATTATGGGACCTACTCCGAACTCCAGGGCAATTTGTCGCAACATGACCTATCTTAGTGGTGTTGCTGTAGACCATTATAGGAATATGGAAGGAGAAGATTTCGTGTATTTTTTATAATTATCTTCATTTATCTGATACCTTAGTATATGAGTCTCTTGTTATCGAAAGTGTATATTGAGTATAGCAGTACTTACAATGTTGACCTAATATCTGTGAACACTGTATGTAAAGATAATACGTGAGGTTCAGAATTCACTCTGTAGTGTTACTAATGCTAGTATCAAACTGAATCTGATAGTGATATACAGAACAATAAATATAACATGTACGCTCTAGTGTAGGGTTAAATTATTAATAGCTTATCTATCTAATCAAGCTCTACTCGAATGATTCTTGTAAGATGCCCGTTGACTGAACATACAGATGACACACCAGTCGATTAAGGTAGCAGTAATATATCAACGGCAAATAGTCGTACAGGTAAACAGTTAGAACTGCCGCTTTGGCGTACTCTATATGAAATGCGCTAAATTTGGACGATTAACTCAGTTATATAATTATGAGGCGAAATTCATACGTATTGTTAATATCAGATTTAATCAAGCATATGCTACATTAAACCCTAGAGCGCCACATTATGTCAAAAATTTGCGTATTACCTCATAAACTACCGCGGCTTTCTCTGAGAACGGAGCGTGTCCTGCGTTATCTATAACTTCCACTATAGCATTTGTTAGCGATTGGCGAAATAATTCAAGATATTCAATAGGAATCAGAGTATCATTTCTACCCCATATTAGAAGCGTTGGCACTTTGCTCAGAAGCTTTAGTCGTTGGGGCTCGATCTGAGTCATTACACTATTCTCATAAGCCGAGCGGAAAGAGTATTTTGCATTAGGCATGTTTATTCTAAAAATGAAAAGGTTAACCAATGCTGGAC
>JBQCDO010000078.1:0-2290 GCA_051961195.1 Nitrososphaeraceae archaeon | reverse complement strand
AAATAAATAAAAAGGATGTATTTAGTTTGGATAGCCTGATCTATTATCCAACTTGAGTGCCAGTAATTTCTATGAACCTATTACTATTGCTGAAGCTGATAGCTAATACTCGATCAGTATTTGTGCTTTGTATTTGTTGCCAAGTAGCGCCATGGCCATCTATTGTAACCTTGAATGGTACATCTTGACCTTGTGCGTTTTTGGCATCGAGGGCAAATCTAGGTATTTGAATAGTCAGCATTCCGCCTGTACCCCCTGGATTAATGACTATATCTCCAGCTTTCAATTCCGGGTTTCCAAGTATTCCAACCAGCGTTCCACCAGCGATGCTATATTTGACTGTAAGGACTCCCGCATTTGACGTCTTCAACTGATATTGATTAGTATATCCAGTTTTTAAGACGCTTTGCAAAGTCGTCGGGTTGAGCTGTGCGTTTACCGCCTGAAGAGGCAGAGTAGCGACCAGGATTGCAAAGAATGACGAGATAGTTAACAAGGTTATCAGACTAGTTCTGTTGCTCTTTAAATGTTCGGAAGGTTTTTCTTTATTCAGCATATGTGTATTGATAGTAAGTCGCAGTATATCTTAAACCTTTAGTTATTCGTGCTGGCCCTAATTTAGCTAGATAGCGGTATATGTTGCTAGAGATTTTATGTCTACAATTCTGTATAAAGACTTCAGGTGCTTTGTTGCACATATCTGATATTAGTCAACTAACTTTGAAATGTCCGGTCAAAATGTAGTAATCCGTATGTGGCCCATTTGTGATAAGTGTTAAAAGCGTTACAACATAACGAAGTTTCTGAATTATGCAACAAAGCTGCTTCAGGTAAAAACATAGTCGTGTTTATCAAAATTATTTCTAGTTTGTAGAAGCAGATCAAACAATATAATTAGATAATTATTTGATGCTATTCCGAAGGAATGTACTAACATAGCAGAATCTCGTTCGGAGTAGTCGACAAAACCCCTTCTATATCTGTAAATATAAAAGGGGTAACCCTGAAATGTTGTATGAATCGAAATGCGGGCTGGTAGTTCAGGGGTAGTAATGTTCGATTCGCAATCGAAAGGTCGCGGGTTCAAATCCCGCCCAGTCCATCGCACTCTATCTGAAAGGTTGCGATAGGTTTTGAGTATGAAAATGGCTAATGTTAACTAGTTTTTATGTCTCCTAGACAGAATTAGATAAATAATGTTAACATTTTTGTTAACATATTTCTACTATGCCCTCTGAAAATGCGATAAATATGGTAACATCTTTAAAATTATGTTACCATAGCAATTTTCTATGTTACCATGAATAAGTTGAAAATAATCTAAAGAATTGGTTCAGCGATTGTGCTCAATAATCAGAGTGCGGATTATGTAAAAACTGGACATGTATTATTTTACCTTTTGAATGCATATCATGTTATCACGAAGTATCATTCTGATTTTATCTCCAGCTTTTAGTTTCATCTCATCCCTGACTGGTTTAGGGATAGTAAGACCAATAGAAGATCCCCATTTAACAAGAGTGCCTTGGAATTCAGCAGACATTGAAATATTCATTATCATCTTGTATATAGGCTCTAGCCTAGACAGAAATATAGACCTAGATATACATGGTGGTATAATACAAACGATCATGGGGCAACATACAACAATCAGTGAATATGGATCTAAAATGCAGGTTTCGAAATGGAAAACAATAGGCGTCAAAGTTAGAAGTGTAAGGTATTTTCATACCTAAGGAAGAATTTAGATAATATGTATGTGTCATACATATACTCTACAATAGATGATGAAAGTTATAATAGAATTCAAAACTACCCCGGGTATCCTGGGTGTAATTAGATTGATGGACAGCGCACGCTACCTTATGATAGATATGATCTTGATGACATACTAAAAAAGGAACTGCGCAGCTTATCTATACATTACAAGTGTGAAAATCGAAATTAACACATTACGAATGAAATATACAAAGGGAAAAAGTTAAGAGATTGTCAATCAATCAGTCTACCCATAAATTAGTAAATTCAAATCTATCAACATCTACTAATCCCTTATCGGTCAATTTCAAAGATGGTATAACAGGCAATGACATGAAAGAAAGTAGCATAAATGGATCTTTTATAATATTGTCACCTAGCATTCTGCAGGCCTCATTAACCGCTGTGAGATTGGAAATTACTGAACTTATATTCTGATCAGACATCAGTCCTGCAATAGGAAGTGGTAAGCTTGCTATAACCTGACAATTGTCAACCACGGCTAAGCCTCCACCGATTAATGAAATGTGTT
>JBQCDO010000077.1:0-5743 GCA_051961195.1 Nitrososphaeraceae archaeon | reverse complement strand
GTTACCACAGTTGTAACTCCAGACGAATGCCAGTCAAACCCCAGTACACAACCAAAAGCCTGAAACCAAAGAGGATCAGATAACCTTCTCAAAAATTCCTGTTGTCCATATTCATCAATCATTACTTTTGCTATGGAATAAGAAAGCTTAATCATTCGTCTAATTAAGTACTGCGGAGCATGTCCTCCATGCAGGGGCAGATTAATAATGGAAGTTTTCAATGGTCATTTTTATATAATGACATAATCTATATAATTATAGTTCCAGCTTCTAATCAGTCAGTATAAATTTTTCTAATGAGTTTAGTTAATTCTATTTAAAGTTGGTATGCAAAAAAATAAATGCAGAATTAGAGCCTCTTTTCAGAAGAGCCCAAGTCATTGAGAAAGTTATATAAAGACTCCAGCTCAAATTTTTTGCAAAATTTGATTAGTTCCTACGACAATCATAATATGCTTATTGAAGCCTATTTGACATAAAGGTGTCCTGTCCCAATGTAATAGTAAGGAAAACTAGCGTAGAGATATTAATGAATGAATCAGGCTTGTCCGATGTAACGTTACTTGACGCATCCGGTCTATATACTGACGCAAAAAGGATTCAGAAAAAGCTGAAATATTACGTAAAAGCCTTATCTAACATTCCTTAATATCCGTCAACTACAAAGACAGGGCGCAGACATACAAACCAATGTAAAAGAAATGTAAGAGTTAATTCGTCTCTAAGACATCACAATAAAGTGAAAGCTGATACTATAGCGCAATTATCAGATCAGCTTGTATCCTTATCTGCCAGATTTAAGAGATCGAGAGAAGACAATAACATACTTAATCACACGATTATAATGCTGCCGGAAATCTGTTATATTAGTTCTAGCTTCCGTTCAATGAATTTTCAAGATCATTCGTAAGTATTTTTAAAGAGGATTCTTTGCCATTACCCTCGTTTTTGGATACTAATAGACTTAATTAGAAAATATATTTGAGATTAGCCGCTGGTATAGATTCAGCCCCATGTGAAGGTGGATTGTAGGGGCCGAATCCGTTATACAGCATAGCCAGCGACAACACGAATAGGACTCGTTAGTTATATATCGTTAATTTATCCTATATACTTTATTGTACATATAATTGAAATTCTACCATTATGTGTAGTTATGGGAGACAAGGGTCATGATAATGAAGACAATCATGTTTTGGTAAAAGACGTACATACACTCTATAATCCTGGCTAGACATCCACGTACCTTTGTTAATCGGTCACAAGGTGTTAAGTCCATCGTTTCTGTCGGCCGTTTTTTTATAAAATAATGACTAGGGTAAGCAAAGTATATGGAACCATCAAAAGTAATCTAGATAAAATCCTGCCGGGCGTTCTTTTAATTATTATACCCAACTTTAGAGATAGCGATAACACCGGGTCATCAGGCGGCGGTCAATTATACTCCTCCCGCCCATGTTAAAAGTCTGGATCATCACCACCAGTAAAGATCCAGACTTGTCACGTACCCCTGTGCATTCGAATAATAGTAGTATCAAGAACGTACATTAAATTCATTGCTCAAATCTTGAGTGTAACTTGATTATTTCTCAATGATACTCTCATCAAGAGAGTATCATTGTGCTCACTTTTCTTAAATAGTATATTATCATATATCCGGTTAAATCAACATGACTTTTCATGACCCTAATATGTTAAATCCATTTGTCTTATTTGGCTCACATCACTCCGCAATAGTTTGTCTTTTAACTTCTGCTATTTCAGCATCACTAGCATTTACAGTGTCATGGTCATTTTACAGATCTTATAGATTTTCTGGTCTTAGCTACCTTATAGCTATCCCAATTGGGTTTGCATTCCTGGGCGTATCTTTTATATTTGAATATTTTAGCCTGATTTACAGATTTAATGATTTATTATACCCTGAATTATTTTGGATCCAATTAATTCTTCAATCTAATGGTCTAGCACTAATTGCTATTTCATATAAATTTAAAGTTAGTAACTACAATGATGCCGATATTTCTATATCTGAGGAAGAACAATATTTGGATCCCGAAATTACAAATGGCACATATAATCATCTTCATACTCGTCTTGGCAATAGGGTAAGGAAGGCGGTGACTGGAAGCTTATTCGTAGGATTAATTTTGATGTCTTTTTTGGTTCCTATTTCTGACTTGACTTTTTCGCCTTATTTTGATTACGCTAAACTCTCAGACTTGGCGGTTTACATGAATATTTTTAATATGATAATTCTTGGCTATATACTAAGAAATGTCGTGCTTTCACTTGCTGAAAAGTTCGATACCAAATCAGCCTGTACTCTGGCGTCATTTGCATTACTCTGGATATCTCAGTTTTTTATGCTGCTGACATATTATACCTATAGTCCAAATTCTTTAATTATATCCGCAGCTACCAGATTAGCTGGACTATTCATTTTTATTTATTTGATATACTATGCCAGGTTTTATGCATTAAAAAGGATACTTAAAATTGAGACAAGATAAAAGACATAGACATAAGCTTCAACTATTTTTTGAAATACTATGTGCTATAGAAGAAGACAGAATTAGTACCGGAATGGCAAAGCCTACTCATGTACAGCATTTCTCAAGACTATCGTATGACAAGTTGATGAATCACTTCACTGAATTAGAAATGAAAGGTATGATCTACCGTGATAATAATGGACTTGTATCTATAACTGATAGAGGCCAGAAATACATTAAACAATATGCTGAATTGATAACATTCGTAGATAATGTATCTTTATGAATCTGTGAAATTTATCTAGATAAAATTTGCATAGAATTACAATTTATTGGTTGTTGACAAACCAATATCCAGTTAATATTATGCTGAAGCAAATATGATTATGTTCCATGACTACGAGTCTGTATGAAAAGAAAGTGTCGTCTTTTTTGATCGCTAACGATACGGTAATGAATCAATTATCGGTTTGAGATTAGCAATCGCATTCTCTATTGGCGTATGTGTAGAATATAAAAGAAGAGTATTTGGTCCGCTAATATCCTTTTGTGAAGTTTTGCTCACAAAGTTGTGATTGACTTGGAATCTGGCAGATGTAAAATCTGATTTATATTTGGCTAAAGAATCAGTTGGAACAAAAATGCCTCCAACGGTAAGATATGCTCCTCCAATACCACTCACTATTCCTAAAGTAGCTCCCAAGAAACCAATAAACAGGGCCTCTACTAGAAATAGGATTAGAATAAACTTGCTCTTCGCACCAATTGCCTTCATAGTTCCAATTTCTTTAGTTCTTTCAGAAACAGAGGTATAGAGTGTGGTAATTATACCTACAGCACCTACAAGTAGTGCAATGAAAGCTATTGCTACTGTAAATGCGCTATTTCCACTCTGAAATTGCTGCCTTGTTTGCATTAGAGCCTTAGGTACAATTATCCCTATGTTTTTACCATATATACCAGTGATCTCCTGTTGAACAGCATCAACATAATCGGCAGATAATGCAGCAATAATTACTGAATCATATTTGCCAGCCTTGTGAAAGAGGGAATTACCACTAGCTTCGTTAATTATTACAGCCTTATCTATCTGATTGTTACCAGATGGTTGGATTGTACCACTTATTACAAAGCTTTTTAACTCATCTTTTATTTGCCCCAGTATTAGTATCCACATAGCTAAAAGTTCCTCTTAGCGTCTGACCAACTGTTACAAATGGAGTTGACATACCTAGAGGATGAGCTACGTTATCTCCTACGAGCAGTGAGGAAGGATTATTTGATTGTATAGCTGAGCCATCAACTAGTTGGAGTGATAGATTAATTAATTTAACCTTTTGTGGATCCATTGCTATTATCTGGAAGTTCACAATATTTCCCTGTGCATTGAGTTGTAGCTGCCCTTGATATGATGGAACTGCACCTTGAACAAAGGGAAGTGATTTTAATCGATGAACAACTTGAGTATTGATAACTATGGTCGGCGTTGCTGATGGGCCCCCACGGAATCGGTGTTGGCCTGAGCTGACAAATAATATGTTTGGTGCAAGAGAGTTCATCTGTTTATTTAAAAAGTTAGCCTGACCTGCATTCATGCTATTAAGCGCTACCATCAGTGCGCTACCCACTACAACCATGAGTATAGTTAGAGCAGATCTTGCTTTCTATCCTTAAGTGCATCAAATGATAGTATAAAAATTTGTTTAACATTTTTACTATCATGATGATGATAATTTCTATTTTTACCAATTCTTGAAACATGTACATGTGATCTAGTCTTGGCTTTGGTTGTAGTTATCTTGACATGATTATCATCTCCATTGCCATTATTAGTATCTTTATTAGTTTCTTTGACTCCCATATAACAAAAATCACTTTCTTGAATCTTGATTTAATAATGCGAAGGTTGAAGGCATCTTCTTCTCAATTCCGCTCTAGATATAATACTACATATTATAGCGCTAAGTAAATATACATCTATATTTGTAGCTTTATTGTTTTTCATCTGTATCATGCTAAGAATAGACAAATCAATTAATCCATCGTTAGACTAAAAATTATAAAAATGATCTGATATATTCGACGAATGTATTGCACTAGTTTTGTAGTCAACTAAAAATCATTTTAAAGATTTCCATAACTAGATTTTCACGGAGTTATTTTTTTCTCGTTATTATGGTAATAATAGACATAGTAACAAAATTTGTGTATTGTGATACATATTCCATATTGTTCCAAAAATGAATAGATGATAAATTCGGGGTGAACTGTGCCAAGGATCGCATCGATATTCCGAAGTCACGTCATCAGTAGTTATTGAATAAAACGAGAACACGCATCAATTCGCTTAGAATTCGATATCGGATCAGATTTTGCATATGACAAAACTATTCGGAATGGGTGTCATCATTATCAATCATTGCATAGAGCAGGAATAGTACTAAAACTGCAATGATCGACAATAATATATGAGTGATGACACCCATTCGTGACTCCCATTCTGGTGCGAGGTTACTACTCGCACTAACTTAAATATTTAACTCCCATTTTGTACCTACCATTTATCACCATTTCGCTAGGCATTGAATTTCTAATGTACTGATACTAATGTGAACAGTGTATAAATGGCAAATTTTACTCAAAACGTCTCCTCATTTATCTAGCGTACTAATACTATTAGACGCAATCTACGAGCAATAATAATTATGCAATGGAACGATCTATACTGCAGCTATAACGATGGCATCTTATCTGAAGATAGCGGCTGTTAAGTACGACCATAGTCCCATCGACCGCCGATTGTCTCCTATCAATCTATATCTAAAGCTATTCATGACTAACATATAGAGCAAAGGCCCAAGAGACGACTTTCAAACACTACAAATTCTCATATTACGTATATACTTTCGATACTATGGGTTTGACACAAGGAAATCAATGTGAATCTTGGAATATAATATATGCTGAAAGAATTACACAGGCCATATTAACTAGATAAGAATAAGAGGATCTCACTGGTAGCGCCATGATTTGGCTTTTTGGGCGAACGAACGAAGCTTCTATCTATGCAAAATCTAAGCTTTTGCCTGCTTGCCTGTCAGAGCGTTACCAGTTGGGACTGCCTCTTTACTTCACCACCACTAGTGAACTATCAAACATTATTCATTACAAATTTAAAGGCTTAACTCTCCTTATGGTAGTTTATTGTTTGTTTGTTAGTTAGTTAGCAGACGACAATCAATCAATCT
>JBQCDO010000076.1:0-6647 GCA_051961195.1 Nitrososphaeraceae archaeon | reverse complement strand
TTATTAGTATATTATGCACTGATTATTTAATGGTAAAAACAGAGTCTACACAGGTTCTAAAGGAAGGTGCAGGAGCGCCTCAATTTGAACTTAAAGGCACAGATAATAAAATATATTCGTTGGAAATGTTTGGGAAAAGCGAAGCCTTACTAGTTATATTTATTTGCAATCACTGTCCCTATGTCAAAGCTAGAATCAATGACATAGTAAGAATACAATCAAGATTCAAAAAATCCGAGTTACAGGTCATTTGTATTAATAGTAACGATCCATCATATGATGAGGAGGGATTTGAGAATATGAAAAAGTTTTATGAAAAATACCAATTGAATTTTCCCTATCTCATAGACGAGTCTCAGGATGTAGCAAGAAGATATGGTGCAGTTTGTACTCCTGATCCTTATCTGTTTAATGGTGAGAGACGACTGGTCTACCACGGTAGAATAAATGATGCTGTTGAACCTAACAGTATCGCTAAAACTCACATAATGGAAGATAATATAAAAACATTACTAGCAGGTGGTGAAATTGAGAACGGCTTTGACCCTTCAATTGGATGTTCGATTAAATGGAAATAGTATGTGAAGAATCACACACTTAGCCATACTGATAGGATATACCCTTTTCTCCCCGTGGATGTCGCCACTGAGTTTCTGGAGCACACGTACCGCATTCGATGCAGCCCTCGTGCTGGAGTACGACCTGGTTTTCTTCTATAGTATAACATTTTGTAGGGCATAGGAAGACCATTTTTTTCATAAACTCGCTGGTCGGATTATTAACTTTAATATGAGATACTGTGTCGTCATCGTACTTTAATTTCGCAACTCGCTCTGCGATAGATGGTATAGATGGTCGATAATCAGATTTCAATCGTTTACCCAGTTTTTCGGCGAGTTCGATAGGGACTTGGTTATACGTTTCTTCAGATTCTAAAATTGGAAGAAGTCGATCATATCCTAAGATATTAGCAAATCCTACGGCAAGGCCCCTAAAGGTCTCACTTGACATCAGCTTAAATATCATGCTATATCTTGAGCCTATGATGTCTTTGGGAATGTCTTTTGTAGCATTTAGAAAGATCTTAAGATAGTCTTTGTCTATTTGTTTCATATCCCTTGTGTAGGGACTCTCATCAATAGAATGAGCATAGAAACCTCCTAGATATTCGTAGCTAAAATTATTCCTGTCGAGCGACCTTGAGATTGCGTTGGCAGCTCTTACCGCATCATCTATGCCCACATTGATTCCTTCAATGCGGGGACCAACAAAGATTCCCCTGCCTGCAGCATCTCCAACGAACAGCACATTATTGTGATTTGGTTTCTTCATTCTACATCTCTTTCCGTCAGGTACAAGTTTGGCACTGTATTCCAATTCAACGTAGTCGGTGATAAATCTCGTACTATACTTCGAAATGAGTTCCTTGCGAATCATCTCGAGCCTAGCTACTATCTCTTCTCGTGTTTTGTATTTCCCACTTTTTATGAGGTCTTCTGTGCTTGATGTCGAGTAATAAGACTGACGCAAGTCTTGCCAAGTTCTAATCAATTTGCTTACCGCAAACCTGATTCTTAATTGCTCTTCTTTAGGTAGAGTTTTGTCAATTTCTTCTTTCTGCGGTACTTCATCTTTTATGAATTCGCTTACCATAGGGTTTAGGATCAGTTTATTAATGAGCTCGTACGGTTCGACAACCCTATCTAAGAGCGAATCATAGTGATAGACACCACCAAGAGATATTGTATCTCTGTTAGTATAAAGAAATCCGCCCCCAATATGTCTTTGAGCTATGTCACCAGAGAATAAATGTGCAGCACCGTCATTTTCTGATATGTTGAATCTCTGTTCCATAACTTGTTCAGGTAATTTAATTATGACTTTGGCACCTTGGTACAGTTCTTGCGGAATAAATTTCGGCCGAGCACCTGTGAGCTCGGCTACCTCAGAATTGACACCATCAGCAGCAATTATTGCTTTTACTTGGAAGGTTTCTAATTCATTCGTTTCAACAATAGTAGTCCCATTCTTCCACTCTATTGACTGAACATGAACGCCTGGAATTATGCCCCCTCCGTATTTTTCTGCGCTTTCGCCTGCTTGCTTTGCAAACCAAGAATTTAATTTATTCATAAGTACCGAGTAAGCAAAGTTGGTCTGGTAGCTGTGAGCAGAACTGAGGTCAATAGAAAATACCTTATCATTCGAAGTAGCATTTAGGATGTATTTCGTAATCGATCTTTCTAGGGGGGCCTCTGTGACAAATTCTTGTCCGTAGACATCTTCGACATTGTAAGCCCTACCGTGTTTAGGTTTTTTTGAATATAGTATACCTCCAGATATGCTCTTTGAACCGATCGCTTTTCCACTTTCTAATAACACGGCCTGCTTTCCAAGATTTGATAGCTGTTTTAGTGCGGCTAGGCCGGCAGAACCTCCGCCAACAATCGCTACATCGAACTTTTCCATTTTGTTAGCTCCTCACTTCCACCATTGCTTTTTGTTGTCTAAGCTCTTCGATTAAGATGGGCAGTACATCTTCCATCCGTCCTTTAATGAATATGTCGCACTCATCTCTAATTGGCGAGTTTGTGTCAGGGTTAATCGCAATGACAAATTCTGATTCTTTCATGCCAGCTATATGTTGCATCGCTCCGCTAATGCCTACTGCAATATACAAGGTAGGGGCCACCTTGCGACCGCTTGTGCCAATCACCCGTTCAGCTGTTATGTAGGCTGATAATCTAGAGTTTGAAATATTGTAAGGTTTTTTCGAAATTGGTAACGAAACGCCAACTTCTGCCCCTAGTTCCTGTTTAAGAGTGTCAATCAATGCTATGTTTTCTTCTGGAGAATCATTAATACCACGGCCAAAGCTCACAATCGCCTTGTGACTGTCAAAGTCAATTGGGCTTTTTACGATCCTTCTATTCAAAATCTTGACGCCCAAATCATTCGTATTCAGTGTTGCCTTGTAATCCACTATGACACCTTTTCTATTATTATCAGGTTCGACTGGTTGAAAAACTCCCGGAATAATACTACATGCCTGAGGATGATATTCCCTCGTGTTATTAGGATGCCTGTTGTCTAGACATAGTATTGTGGTCCACAGGAATCCTGAGAAGTCAGGTCTGTACATTTCCAACGTCTTAAAATATTTTTCAACTTGACCCTTAGTCTTGTGTTCGTGTTTTAATTCAATATCATCAATCACCAGTTTGTTTATGTCCGAGGCTAGTCCAGATTCCAATTCGGCAAGTACAGTAGCCGAAAGATGCCTTCCAGTATCATCTGCAGAAAAAAACATGAATCTTGGTCTCTTAAATTCTTCACTGTATCGGGCCGATATTTTCTTACTGCAATCCCGATCATTTGCGATTTGGCTTATGACTCGCGTGTAGACCGGATTCCTATGGTACGTGAGCTCCGGATTCTCTGCATATATCACAGCATCAGCTCCATAGCTGATTAATTTGTCACACTGACTTCTCATTTCATTGCCAAGCAAAATGGCTACAACCTTCTCTTCGGCAGAATATCGTAGATTAAATCCATCCATCAATCTCCGTGCCTCACCTAACATTTCGAAATTAACTGGTAACAGATTACCCTCTTCCTGTTCTATTACAACGTACAAATGCCTATACTTTTCATTAGATGTTTTTGGGTCGGGGGTCGAGGTTAGCTGGCTGATATTACTCATATTTCCTTCACCTTTATCATATCGGTGATTTTCTTTGCTACAGCTCGGATTTGGTCTTGATTCGATCCTTCTATGATTTTTGCCATCCTACTGGTCTTGGCTCTAGGTATTTTTTCTACTCTATAGACAATTGTTGGTGAACCAGGCAATCCTACCAATTTGGGATCAACACCTAACGTCTGCGCCGTATATGTCTTTAGGTGGTTCTTATAAAGAGAGGCGCGGTCTCTGGCTTCTTTTTGACATTTAAAAAACGATAGTCTTTGGGAGACTGTAGTAAATGTTGGCTTGTACGAGGGGTGTATAGTGATAAAGATAGGTAAAGGCGCCTCGATTTCCTCAATTACATCATAAAGTCCTTGAATAGGGACCAATCGTGTTACTCTAGCAAGTCGATTTTCAACATCCACACTAAAATCTATAACGTTTCCAAAAAAGGGATATCCTAATTTCCACGCTGTTTGCGGACCCGTTTGGCCTGTCTCACCATCCGATGCTCGATGACCTGAAAAGACTATATCAGATTTTTCACCATTGTGCATCTTATCTATGCCCGCTCGCAATACTTCAGCAGTTGCTAGTGTGTCGGCTCCTGCAAATATTCTGTCACTATAAAGGTGAAGTTCATCAGCGTCACAAAGTAGCTGGGACTGCTGAAGAGCTTGTTCGGCAATTGGTGGGCCCATTGTTCCGACCGAGACATCAGCATCGTATAATACTTTTGCATTTAGGGCTGCCATCGAGGCAACAGCGCTGTGTGGGCCTAGAATGCTTTTTGTCTCGGCCCTATTCAATGTTCCATCGGAATTATAACTAACATTTCCCTCTGAAAAATCTGGCTCTAATTTGATTATAACCGATATTTTTAGTCTAGAGGATTTCAATTTACAAGAATATGTCTAAATAATGCCTTTTAAATTGGTTATGAAATAAAATTTTCTAGCAAAAATTTAACTGACTAGATAATAGAACATTCTATTTGCCTAAGCAGCAAGGCAATGAGAATTATGCCATGTAGCAAGATTGCGGATTGTCCTTGCTCGATATTCAGGATCTGCGCAACACATCAAGTCCTATCGACACCTTCATTTGTTTGAGGCATAGTTAGAGTATATTCATAATATGTAGATCTGAGTTGTTCATAGCACGATCGCAATTTGTTGTAAAAATCTGGTGTTTTTGGGTGTAAAATTGTAAAGCACAAGTAAAAGTCCTCTGATTCCCTCAAGTATCTCTTTATTTTATCGTAAACCATTTTTTTATTTTGTTTTGCGATGTTTAAAATAAACTCCATATTGTTAAGCCTGTCTGCCAACTTGGTTACTTTAATGTCATAATCAGCGGCGACAAGGAAATCACAGTATTCATGGAATCGAGATAACTTTCGCTCTTCATCATTTTTCCCATCATATCCGGCAAGATCTTTTAGTTTCAAGCTCGTGGCAATATAGTACACCCTACTGCCGAACCGATATTTTAGATATGCTTCAAACCCATAGTCTTTGGTCTTGTACAGATCAATAATCCTGTCGTTGTCCTCAGAAATGTCATGTAGTATAGCAGACGCTATCTCAACACTTGTAATTGGTCGGTTAAGTGATTTATAATGTCTCATGACATCCACCGCCACAGGCCAGGTATGTGTTTCTAAAAATGAGGATGAACCATCTTCTCTAAAACTATCTGAGTGGACATCCTCAGCTAACTCCATTGCTCCCTTTATGAAATCATCGATTCTCATTTTACCCTCCTTTTCCAACACAGACACGAAATCCGCATCTGTCATCGAGGCGACGGAATGTTTCATATCCATTATAAGCCTGCCAGAGGTTATTTAAATTTCTGAATGGTGTTCGTATAATGGACTTGAAAGAATGTATGTTTAAGGTCTGAATCGAGTCTAGAACGACTTAATAGATTGTCATTTCAGAAAATTTGCTAATTTTTAGAATTAATTGGCAATTACCCTTAATGAGCTTTGGATGTTCAGGTATAATGTTTATAGAAGATGAACAAATCAGTAATCTTGCAATGATTATCGTAACCGTTCCAGTATGAATGATAATATCAACCATCGCATCAAACACTGCATTAGCACACTTCAAGCCCGACCATCATCGTCATCATCATCATAATGGACATCATATGGCGGCGGTGGCGATTGTGGCGTTTCTGGCAGATAGGTTAAGAGACCATCTTTTCTTTTTCTCTTATAATGTACAACAATTTGGTAGAGCAGACGACAGCTTGTGCATTGGTTAAATAAAATATTGTATAGCACTAGCAGGTCAGTCGCTGTTTGGATTTATTAACAAACAATTTTGGCTCAGGGGTTGTCCAGCAGTCTAACAACGGTTTTAATTTTTAAATAAGTATTGTGCATAATAGATTATCCCTTACAAGTCATGTATCGTCGTTGCTAGGACTCTAATGCTCTATCCTTCGTTGCGAGTCCAGCGGCGATACCGATTGTAAACAAAAATAATAAACAAAAAATTTTCAATGATAACTACAGAACTGCAAGAACTAAGAAATGTATTCTGAGGATTAGAGACATCATATCAAACATAACTTCCAAAGGTAGATTCCACGCTCATTCACGATCTTTAAGTACGCGAAGACTGAACATGCGCCTATTACATGCTTAAAGTATTTACTAAGAGTGGCATTCATTCCTAATGGCATAAGGGTCATATCTGGAAAGCGTGCGGGCCAGTTCCAGCAATATATGGTATCGGTACTCACTATGAGACTAACATGAGATCAACATGTGACATTCTAAAAGAATTAAATGACTTTGATTTGTAATTGAAACAGGTGTTTATATCGACTTCAGATAGGCACAGGAGCATCACATGAGCGTAGAGGTTCAGTCTCAACTTAATCCCTGCAATCGATATTCTAAGTCTTGCATTTCATTCTTGATAAAACCAGGTATCGG
>JBQCDO010000075.1:0-22204 GCA_051961195.1 Nitrososphaeraceae archaeon | reverse complement strand
ATGCTACCAACGCAAGAGGATCTGTTGTTGACTATAATGTAAGTGCAACAGATAATGTGGCCACAAATATACATCCTATATGCCAACCCATAGCTTCTGGTCAGGTATTTCCAATAGGAAATACTACCATCGTTTGTACAGCCAAGGATAATAGCAATAATACAGCAAAAGCATCATTTGTCGTATTAGTAAAAAATAAAGAGGTAGTTTCCACCAGATCTAATGGTCTTATCTTAGCAATAATTCTGTTAATTATCGCAGGTGCCATCGCGGCAGCGATTTTTATTTATAGACGAAGTCGTTAGGAAAAAAATTCCATTTGAAGGTGGAATGTCACTAGGGGAATTAACTGTTGCACTTACTCAGTAACTTGCTAAGAATTACCAATTTTTTGCTTCTATCTCTTCTACTCTCCTCCTCTTTCATTCCCCTATTAGACCTGTTGTCTGATATATGGTGGTTTTAGAGATACTTTTGCTTACGTTTCTGTGATGCTAACTAAATTTGATCCGTAATTTTGTACGTAGTTGGGATCAGTGAGAGAGTTAAAGATTCAGTAAGATGTTACTGACTATGAAGGCGATCACTATTGCTACTATAAGAATAATTAAATGAACTACTCCCTTTTCCCGAAATTGGATGAGAATATGGGTTTTAGTTTGTGTAAGCAATATTCATTTTTTCGGCATCCGTCATTATCTAACTTATAACTTTCTATATTTCTTGTCCTACAAATCAATAGCGATATGAGGAATACATCTTGTTTTTACAAAATCTGTTAAATAGTTGATACCTTTTTTGTATAAGTTGGTGTATAGTATTAATTGTAAAGCACAACAAAAATATAATGTATCACGATTGGAGCGAACTCAATTAATTATGTCTCCTATTAGAAACACCTGTACAGAAGGCTTTCGCGTACTGCCACTTGCTCTGTTTCTGAATGTGATAAAGTGGCTCCTTCTGAAGCAGCGCAATGAATCTATTAATTCCTCGAGTTCCTGCGTAGATATGAAATCATTATCGTTATGTATGGCTTTTATATATGCCTATACCAGTCATTTCTTTACCCCCGTCCCTGCCTCCTTTACCATCATGTATATCTTTATTTTTTTAAAGACTACAAGTCTTTTTCAAGCATACTAAGCAGAAATGACACTTAATTGATGCGAATATCATAAACCTGTTACAATTTTCTTTAAGATGCAAGTTTAGGATATGTGATCTGGTGTGATACATATACACTTTTTATTTTATTGTAAATCCTACGACAGTTTTGTTTTTATTTTTGCTATAAAATCATCTAGTCTAATAGGTTTTCTGATAACAATAGGTTCTTCTAATTCCAGTGTAGGTAGTACTTCTTTTAATTGTTCATTTTGTATATCAAATGCAGTCATAAAACAGATCTTAACCTTATCGTCTATTTTTCTTATTTCTCTATACAGTTCAAATCCATTCAGTTTCGGCATTTTGATGTCAAAAAGCGCCAAAGAATACAAGCCTTGCTTAAAAGATGACAATGCTAATATGGGATCATTAAATGAATCAACTATAAACCCATGATCTTCTAAGCAAATCTCAAAACCTACAACTACATCTGGTTCATCATCAACTAATAAAATCCTATAGGGATGTTCTTTTATTTTATTTCTGTTGCTTTGCAAAGATTTCATATAAATTTACAACTTAGAGATGATTATATTTCAATTTACTCTCTTATGAAAAAAGTCTCACAGGGTCTATGATACTCCTCTTCTACAGATGTTTTTGTAATGTTTTTCTCATGTTTTATTTTATTTTCGAACAGATGCAATTATATCTCTTTCTCCAACTCGTTGTTAGATATAATGTTAGTATAACTAATTATATTTGTTGTTGTTATTATTATAATTATTAATGAATTCTAATTCTTGCTTCAACTCTTTTACTAAATCCTCTATTTTGATAGGTTTTCGAATAAGACGTCTTTTACCTAGTACTGGGAATAATCCTTTTGCAATCTCTTTATAATAATATATCTCAGAGGCTGTAATAAAACAGACCTTAACCTTTGTATCTATTTCTTTCATCTTTTGATAAAACTCAATTCCATTCATTTTGGGCATCTTGATATCAAGAAGTAATAGGTCGTATAAACCAGCTCTGAATTTTGATAACGCTGTTTGAGGATCGTTAAATGAATCAACTATAAACCCATTATCTTCCAAGCCCATCTTGAATCCTAAAGCGATATCTGGCTCATTATCTACAAGTAATATTCTATTGTTCATCGTCCTGGCCTGTTATTTGATAAGATGGGCTGCTGCTCTTGTTGTTGGCTACTTGGTAGGCTGAATGCAAAGGTAGCTCCTCCTTTACTATTAGCACTATTTACAACCCATATTTTTCCACCATGTGCTTCTATTATACTCTTGCAAATAAATAACCCAAGTCCTGTACCTGTTTGAGACCTTGTAGCAAATTTAGTAAAAAGTCTAGATATTATTTCAGAATCTATACCGACACCAGTATCTTTTATAGTAACAATAGCAACTTCTTGATCATCTTTTTCCTTTTCTTCAGCAGTGACATATATTTCTCCTCCTCCTTTTTCTTCAGTAAATTTAATAGCATTATTTAGAAGATTAGAAATGACTTGAATAATTCTTTCTCTATCCGCATTTACTAAAGAAGTCTTTTTAATTGATTTACTATACGATAATCTAACATTGCTATTGTTCTTTTCGATATTACTTCTATAGTCTTCTATGACTTTAGATAACAAATCACTTAAATTGAATTTCTCTTTGTTTACCTTTAATGTCTTGCTTTGAATTCTCGTAACATCTAAGATATCATTTGTAAGCCTTTGAAGTCTTTCGGCATTTCTATATATAGCTTCTATCATATCTTCTTTTTTCTCAGGATGTCGTCGTAATAGCTCAGAATATGTTAGGACCGCTTGGGTAGGTGTTCTTAGCTCGTGACTTGCAATATTAATAAATTCTTCTTGCATTTTACCATGAGTTTTTAGCTGCTCATATAATTTTACTTGATTTGACAAGCTCTCAAAGATAGAAATATATGATAAAACAGTCGGTTGACTTGTAGAATAAGTTGCTAATCCTATAGCTTCTATAAAATCTTCCTTTGAATCATCTATTTTTTCTATTACTAGGGATCCTTTTCTATCAACTACAAGAATACTGACCGTACATACTTTGATTTCTTCAGTTGGTATTTCAATAGGTTGAATATCAAAAAATTTGTTTCCTTGATCTGTCAAAAATATATTTTTTCTAATTTCTTCAACGATGTTATTAATTGGGGTCAGAATCCTAACATTTACACCACATTCTGCTGCTTGTTTTAATAATTGTATTATTCCTAAGCGCTGTTCACGAAGAAATGCATTAGTCGTAGGAAGCAATAACAATACTTCCTCTTTAGATGATTTTACTAAATCAAGGAATAATTCTTTCGTTCTTGATGGAATCTGGATAACTTCTGTACTCCCCAAAACAAATCCTTCTTCTATCTCCTTGATTCTGTTTTCAGCCGGAATTGCTTTATTCCAAAAGCTCTCAAATACATATTTTTGCTGCGCTACAATATCTTTAACATTACTGTAAATAACTTGTTGTATTGATACCATAGGTTGTTGTACTTCTTCTGCTAAAGTTGCAGAAGCCAAGTATTCTGTTTCACTAACGGAAAAGTTTGCTTTAATTCCATCCAAGTGTCTAATCTCATATGCAAACTTCGTCATCAGCTCTTTACAGTACTTGACGTTGTCTTTAGTAATCTCTGTAATGTACTTTAATTTAATGCCCCTTTTTCTAAGGTTAAGCAGTAATTTCCTATATTCTTCAACTTCAATAGTTAGTGAAAGAGCTTTATAGTCACCACAAGAACTTATTGTATTTGCTTTAGATAAAAATTGTAATATTGTATTCATTACGTTTTCGGAACCGTATATGATCTCTGTCTTTTCAGGGATTTTGATATGAGAAGAGAATGTCAAGGATGATAAGTAAAATGATACATACCGAGTATATAAGTAAGGTTTTCTACTCAAGCGGATAAGTAAGCTGACTTTTATAGTACAAAATCAAATTAAAAAGACCTAGTAACGATATCATGTGAAAAACGATAGGAATTAGACGGTATTATAGCCCAGAGTAATAGTAACTACAGTAGCCTCTGGAGCGTCCTCATCTGCTGCTTCGGTGGCGGTTTTGAAGACTTATCTTTCTCGCCCTTGTAAACCCTTCACATTATTCACACCTTTCACGAGAATCGGCAAAAACTGCTGTTCTTATCTTAGTCTTATCGTATTGGTTGGTCCGTGCTCTTCCAATAATTGCATCTCTGTCGATTTTCCACTCATTTCCAGTGTGGCCGTGTTTGAATACTACCTAGTAATTGTTTTTGACTTCACCGGCAATCTTTTTGGTTGTAATCTAACCATAATCAGCTGACTTTATCAATTCTTTCTTACAGTCTACCTTACAGTCGCCAAAATACTGAACTTCCTGTAGTTTTTCGCAGAAATCCCTAATTCGTAACTAGTTTGTTTTTTGTCGTAAAGATAAGTACTTATGCGAATATACAGCGCCACCGAAAGACTGTTACGTTTTAGGCTGCTCACCTATCGACTTACTACGTTAATAAAGTGGTGCCATAAGAGTATGAAAAATATTTAGCAGGAGTAAATGCAATTACAATAGAGCAATGGAATACAGTGCAAAGCACTGAAAAAATGGAAAAGATACAAGCGACGTCTTTAGCAAAATATTTTATGAAGCTAGATTTACATGCTGGTATTCTGTAATGGATGATAGAATAAGATTTGAATCAGATAGTTCAAGTGCACCTTTGACAACAGGCATTTTGTTAATAATTGGGGTCAAAACTAATTAATATTTTCATTAACAAAACAAAAATTGAATCCACTTAAATAGGGGTCTATGAGCCCTTTGCCGTGGTATTGACACAATTATGGTAGGCATACACATGATAGAAAGCTAGCGCCGTGATCTGATGTAATGGCATGTGAAAAGCTCTCCCCCTCCCTACAGTGTTCTCTTTAATTTAAATAAACTACGACTTCAAAGCTCATGAAATGATATGCAATAATATTCTCTCAGTCTGAAGAGGCCGTTAGGAATATTGGAGATGCGATCGATATGAACACTGATATACTTGACGTTAGAAGAACATACGAATCTCTACGAAAGTCTAATACGCATCTTGTCCAGTCTTCGGAGATAGCAACAGCATGTGTCTGTCAGAATCTGTTTAAGTTAGATTACCCATACGGAGCGATTACAAGTGATAAAGACTACTTAATTGCTAATACAGTCCACGATATAATGAGTTTATGCATGGGTGGTCCTGTTATAGAGAATTGGCAAAGTAGCCCTAATGATTGCCATGATCTTACCAGAAAGATAGTTAATGAATCTTGTGAAATAGTGAATGGTATAATTGAGGATACATTAGACAATGCATTTAAGGAAAGCCGATTTGTCCCAGACGATTTTAAAGATCGCGTTCACGAGACCTATAACGGACTTATTGAGGGAATAACGAGGAGGTTGATGAAGAAGTATGAAAAACCCTTAAGGGTCATTACTGAAGTTACGATCTCCAATATCAAGAATCATCATGAAGGAAGAATTGATGCTCTAGTAGAGTATCATGACGGTTACGGATTGCTAGACTGGAAAAGCTATGATCTAAGCAAGACCGTTAGCGGTCGAGAGAAGTGGCAACTAATTGCAAATTCCCTACTTGCAAATTACCGATATTGTTTGAACGAAAATGATTGGAGCAAATATAAATTCTCATGCATCGTTCATTACACAGGAGCATATTTTCCTAGAATAGAAACAATCGAAAAAGAGGTCGAGAAAATAAGGATCAATAGAAAATTTGCTCATGATGTACTTTGTGGTGTGCGTGTACATGCACAGAGACCAAATTTTTGTCCTGTTTGCGATAAGGGCCTAGAAGGAAGCAAAGAGTGCCAGTTTTATCAACGAGATGCTAGGCTATTTTACGAAGGGATGTTGCCAGCACAGTATGATAAGCTCACAAGACAGTTCTTTGCAAAGCGCTATGCAATCTTAAAAGAGAGGGCTGAAACTCACCTGCATAAGCATGTTGTCTCCATTTTAATAGATAGGTATGGCGAGGAAGAAGCCATCCGTAGATTGGAGAAAACTGGCGTAATATGTAGAAGATTTGCATATGATTTTGATGATGGTGAGAAAGTTATCCTTTCAGGAACAGATAACGATATTCCATTAGAACCGCGTAAGATCGTAAGAATAATCGGAAAAGAGAAGGATAAGCCACTCCTTTCCTGTATCAGCGAACAGGCTAGTGTAATGGAAGTAATAAACAACAAGATAACTCTTAGTCTTAGATCGAAAATTGCTGTCCGAAGAGCCAAGAGACAGTTATTCGATTTGCCTATCATTTTGTTAAGAGACGAACTTAATCTCACCCGGAGCATGCTCAGACCGATCCATACGTTTCACAAATTAGCTGCAGACATCTTTATACCCAGGGGTTCATGATGTCGTGATTTATCTTAATCCTGACCAGCAGAGAATCCTCAAATGGCGTATCAATTCAGGTGGTATTGCGGGCGTAATTGGACCACCAGGCTGCGGAAAAACTACATTTGGCGCCCTTCAAGCCATCAAGCTAGTTTCCGAAGGATATGCTAACCGGGTACTATTGGTAGCATTGACCAATTCGGCTGCCAACGAATTTTCAAGAGAATTGAGTATAGTACTAGGTCGTGATGCCTCGAAATTTATGTGTGTGAGAAGTGGATATGCCCCTGGCGCAGATAATAGTCTTCCCGTACCATTTAGTAATGAACTTGATGTGATCAAGAAAAAACAGATTGTGATCTGTACTACGCAGTCTCTGAAACGATTGTCACGGAAATCCAGCCCTGTTAGATTTGATAATATGATCATAGATGAAGCAGGCATTGAAAGATTAGAACATCTACTGTCCCCTTTCGTTCTCGGAATTAACCAGATAGGCGTACAAATGATGAAGGAGTCTATCAGCTACGGGGTCAATAGCATAATTGAACTGGCGTCAGTGTGTGGTGTTGTAGCCACCGTCGTAGGTGATCCGAAACAATCTAGACCAATAAAATCAGAAGATTATGATTTGAGCGCTATAGAGTGGGTCCTTAAGTGTGCTAAATGTGATACACTTTATACAACTTATAGACTCCCAGATGACTTGGCGATGCTAGTAAATGAGTTTGCAGATTATCAGGGATTAACTTCTGCTCCAGAAATCGCAGGAAGAAGATTAGTAGTAGACTGCAATACTATCGATAAAGAATTTAGAAATATAATTAATCCTGACAAAGTTGTTACATGGTTAGATTTGAATGGTACCGAAGAGATGGCTGGCCCCAGCTCATGGTATAACGACATGGAGGCAAGAGCATGTGTCCGTATATGTCACGAGATTAAAAAGGCAGCTCCTTCCAAGTCAGTAATGATAGTAACTAGATATGCAGAACAAAGACGCATAGTTTCAAAATACCTTCAACAACTTGGCTTGGGAGTTAGGGTATTGACAACTGTAGGCGCATTGGGCACACAATCTGATATTGTTATCTTTACTATAGTGAGAAACAATCCAGAAAGACGGATCGGGGCTATCGGGTCTCTGCAGGACCTTAATGTGGCTATTTCACGGTCCAAGGAAAAATTGATAATTGTAGGAAGTTTTGATATGATGTTAAACGCAAAGCCAAGATTGCATAATCTGGGTGTGCAGCCAAAACACAACTTTCCACAAAAACTTGCTCAGCTCGTTTCAAAGGAGAAGTACGGAGAGATTGTAGAAGCTCCACCGATTCTGCGTTATTAGAACAGCTATAGAAAGGGAGCGGGAAGAAACACTATATACTTAGATCAAGGGGTTTGAATGCTTTGTTAATTTATATATGTGGCCAGGCTAGTCCAGAGTTTTAGAGTTATTCAGGGGCCGGATTTGTCATGACTATTGACATGTCATTCAGGACCAGATCGATGTGAGAAAACCAAGACTATTATCGGCTGAAATGATGACATATTAACAATCCAAGTTTACCAACTTTATATATCACAATCATTCATTTGATTTTGGCGTAATATTTACTATATCTTGTTCGTTGCTGCAAGCTTTCCTCTTTCAGTTATCTTGTAATAGAATCGTATTGGTTTACCTCTAAAGCTCTCAGCCGTATTCCTTACAATCATTCCTAGGTTCTCAAGTTCTTTTAGGTGTTGATATAGTGTGGATATGTCTATTGTCTTTTTCTTCTTCCCCATGTCATTGTCATTGAGTAATCTTTTACGCAGACTGTAAGCATAGTCAGGTTTCCTATTTAGCAAAAGAAGCATCTTTCTCTTGGTTTTTCCAAGAGATACGTTTTCGCCATCAAAATTGGATTTCACTTTATTTGTCAGCGGTTTATTTGATCTTCGTATCCTATTCTGTGCTTGTAAAACCTTCCAACTAGCCACTGGATTACTGCCAATGCCACTACGATCAGGATTGCTGATCCCAATTCCACTGCCTGTAACTATGCAGACAACATTTTGATCAGACTGTATAATGTTATCTCGACTTAACTTGAGCAAGCCGGCTACCGAAGAAGCTCCAGAGGAAGATGCAAATATTCCATCTTGGCTTGCTAGTAACGACACTGCATTAATTAAGTCACTCGGATTTACCTTTATAACTGATCCTCCGGAATTACTAATAGCAGACATTGCATCTTCTAAGTATGATGGGGCAAGTAATGCAAGCTCAGGAGCAATCGTTGTTTGTACAATTTCATCTGGCGAAGTAATAATTTCTCTATCTTGATAAATTTTATCATTACGTGATCTAGTTCCAGCTGCTGAGCCAGCTACTGTTACACCATGTAACATTGGCTTCCTAAGTTCTGTGTTCCCGTTATCGCTGATACTACTGCTGCTACTGTTCTCCTTATCCCTATTTATCAACCCGAGTTCAGATGCTTCCTTAATCGCTCGATCTATAGCATACAGATGCTTTCCACTTCCAAGAGGGACTAGTATATGATCTGGTAATTTCCATTCCAGCTGATCACAAATTTCAAATCCAGTAGTTTTCAAGCCTGCAATAAATATAGGATTAGTAGTGTTCATATAATAATAATAATAATTGTTAGAAGGCATGGATAATTTCTTCTCTGATACAAAACTTATCTTTGCACCGTATGAAATCAGTTGGTAAAGGCTGTTGGGAGTAAGTTTCCATTCATTTCCTTTTGGTACAAAAAGCTCACAATCAAGCCCGGCTCTTGCAGAATATGCAGCTAAGGATATAGCAAGGCTGGGATTAGGAATTCCTTGTGATAGTATACCTGCCATTATATATTGCTGATCCGTAGGAAGGGTCATCCAATTTATCGTAGATATCTCAGTTGTCGTGCCTCGATCAAGAAAAATACCAGTTGGATTTCGTGTTTCATCTTTTATTCTTAGATTCTTCATACCAATCTTTGTTCCAATATTTGACAGTCTAAGAGGAGTTCCACCTTCATTTAACGAAATTATTTTATCTGAATCAGGAATAAGGTTAGGAATATATTTCCATACAGAAGGATTCATCATTTTGAACGCTTCGCTACTTACGTATTCATATGTTAAACCTGAAGATAGGGATAGCTTACTATAGTTACATTTTATGCATTTCATTATTGGTTTAATAGTATTAACTTCGAATCGTAGCTGGCATTTTTCACAGTAAAATGATATCTTCTTAATTGACAATAGCCCATATATGGGCTGAAATTTATTAATATCTTCGTACCGATTAATGATCACGAGAACAGAGAACATCGTTACCATGCAAATACGGAGGAGTGAAAGAACAAGTCTTTGTCTTCTATAACTGTATACAGAAAAGGAGAAGTTAGAGGATCTATATGGAGTGATAGATTCCTAAAATCAGCTATAGTTCAAGGATCTATTGTAACAGGACTTGCGATAACATTTGTTTTAGGTCAGATGCGATATTCTTCAGCTCTTAACATCATTCAGTTTCTATCACTATCGTTTGAAGGCCCGGCTAAATGGCTATTCTTAGGATATATGTTGTATATTATATTAGCTGTGGCTATAGCAACAACAGCACTATTTTACAACCATTTTGAGGTTAATTTGGACAAAACCATTAGTGGATATAGATCCCTCTTCGCATGGGTTCATCTTATTGGCATGAATGTCGGAGGTGCTTGTGTAACTATAACTATGATATTTGCAGGTCTGGTTGGAAGTGGCGTATATGCTACGATCTCAAGTGGCGGCAATGCCGCCCAATTAAAACCAAATATAGAAGCGATGACACAATTCATTCTACCCATAGCAGCATTTGTGGCAGTATTAGTTACAGGAACCATAGCAGGGGGTATTGTGTTCATTACAAATTATTTAGGAGAGAATAGTCCTATAGACAGAATAAATACTAAAAGGAGGGAATATTGATTGGCAAGTACTAATAAACTAATCAGTAAGGAAATCCATCTAAAGAAACGACCCACAGGGCTCGTCACGGAAGATGATTTCGAGCTTGCAGAGGTAGAAATTCCTAAAATAAGAAAAGAAGGTGAATTTTTGGTTCGCAATATTTGGATGTCGGTAGACCCCTTTATGAGAATATACTTGACCAGAGGAAGCAAAATAATGCCTCCAGCACCATTAAATAAACCAGTCAATGGTGGATGTATTGGACAAGTTATAGAATCTAAAAGTGACAAACTCAGAGTTGGAGAATATGTCAAGGCAAACTTTGGTTGGAGAGAATATTGGATTGGAAATGATGTGAATAGCAATGGTAAAGATGACTTCATTAAAGTCAATCCTAGAATTGCTCCAGTACAATACTTCTTAGGAATACTTGGCATTACCGGCATTACTGCATATGTTGGGCTTTTCAAAATAGGTGAACTTAGAGCGGATCAAGATACTGTGTTTGTTTCATCAGCTGCTGGTGGAGTAGGTTCTGTTGCATGCCAGATAGCCAAGATAAAAGGCTGTAAAGTAGTTGGTAGTTGTGGTAGAGACGAGAAAGTAAGATGGCTATATGATGAACTTAAAGTTGATCATGCATTTAATTATAGAAAGCTAGGAGAAGATAACATTTCTTCTGAACTGAAGAGGGTATGTCCAAATGGTATTGACCTTTATTTTGATAATGTCGGTGGTAAGCATCTGGAAGCAGCAATTGATAACATGAATATTTTTGGAAGAATTGCACTTTGTGGAACAACTTCACAATACAATAAGATAGACAATCATATCTTAACCTCTAATAATACCAAAAATCCTACTAGTCTGGCTACTGCAACTTCGTCACCTGGTTCATCGAACCTCTCGTTAGCTGTTTCGCATAGACTTAAACTCCAAGGATTTATCTGGAGTGATCATAATGATATTATAAACGAGTTCAATACTTTCATGTCAAAATGGATAGCGGAAGGTAAAGTAAAATGGAAGGAAAATATTTTTGAAGGGCTAGAAAATGCGCCAAGGGCTTTTGTTAGCCTATTTAAGGGAGAAAGCCTAGGTAGAACGCTGGTAAAGCTTGGTATATGAACTGATAATTGATTTGACCCTAGGCCTTTCTATCAATAATTATATATCTTTTAAATTTGTGATATAAATGAAAGCCGCTATTTTCGAAAAAGCAGGAATAGAAAACCTACAGATAAGACATAATGTAGGAGAACCAAAGCTAACAGATCATGATGTACTTGTAAGAGTCAGAATGTGTGGCGTGAATCCAATAGATCATATGATGACTTCTGGTGCGGTACCAGTTAGGCCATTACCACACATACCAGGCTGTGAAATATGTGGAACAATAGAAGGAATAGGAAAGCATGTTGAGGCTGATCTACATAATGGGGACAGAGTAATTATTCACAGCAGAGTATTTGATGGAACATGTGATATGTGTCTTAGTGGCCTTGATATGCTATGTAGAAACGGTGGTATAGTTAGCGCAATTACTAATGGAGGATTTGCTGAATATGTTGCAGTACCGCAAAGAAATGTGCTTAAAGTACCAAATGACATAGATTGGGATATAGCAGCAAGTCTTCCTGTAACTACATTAACACCATTCCATGCATTAAATGAGGCTTCACTCCGGTTCAAAGAATACCTGCTTGTATTTGGATCTTCAGGAAATACAGGAATGATGGCTATCCAATTTGCCAAGAGAATGGGAGCAAAAGTCATAGCAGTTTCCAAGGATGAGTGGGTAAAAGATTTGGGTGCAGATTACATTATCAGCGAATATGATAAAGTAGTAGAAAAAGTAAAAGACATTACTAATGGCAAGATGGCTGATGTAGTTATAAATTCGGTTGGAATTGGGACATGGGAGAGTTGCTTTGAGTCTGTTGGTATAAATGGAAGGTTAGTAACATTTGGAGGACTAACTGGTGCAGATGTCAAGTTAAATGTTCAATCACTATATACAAGACAAGTGAAACTGATAGGTTCAAGTCGCGGAACTAAAGCGGAACTTAAAGATCTAATAAACATATCAAAAGAACTTAAAACAAAAGTGTGGAAACGATTCAAACTCGCTGAAACAAAAGAAGCGATACAAGCTCTGTTTGCTCAAGAAAGAGATGGTCGAATTATGTTAGAAGTTTAGAATTAATTTCAATTCTAGTTTGTTATCAATTTCTCTTAGTATCCATTCTTGTAATATTTGATTGTAGTAAACACGTATAATTCTACCTTATTCACTTTCCCAAATGATATAACTCTTTTAAACATCATATCAATTGCGAAGATATCATTGCCATAATAAGACAAGTTTGATATGGGACCAGTGGTTTTGTGAACCAAATTTGACATAATTTTGTGTCCTTATAATAACAACAAAGTCATAAATCTAAGAAATATTAGCACGTCGTTGGTCCGGGTTCGATAGGATTCTGTCCCCGCGTGTATTATAGTTCGGTTGCTTTGCTTATTTGGACTTTTCTTTAAAGCCAAGAAAAAATAGAACGGTTTAATGTTAGCAAAAATTATATAATTTAAGACATTTTGTCATTCTTTGGAAAGACTACAACTACATCTACAGAACTGTACAAATAACTAGCATAGATACTCATGATGTGATAATTCGAAACAAACAGATGCGACAACCATGATAACTATACTTTAATTATGAATACCACGCAGAGCACAAATGAAAAGGCTTTCAACTTTGTAAAAATTTCTGAATTTCCTCCAAAGCCAAGATATGATGGAATAGAGATAAGGGGACCTTATTACAGTGCGGTGACTATCACCTATCTTCAAGATTTATTGGATATGTGGGGAGATTATATCGACGGTTTCAAATTTGCTGGCGGTTCTCAAAGGCTCCTATCCATTGAAATACTGAAAAAGATTATCGATATCTGCCATAAGCGTGACGTTTATGTTTCTACTGGCGGGTTTATAGAAAGAGTAATAGTACAGGGCACTGGGGCAGTTGACAGGTATTTGGAAGAATGTAAATCATTGGGTTTTGATGTAGTTGAAGTTTCAAGTGGTCTTGCACCAATTCCATTAAGAGATAAAGTGGAACTTGTAAAGCAGGTAAAGAAAATGGGTATGAAGCCCAAGCCTGAAGTATCAATGATGTATGGTGCTGGAGCTGGGACACATATTTCTGGATATAAAACAAAGTTAAAGACACTCGACGATTTCTTGGATGAAATAGATATGCAACAGAGCGCTGGTGCTGAAATTATGATGATTGAGTCTGAAGGGATAACTGAGGATCTGCCGCCCGAAAAATGGAGGATAGATGTTATCAATGAGCTGAACAAAAAATTTGGTTTTAATTGCTTTATGTTTGAAGCTTCAGATCCACCTGTGTTTAAATGGTATCTTAAGCAATTTGGACCTAGCGTAAATTTGTTTATTGATCATTCCCAAATAGTTGAATTTACTGCTTGGAAGACTCAGTTATGGGGGGACATAGACATTTGGAAAGATAAGACTCTATCATACAACACTTGAGTAAATAAGTAGCTGTAAACAGACTGCATTACTTTACATTATTTACGCAAATATCGCAATATATCTCTATTACTAAAAGCAATCTCTTCATATTCCTTTTTGGCCAATTCTCCCTTTGCAAACATCGTCTTTAGAATAGGGCCTCACCAATCTACACACACCACAAGGACATCTATTCTGTAAGGAGGTGGAATCGTGAGCGACAATATCTGCTTGATAAATCAAATATGCATGATGTACCATAATGTGAAAATATGGTATCAAGAACAGGTCAAGAAATTCGTCTCAAGAAATATCCTAAAGGAATGCCTACTGAAGACATATTTGAGCTTACTAAAGTAGATGTTCCAGAACCAAAGGAAGGAGAATTCGTAGTACGCAATGTATGGATGTCTGTAGACCCATATATGCGTGGACGGATGAGAAGTCCTCAAGAAACTAAGAGCTATATCTCGCCATTTCAACTAGATAAACCTCTTGATGGTGCATGTGTAGGTCAGGTTGAAGAATCTAAGAATAAAGATTTTACAATAGGAGAATATGTTCTTGGGAACTGTGGTTGGAGAGAAAATTGGCTTTCAAATGGTAATGATATTTTGAAAATTAATTCAAAAATTGCGCCAATACAGTCGTTTTTAGGCGTATTAGGTATGACTGGCCTTACTGCGTATGTAGGACTTTTCAAAATAGGGAAATTAAAGGAAGGCAAGGATACAGTTTTTGTTTCAGCAGCATCAGGAGCAGTAGGATCTGTTGCAGCCCAGATAGCAAAGATAAAAGGCTGTCATGTAGTAGGAAGTGCAGGTTCTGAAGAAAAGGTAGAGTGGTTATTAGATCAGGCCAAGTTAGATCATGCTTTTAACTATAAAAACATAGGTGAAAATAATAACCTTTCTTCTGAGCTAAAAAAGTCGTGTCCGGAAGGAATTGATCTTTATTTTGATAATGTTGGTGGAAAACATCTAAAAGCAGCAATAGATAATATGAAGACATTTGGAAGAATTGTGCTTTGTGGTATGATATCACAATATAATGCTGTCGCCCCTTATGCTTTACCAAACTTATTTCTGGCCATAACAAATAGACTTCGATTGCATGGATTTATCGTAAGAGATCATTACGATTTGCTAAATGAGTTTCATTCTTCGATGACCAATTGGATTAATGAAGGAAAAATTAAGTGGAAGGAAACTATTGTTGAAGGATTAGAAAATGCACCTAATGCATTTATTGGCTTATTTAATGGAGAAAACTTTGGCAAGATGTTGGTAAAAATTGGAACTGAGGTAGCAGTAGAGATCTAATTCGAAAATGATTCCCCGAACTGCTTATTTGTGGGAAAGCTAATTATCTATGTGGTCATCTTAGATTCCTATTTATTGTCTAATGCATTTCCACGTTTTGATCATTAAATAACAGTTCACCTAACCTCCATTTTAGATAAATTATTGGCCTAAAATGAAGTCTTTGTGGATTTACTATATTATAATTATCGTTTTTTGTTTTTAGTATTGTTGCTTCTTCTTCAACACCTTCTAATCTTTCAATAACGTAGAATCATCTGAAAGCATATGTAGCTCACATCTAGTTATATGACTATGCATAGTTGTATATGAAATGCATATGCATGGAGATAATTCTTTATCGAAACGATACTTATCCCTGTATCAGGGCTTCTCAAGGTTATTCAGCTCTTCATAACTCATGTCAAAAAAGGAATTGTATTAATTACAAACCTTCTTAGTTCGGGGATTTCTTTTTGAGGTATATCATACGATTCATCATTTCATTTTAAATAATAATTTCGGATCTCTATCTTTGGCTTGTATTAGTCTTTTAGGTAAAGATGATCTTTTTGCATAGATAGCTATTGTCATATACCATGACGATTATGAAAGGTACACGTATATATGCAGAAAACTAGAATCCCAACAATATCTATACGTGCAAACATATGGATTACTATACCAATAGCTGCTTTAATAGTAGCAATTCTGACTGCTAATTTACTTCTTCTCAATTATGTGCATGTATTTACTTCTATGCTTTGGACTGGGACTGACATTTTTATGGCTTTTCTACTTGGACCTATATTAAAAAACGTTAGCCTCTCTACACGTAAAGAAGTTATTTTTTGGCTTATGCCCAAGATGATCTTTTACATGCCAACTGTTGCCGCTGTGACAACCACAGCTGGCTACTACCTTGCTTCTAAAATAGGTTTAATCACTTTGCACCCACCTACAGTATATTGGATATTTGCAGTTTTGGTGATAGTAGCAGCAATGCTCATACAAGGCCTAGGAATATTACTGCCTACTAACCTTCGAGTCTATTTTGAGTTAAAGAGGAATGAACCAGACATGTCAAAGATCCAGAAACTCATGAGAAGATATGTCAAAGTAGTTGCGATGCAGGCAGTGTCTCAATTTATAATCATTTTTATTATGGCAGAGTTTGCAACCGGATTTTCACTTCGACTATAAAAGTCTATTTTCATATTGGGTCTGATAGTATCCAGACCCTTCTCATTATTCTATTATGGTGATTATTCTATGGGATTAGGTTCCCGCATACAAAAGGGTTGGGTGATTTTAGATATTTAGCTTTCCCTATTAACGCAATCAATATTTGATCTTCCATTCACGATGAGGTCCTCTATAACATCCCAATACGAAACCGGAATCGTCACACTAAGGCCTGAATATATCTAGGTCATCTAGTAGCTAGTGATTCGATTCAATCTTATACCAGTATAGTTCTAACATTTTGCTAATCAGATTAATATCGGATTGATAATTCGGCACATGGCATTCGAGAAGACGACTTCCGCATTCCATTTATGTGGCGCAATCCCAGGCGCAAAATTTAGCAGCTTGTTTATTATACCATTTGTTGTCATCTTTGATATCTAATGTGTTGTAAGGTGGTAGATTATCTCTAGCCAAATTTAGAATTCAAATACTTAGTTTCTTCAATATATTCAACATCCGAACATGAATAAAACGGTACTTAAGATAGTTATTCTACTTTAGCAGAATTGCCGATAACAGGTTTAATAGTCTCAATGATTCAGCGCATTACTCGTGTAAGCAATTAACCGAACACAATAAATCATTTTTTATGGTAAAACTACTGAAAGATATAGCTGCTAGAGTATTGCGTATATAGAGACAATCTTGAATTCATCTTAATTACAAACCTATGCTCTAATAAGCCAATTGAGACTGTACGCTAGGTAGTAACTTTCAGTTTGTGATGGTTATCGTTAAATAATATTCATAGATAGTCTTCATTCTGGTAATAATACTAAGGTCATAATGGAATCGACAAGAATGTGGTAAAACATTTATGAATGCCTTGACAAGAGACGCCTCGAGGTACGCTTACCCCACCCAGTCAAGACAAGAGCTATTGCATCAGCTAAAATAAAGACTGACAAACTTGACGCAGCTAAACTAGCTGATCTACCGAGGGGCGGATACAAAGCGGAATATTATATGCAAAACTGCAGCGACAATGGAACTATGGGAGTTAGTAAGGCATAGGATCACGTTGTTGGTCTGATACACTGTCATTCCTTAGGAAGTTAATACTTCAGATAAAAGACACAAGCTCATTTAACCAATGCAACATAATATCCGCTACTAGTAGCGGATCAGATCATCAGATTAGTACAAAATAAGAGGATATTTTATCATATTTTAATCAGCAGAATGCTGTAAAGATAATTCGAATATACCTCTAGATAATTATATTTGCTGGAGTGGAATTGGTGGAAATAACGTAGGTGAAGTATGAGGTATCAATTGATTCATTATTAGTGCTATCATGATTCCTAATATTACAAATACAATAATAGCCAACGTCGCTATGCCTAATGCTCTTATCCAGCCGGTTTCAAATCCTTTTTTAAACACATAAATCCAACCAAAAAAGGCAAGGATGATACCTATCATATTTATCGAAGATAGAGAATATTTGTTCCCGAGAGAGAATAATGATGTCAACAATCTTGTTGAAATAAAATATACTACAGTATAAGTCAAAGGTCCAGCAAGTGTAACCAACATTGCTCTGCTAAATTTTCCTTGCTTAGCACTTAGCACTCTTGCTGAAATCCACACAGGTACAGAAACAATTACCAACACAATCAAAAATGATACAATAGTAATTGCTACGTACAAAAGAAATAATTCATTTGTTAGCATTTGCGACCTAGGATCCTGTAGCAATACCAATTTTTAACTGTAGATCATTTTCGATCCCAGTATATTTCCATATTTATTTGGTTATAGGCTTATGACTATAACGAAGTGTCAAACGACATATCATTGATATTACTACCACGATTATAGCCAGCACCTATTTATGATCTAGTCAAAGACCGATCCTTACACTGAATTCCGATCGAGATAATTAGTGCTCTCGTTTCAGTGAGTACTTACTGATGGCATAATTTATGAATATAGATGTGATCTAATCAATCGTGATGAAATTGCTGCAGAAATATAATAAATTCTATACCTCGAGCGAGCCAAACAATCAGACTGAAGCAATAGATACACTTACAGCATCTGGTGGACAGGAAATAGACGCCATAACAGAAGTCATTAACCTGTCCGACATAAGCGAACATGTTTTGAATATGGACTAGGGGATATAGAGGAAATCAAGGGACAAGTTAGCCAGTAAGGAGTTTTCAGGCCTGACAGTCAATCTGAATTAGCCATGGCCCTTCACTGAACATCAAAATGTACAATTGCTTTGTTACTACTTGGTTCCAATTAGTCTCTTGCGATGTATGTGAATTCTTCCGGTCCTGTGTAGCCTTTATTTGCCGTGTATGTTATCTTATCGTTACGAGAACTAGGGGTTTAGTACACCCTGTAATGGGTGGTCGACTACAGTATAGATTAGGGAATGACATGGATCCGGATCAGTTTAAACAAAATCAACTTCCAGTATTTTAGAATTAGCAGAAATACTTATCTAAATAGGGTGAATTAGCCTATACTATGTCTCAAGAAAGATCACAAGAGACTGCAGAGCGAGATAAAAGTACACGAACTATGATTCCGAAACAGCGTGCATTAATTTTCCAAGGAGGAGGAGCACTTGGAGCGTATGAGGCAGGCGTTTATAGGGTCTTACATGATTGGATTTATAAAAATTTTATCGCTGGCAAGAAAAATGAAAATTTCTTTGATATAATAGCAGGCACTTCTATAGGCGCAATCAACGGCGCTATTGTTGTAAGTTATGTCCTGAAAAATAAGAGAGAGGTAGAGCAAAGGAGAAAACAAGGTGATAACGAACCGAGGAATTGGCCAGAATATTGGTATGGTTCTGCAGATGCTTTGGAAGATTTTTGGAACAGTCTACCACTTGATAATTTTTTTATGAACTGGTATGATTTAGGTTTTTGGCCATGGGATTTCTTTCATGTTACAACCAAAACGATGAAAGAAGGCTGGGATGAGATACTAGATAGATCAGAAGAGTCCATGATCAATGTCTGGAAGGGCAATAATAATAATAACCCGTTTGTAAAAGAATGGTTCGATTTTCTACGTTTTCATACAGAGGCCTGGGATATCCCAGCATCGACGGAGGCAGCTAGAAGGCATTGGAGTACTATGACTTTTGCTTCACCAAATGTTGCTAGAGCGATTCCTCGGAATGATCTAAAGTTCTGGGACCCTCGCGACTTTAGATTCCGCGGCGAGCAAAGACAGGTCCCATTTTACTGGAAGTATCCTAATTATTCCTTGAGAGAGGCCTGCCGTGGCTATATTCTTGATTCAATCAAAACCGATCCCAAACAGAAAGAACCACGCCTGTTATTTGTAACTGTTGATGTGCAATCCGGCGATACAGTATCATTTGATAGCTATGATACTAGAACAAAGTACGATGAATATGATGAAAATGTTGATCAGAAAAAAGAGGACAAAGATAGGAAAGATGAGGAATATACCCACCTTATAAGATATCCAGAGGGTATAGAATGGGATCAATTAAGTACAACTTTTTGTATGGCTGATCTTTATAGATATGCAACTTTGGAAGATAAGAGTATGGCACACGAGAAAGGTGAGAGAAAGAGAACATATTGGGATGGCGGTGTGTCCAGTAATACTCCTTTAAGAGAACTGATAAGTAAGTACAAGGAGTATTGGAGTCATAATATCGAAGAGGAAAGACATGAGGAAATTTGGGATGGAGAGAAAGGAACTAAGCTTCCTGCGCTTGATGTATACATAACAGATGTTTGGCCAGCTAAAATTACAGACTATCCGGTTCCATCAGACAACGATTTTGTCATGTCTAGAAAAGGGAACCTGCTACTAATGGACAAGACGGAATATGAAGAAAGCGTAACAAAAATGATAACTCATTATATGCATTTGGTTGAAAGCCTGCTAAAGACGTTGAATGGTAAAGATAATGCTGCTACAAAAGCAATTCTGGATTTACCAATTATTGATAACGCCTTTAATAAAAGGGGAATAAAAACATATCGTGATTTATTGAAAGGTAACTTTGATATAGACAGAGTGATGCGAATTGAACGCAAAGATGACACATATGCCGTCGGCCTCGCTATGGCAGATTTTTCAGCTCACACTATAAGACAATTGATGGCATCTGGGAAATGGGATGCACTTGATAAGCTGATCAATACTTTATCATCCACTCTGGAGAATTTGGAGGAAAAAGTGCCAAGCGACATGAGGAAAAGTCTGCACAAACATTTGAAAGAAGCAAGAGATAGTCTTGGCGGCAAAATGAACGATCATTATTCTTATGATAAGGTTATGAAACATCTTTACGACTTTGTCGATGAAGCAAATATGATGGAAGCCAGATTCGGAATAGATAGTGAAGTTGTTGGAAAAAATAATAGTAAGAAAGTTGTTGATCTGCTCAGACCATAAGCAAGATTATTATCCTACCAAGCTGCAAGAATGATTTATCATTTTTTCAAATATTTCTTATATTTCCTGTTAAGTAAATCCCTTTACTAAGACTAGCGATGCGTCGATGAATCTACTTTCTGATCATTAGACTTTTTTCTGTATTCCTAAAACTGCATAGACACAAAGATAACCTGTTGCCGTTACATACGCGGTATTAGCATTTGGATTAACACCCACGGATCCAATTCGTCATTCCAATTCTTTAGTTAAGCCTCTAATGATAATATTGATGGTCCTTTATCAATCAACACTCTTTGTTTTCTCACCTTCTTATTATCAGGACACACTTAAAAGCACCGATATTGTAGGGGGACAGTGGTTTGTGAACCATATTTGACATACTTTACGGTCTCGTTTAATATGATAGACAGAACGCTGAGGTTAGAGGGATTATGTCAGTCGTCTTAATTATTCAGCCGCATTTAAAACATATTGCAGGTCTAAGGGTGCACCGGTGTCTGAAACGTTATTGACTATATACACTCAATGCCAATTAGTAACAAAAAGCCATCCTGAATCCTAATATCACGGGAACAGATTAAGATGAACTAATACCGGGACTGCGAATTGTGCCATTATAATTTAAAAAATGTAGCAATAACAATCGCTTTTCCAAAGATCAATATATAAGGCTAGGTGAAACCATATTCTTGTTAGCCTCCTTCTTAATCTTAGTAACAGTCAAATGATCGTTGGTCGGTTTTGTTTCTTTGATGTCAACCGGAGGTCGATAATGTTCTGTGTATTTCTTTATTCTGAATTTCAATATATTACTATCATCTATCTCTACCTTTGCCTCAGCATCGTCTTCCGACAAGTGAGAGGCAGAATGGAATTGAACGTAAATTCCAGAACCATCAATTATTTCCTGATTAAAGTTCAAGGTTTAGGATTAATCGGACAATATGAGTAGAAAAGATTGCGAATTAAATTTGAAATGATGTTGTGTCGTTACCAGATAGCAGTAAAGCCACAAATCTCGCAACCAACAGCAAGTCGTTGGTCCGGGTTGGGTGGAATGTGCACCAAATTTAATGCAATTAGTCCACCCGCTCATAGCGTCTAAAAGCAGGATTTGGAGCTGTTAAGGCAATCAAAGTAATTTTCGTAGTAATCGTTACGGTTCTGATGAAGGACTATTCGGAA
>JBQCDO010000074.1:0-9400 GCA_051961195.1 Nitrososphaeraceae archaeon | reverse complement strand
TTATCGCTAATTATATCTTCTTATCCTTGTTCCTCGGAAGGGATTGCTTCGACAATACTCAAAAAGCTTACATTGTCAGGCGGTTTTGTAATGCTAACAATATCAAATCCACAAGAATTAAGCAATCTGATTAACTCCGCTTCGGTCCTCAGTCTCCCACCTCTGGTGAGTATAAGCATAAGTATATCCGTAAATTTTCCGAAGAAAGGAGCATTTCCCTCAGGCATGATCGTTTCAATTATTAGTAATTTTGGGTGTGACCGTTGTGTACCAGGCCTGTATAAGTTTGTCAAGCTAGTCATTTTCATAGCATGTAAGCAATTTTTCAGGATCAGTGCTGCTGACTCGTCATCCCAGTTCAGAATTACATTTTTTATTATATTACAATCAGCACCGGTGGGTATTGTCTTGAAGAAATTTCCTTTTACCAGCTTACAACGTGAATATAGGGAATTATCACGGTCATACAATGGCTTAGCTGCAGATGTCCAATACTTTTTTTTGGCACGTTGTATCACCTTCGGCATATCGAACAAAATGCCAAGTTGATTTGGATTTTTCTTCAAGATGGTCGACAGAAACACTCCTTCTCCTCCGCCGATATCCAGAATGGTCTTAAATTGCGAAAAATCGTACAAAGTGAAAATTGTCGACACGTATGATAAGTTCAGGCAGTTCATGGCATTACCAAACACCTCAGCTTCAGTCTTGTTCTGTTTTTGTTTGAAATACTCAAACAAGTCCAATCCATTTGCATATTTAAACGAGTTCTCACCAGTTTCTATGGCATGCAAAAGGTTAGTCGTAGCTCTATTAAAGGAGTCTAGTCCAAACAATAATGCAAACTCTCTAACAGAATTCGTTGTTTCTGAAAGCAACAAAGACGCCGCTGGTGTTAGGTCAAATCTTCTTACTGTATTTTGTTCATCTTGCTCTAGTCCAGCTCCAACTTTGGTGGTTTCACGAAAAATGCCTACGCTAGCCAGCATTCGTAGTAACCTATAGAGGGCATTAGGATTGGTCTTTGTAATATTAGCCAATTCATCTACGGACTTTCCGCCGTCACTTAAATAATCAGGTATCCTTAGATTCGCTACGATAAAAATACCCTGGCTGACAAGCTGACCCCTGGCGAGGATTTCAAATACTGCAAGGACAGGATTTTCGGATGGTAAGCTCATCTTTACGGATTTTTTACTTCGTGTCTTATTTGGATCGTGCTTTACCATGATTAATAATTCAAAGTGGTGACAAAATATACTTTTTTGGTTTGGCCCCCTCAGATCTTGTAATGAGTCCTCTTATTAGAGCTGTAATGGTTAGTAAAGCATGGTTCTGTGATAATTGAAAACTCAGATCATGCATCAATTATGCAAAGATTTTGGATAAAAATAAACTCGTTTAATCGTGTGAACCCTATATTTTTCACTAGGATCTAAGCATTCTTTCTCCCCGTGGATAATGATATTTGGCTAGCTGATCATCGATGTCCACATAGTCAACAAATATTCTCATTCACGGCGTGATCAGAAAGAACATTATCGTAGATTAATCAAAACTTTCGCAGAAGGTTCATTCTACATTATATTGTTTTGTAAGGGATCTTCTTAATCTCTCATAAATCAACATAGCTAATATCCTAATGAAATGATCCCGCAAGCTACAAGAAATATTAGCAAAATATTTCTTCGTGGTTTAATGGTTCGAACAATAAGTTTGAGACCAGTCTCCATATATGGGACTCTACTGAGTTTTCTAATGAGCCTTTTTCGCTTTAGTTTGTGTACTACTGCTGTACTACCAACATAACCTATGATGCTTACAGGATCTCTAACAAAATAACAAGATCTATCCTCGTCGTGATCAGCCCCTGATTTGGCTGTAGTGTCCATATTTCCTGGATCATATTTTTTATTGATAACTAGTTTTGAAATATCTTTTTTTGTCCATCTTGATTTGTGGGTTTCAAAGGTGTTTCCAAAGGCATTTTTTTGATCACTCGGATCTTTTGGAGTTGAGACTAATATCCCTAAATTTTTTGATAGTAGCTTCTCCAACAGAAGTTTTCCATCTGGTGTACTGAGGTGTTCCAAGACATCTATAAGCAATACCAAGTCGTAGCTATAATCCAGCTTGGATACCAGTTCTCGCATGTCTTCTACATAGAGATTATCATAAACGTAATTATGTAGCGGAGTAATGTAGGGACTAAAGGCTTCAACACCGTCAATTCTTCTTTTAAAGTCTGAATATTGTTGCCTACCATCCCATAGTTCTAAATACTCTCTACACAAAATTCCATATTTTCCAAAACCTGTCCCTACGTCTAATACAGAACGAGGATCTATAATCGTAATCAAATCCATAATCTTTGATATGTGATAATGCTGACTAGATGGCAAATCTATAATGCATTACCGATCCCCAAATTATATAAATTCTATTGCTATCTTACCTTTCCTGGATGTTTGATAAGTAATGTTAGTACACTTTTTGGCTCTTTTAACAATTAAAGGTGGGCCAAGAGGATGATTAAATGCACGCTATCTTGGCCGAGTGCCTTGGCAGAAGTTTGAATATTTCAGCAGGCGCAGGTACTGATAGGTCAGTTCTGTTCGACCCATAGCAATTACAAATTGAAAATACAATAATCAACTAGGGATATATATGATTCCATCACCCAACACTTTCTTAAACATGACTTTATCTAGTGATAGGGAACGAACTACTACATGAATGAATTTCAGAAAAAATAACAGTAGTGTATAATAAGATAGAGATCTATGATTTAATTGGTAATCAGAAATAGCTAATAAGGTATCTGCGCAAACAGCATGTAAATATGGATCTCGTTATCTTGACAGTTCTACTAAACGACCCAGGATGAGCGATTCTGAAGTCTGCGAATGCAAGCACACAAAGCTATATCATATGTTTACCACAATTAAGGGTTTGAAAAACGGGGAAATCACACCAATTGTTTTTTGTCTGGAGTGCGACTGTTATATATTTAGGAAAGTGGAACAGCGTTGAATAAATGCTGCTATTGCGATAATTGTAATGGGATTGCAGATTGGTGCTTCGAAACCACAGACTATATTAAGATGTATGCATGCGATGAACATGTCATGATATTACGAAAGCTATTGAAAGAAGAAAAATTTGTAATACTGACAATATCTGCTACACCACACTTACTAAATCCGGATCCGTTATTGTACGGAGACTGTTAGAATGTCTACCTATCTTACTGCTGCCGTGTGGATGGAAAGGGCAAATGTAAAGCTTGTTCTGATTCTTCGGAACTTCATAACTAGTACATCAATTTACTAATTGACTGAGCTGTAATGAAGATTATTCCACATGTCATGCGAAATATCAACAAATCCGATATTCCTGCTGATAATTCACAGGATCATGAAATCCTTTATTTTTGGGGATAAACATAATCATTATGACTGACTATAAATTAGCCCTTTATGTGCTCCCCGATCGATCGAATTATGAAATCGAGGTTTTCATTATGAGTCGAAGAGAAGTTGATAAATGGAAGGATAGACATGATGGGTTTGGATACCGATGCATTATATTATAACGCAGGTGCATGAATTAAAGATATTTTTAAACCGGCACACAGTGATTCGTATGCGTTGAATATAACTAATAAAACTCGATACAAGTCACCGTAATTCTAACTCTGAATCAGACCTGGCAAGAATGGATAAAAGAATCACAAATCTTAGATGAGTAGAAAATATATCGCTCGAAAAGATGAATTATACTGATTGAAGTAAGCTACGAAGTATTGTTATCTGGTCTAGAAATACGCCGACGGTCATGACTTTAAGGACATAGTCATCATATCCCAACCTAATCGTTAACCGAACCGCAACTCAAAAGAATTGTTCACAAGGATTTCAAATTCTGACACATCAATTATGTAGTCTAGAATAGATGTCAATAATTCGAGAGATCACCATTATCGGGTGGCATGATTCTAGCCTATGAGCAACTATGTCTTACAGCCAGCTTCTGTTGACAATATTAGCCTCAAAATTCTGATGGCTTTCTTTCCTCATTCATTACGCTCAAATCTTCTAAAATCGAAAATGTGAATCGAGTAAGATAAGGTAAGATAAGGTAAGATAAGATAAAGCCAACATCCCCGATTTTATTCTAGAAAATTTAAATCCGCTTAACATGATTTTTATTTCTATATAGACTATTAACCATTTTATCAAACCTATGTGCCAGTAAGTAAGAACGAGTCGCAAGATTAAGCCGGAGCTATTCTGATTAATTAGTTTTCCTTAAAATTAAAAACTTTTGCCACAAAGATTAAGGACGGTATCATAGTGACTGGGAAAATAACTGCAAGATTAAAGTTGACGAATGACAAAGCTATGGAAATGATGTAAAGTAATGGAATAACACTCAAGCGAGTGTATATCTTCTTCATTACATATTTATCCAATTCCTTACTTTGGAAATCCTTGGATATTTCCAGATATCGCCACAGCGATATCAACAGCAAGGAATTGACAATTTGTAGGAGTGCTAATACTGTCACTGCTTGCCATGTTCTATATTGTAATTCTGCGACAGTAGTAATTGGCGTTAGTAGTATCAAAACAAAGAAGGTTATTGAGACTAAAGTTATTGGCTCGCTTGGGGCTTTTAGATAATCAAAAAAGTTCATGGAAAAGATCCAGAAAACGGAAATTACCATAAAACTACTTATTAGCCCGTATAGATTATAATAAAAATCCTTTAATTCGTCTTGATTAATTTGACCATTCACTATCGTTGGTGGAACTAAATTATATGCCAATATCGTAATAGCAACGAGAAGCACAGAGTCGCTAAAACTCTTTAATCGTTCCGTAGTTAACAGGCTCGACAATAGATGACTGGAATTGATTGCTATAGCAGCTCGATAATAACATTACCCAATGTTTAGAACGCGATTCTTTCCTGAACTATGCGAAGAGAGCTCGACTTAAATTAGGGACTGAATCGCTGCCCTAATCTAATGAATAGTGTGCGAAATCTCCTGATGAATTATGTTAACGTCATTTAGTCTTCTGACTGTGGTATTAAATTGATTTTTGCGTTGCATTTTTCGAAAATAATTATATTTATTAAAATAGTTCTTTAATTACGTCAAACACGGGATTTTGTTAAACTTAATAATCAGCACCCGGAGTCCATATCAATGCGAATGTTCGCATATGATTACTGTATTCAGCCGATAATCAGAAAGTTTACTGCCTGATTGTCCAGTTTTAAAATACATTAGTATATAGACGAAATTCATAGAAGGATTCGAAAAATTATAGATATTAAATAGAGTACTTTCTTTATAGATTATACCCTGACTTTCGGCTCTAGAACTGCTATCGCTATTCGCTGGATTTAAATATTATAATCCATTCAGAAGGATATTGCAGAAATTAGAAGAAAATCCTCCGTGGCTTAGAATGTTGCAAATAGTGCTAGGAGGCATTTGCATAATACTTTCCTTGGTTATAATACTATACATAGGACCCGCTGTTTTTTCTATCATAATTATCCTTTCTATCATACTCCTTGTAATTGGGATTGAACGGATAGCTATCGGGATAATAAACCCACGATCTGGTCGATCCCGCTTAGTCAGTATTGGAATTGGTTTGCTAATAATTGGTGTCTCAATAATTCTAATGCAATTTCCAATATTCACTTTAGCGATCCTAATATTACTTGGTGCTATAGCGCTCTTACTTAGCGGTATTTCGAGAATAGTCCATGGCATCCGCGGTGGTACAGTAGGTCGCTCCAAGGCATTGCAGATTGGGGTGGGCATCTTAAGCATAGGTATCTCTATTCTAGTAATGATTCATCCGGTAAATTTTGGACTGCCGCTGCTAGGTGTCATAATCTCTATTGCATTTTTAGTAAGCGGGATCGAAATGATGGCAGTTGGAATAACTGGCAGACCTAGGGATAGAATAATTTCCTGATCTGCTGGCGGGCATGATAGAAATGCCAGAACTCTGAATAACGTACTTATTCATTCTTGCCTCGTGATTTTAATTACTTCTAACAAGCTTTGATTCGAGTAAAGTCGGTTTGTAGCAAAAACGTGTCCCACATCCAACCTAAAATACTTTTCAATTAGATTGCTAGTACAAATGTCCGTCGTAGGTATGTTAAAAATACGATCTCCTACAATTGACTCTATGATATACCGCTTTTCATTCGATAAATAATACAAAATTGCAATCACTTTGCGAGTATAACTAGAAGCCCTTCAACCTAATGGAAAATTAGCTAAAGATAATAGTACTTGCATAGCGATTCGATTACTACCGTAACCATATGAGACTTATTTGAGACCTTTCTTTACGTACGAAGTATGATCTTGAAAATTTCATGATTACAATGCTAGCTAAGAATAGGTGCACGGGTAAGCTACTAATTTCTAAAGATTTATTATGATCATTGGTTACTCAGGTTATAATCAACCCATGAAAGCAGTTGGAATTATAGGCATAATACTTATCGCTGTCTTTGTAATAGTTATGTTAATGACATTCGCTTTTCATCTGATAGTCTTTAAGCTGCTTCTCGTTACGCGAGATACGGCTATATCAAACCTAGATAGAAGCGATATTGTTAGCGGTATTTTAGAACAAGCATGGACCATTTAGACGAATTTATCATATTTTGTGTAACTTGTCATAGTACCTATATGATCTTGAAAAAGGACGAAACACAAGTCACCGGCAACCTCCCTTCTGTTGCGCATAGACACAACATAACCAATATTTAAACAAACATACGACAATCCTTTATTAATTAGCTAAATATTCATAACTAATAAGCTCATCTTAAACCCTGTTCAATAATTAGTCTCGTATCCACAACCAAAGATTCAACACTTACGATCACGTAAAGAGAGAAGCTGATTTGCACTTGGTAAGTGTATACAGAAGGTACCTATCTAGGATCCTTACCATATTTTTAAATGTGGCTTAAAGTAGAGCTCCACTATCTGAGGGAATCATTATAATGTATATCAGATCCAGCGACGTTTTCACGCCTTGTTTGTCTATTGGTGGAAGCCTTATTAAGTCGATCCCTGAAGTCACGTTTGTATACAGTTGTTATAGAATTCCCAATTTGCTATTGTAATATAGTAGAACACTTTTGTACTCATTGGCGATGGCATTCCGGCATGTCGATGTCCATTTCAAAAAAAGTTGGAAAGTTTTACTTCGCAGTTAGTTTTCTTCCTTGCTTATGAAAACTAGTTGTGGTGATGGTGGTGATGGTGGTGATGGTGGTGATGGTGGTGATGGTGGTGATGGTGGTGATGGTGGTGATGGTGGTGATGGTGGTGATGGTTGTTGTCCGAGTGGGCAAATGCATTGCTGGTTATGATTGGCGTTGTTGCGACGAGCGCTAGCACTGCCATGACGGCAGCGACTGCGACAATTAGGGTGATTTGATTCCTCAAGTCAATATAGTCTGTGTATTAGAGTATATTAGATTAGACTAACATCGTGAACTTACAAAGTTAATTCAGACCTTAACCATTTTTCAGGTTTTGAACATCTGATAGGATCGATATAATAGAATACAAATTTTTCTCTATATTGAAGTCTCTCTATAATTGATTGAAATGTTAAATACAGAGAATAGTCAGAATATATTTTTAAATGGGAATATTCTAATACAAGGTAACGCATTTACGTACGAATAGGTGCTGACATTTGAGATTTATGACTATATTTCGTAGGCTATGATGTATCGATGAACCGACATATTCACTAAAGCCTCGGATAAAATATTACAGCGATTAAATAGGATTTTTAAACACGCAATTTGCAGAATGCAAAGGGATTAATACAAGATGGTCATAAGTCTATCCAGCTTAGTGACATGCCCAGACTAGTGCCCTAATAATGGTTTCAGATCTTCTGTAAGTACAATTGTATAAGATTAAAAACATATCCCAAGAGCAAGAGAATTCTATGACCTAATATAGTTAAATACAAAGTCTTGTTTAGAGAAGATTAATAAAAGATCAGTGGTGTATGATTATATGTCTCTTGTAGAAAACAAGCGAATAGCTAGGGCTTTTATTGACGAGATGTTTAACAAGGGGAATATCGAAAATGCAAATCGGTTTGTAACGCCAGACTTTATTTATCATGCCAGGGGTGAGGATGTAATAGGAGTAGACAAATTTAAGGCCTGCGTAGCAACAGATCACACAACCTTTCGCGACATACATTTCACCTATATAGATGGCATAGCAGAGGGAAAAAAGGTCGCCACAACTTGGATTCTGGAGGGCATTCAACAACAGGAATTCCGAGGCATACCGGCTACGAATAAAAAATTTGAAACGGTAGGAGTTATCATCTTTCGTTTTGAAGGCCATTTGATCAAGGAGGGCTGGTCTATCGTCGATGGACTTACACCGGCAATAGAGTTGGGACTTGTTAAGACAAGCTTTAATCCAACATAACGACAAGGGGCTAACCATTATCAGCTCTACAAACTTGGTAATGAATGTTGACAAATCTGGAAAGTTTACTGGTAGTATAGATGTATGAAATTCAAGTCTATTTAAATGCAGAGAAAACAGGCAAATACGGTTTTTAAGCAATCCACCCACATAATATATTTATATTTAGCGACGCACAATTCTAATATAAAGTTCATATAATAATGTGGTTTTTAAATCAAAATTTCAGATGTATCACCCTTAAAAAATTAATTAGATCTTTCAACTTCTGGAATTATGAAAAGTATATGTAATGAGACATTTAGGTTAACATAGTTAAACTATTTATATTAACCTCCGACGCTTAGTAGGTGTAGGCGGACTCAGGTTGTTATCCATAGCATCGTTAGGAAAAAAAACTAAAAAATCAACTATATCCCCGTATCGCGACAGAGTCTATATTATTAAAGATATAATATTAAAGTTGGTAGATTATGGCACCTTGAATCAAACGTCGCTTATCAGTTTCTGTGGGCTGAACTTGAAGAAACACAGATCGATATTATTTGAACTCGAACTAAATGAGCTTGTTACCAAATCAGAAACCACTTCGGGTCATAGAACGATTACGGTTTATAAGCCTACGCAGAAGGGTATCGAATTCTGTAACAAGATAATTGGACCCTATGAGAAAATGTTCCCAAGGCAAAGACATCAACAAAGATCTAAAGACATTAAACCAATAGTGACAGAAAATAGCCAGGAATACCGTGGCATTTCAAATTCAGTAAATGAGGATCAGAAAAGTTTTACAGAAATAGGCCAACCAACAATGGTTACACTGAAGGAGATATCTCCAACCTGATAAAGAGCTCATCGACAGAATGACTTGATTTCCATATC
>JBQCDO010000073.1:0-2618 GCA_051961195.1 Nitrososphaeraceae archaeon | reverse complement strand
AAGTGTAGGCCAGATCCAATAACTGGCAAATGTCCGCCAGACTTCTCTATGAACGTTAATCAACATTGCTATCCTAGTAAGCCAAGTCCAAATGGATTAAGACAAAACCAGTGCTTTGCTATCTAATCCTCAAAAAACCAGTTTCCATTAGTCGATAAATTGTGTATCATCAGCCGCTGGTTAGAACTCAATCCCATCATATTGGTGGATTGTTGGGACTGAATCTAATACACAGCATCGCCAGCGACAACACGAATACGACTCGTTATGTATCTATAGCTAACCTACCTTATAGGTCTTTTTTTTCTATAAATGTAGTTAATTTAATTAAATCGAATTCAGTAAATCCATAATCCGAATTGGCTAGAGTTATTAAACTGCTGAAACCTTTTACATGTGATTAGACAAGAACAAGACAATAACTACTTAAACTGGAGTTGTTTGCATAGGAAAGGCATGTGGACTGGTGGGGCCAGCTATGAATCCTACATAGGCCGGTGGAGCAGGCTAGTCGCTCTGCAGTTTGTGCCCTGGCTTAACATTTCAGCAGGTGCTCAATGGTTAGATATTGGATGTGGGACAGGAACTCTTATTCACACTATTCTTAATACTATGTCACCTAGAGCTGTGCTGGGAATTGACTCTTCAGAAGGCTATATTGAGTTTGCTCGCAAGCAGATCCAGGATCCGCGCGTAGCTTTTCGACTAGGTGATGCACATGCAATCCCAGTTAAGTCAGCTGCATATGATGCAGTTGTTTCAGGATTAGTGCTCAATTTTATTCCTAAACCAAGTAAAGCGCTAAGTGAGATGATCCAGGCTGTGCGTATAGGTGGAACTGTTGCAGCATATGTATGGGATTATGCAGACCAGATGCAACTTATTCGCTACTTTTGGAATGCTGCAGTGGCACTTGACGAGACAGCAGCATTAGTTTTAGATGAGGGACAACGCTTCCCTCTATGTCAGCCAGAACCTCTTAGACAATTGTTTCAGACCAAACAACTGGGAAAGGTAGAAATCCGCTCGATTGATGTTCCTACCATCTTCCGCGATTTCGACGATTACTGGTCTCCATTTCTTGGTGGCCAAGGTCCTGCCCCTAGCTACGCTATGTCTCTTTCTGAAGAACGAAGAGTTGCCCTGAGGGAACATATTAGACTAACCATTCCTATTTCTCCTAATGGGTCAATTCATCTCATTGCTCGTGCTTGGGCCGTTCGTGGAGTACGAAAGAACTAGACAATCTGCCCCCCACCATATATCATTACTATAGTATGAGGATTGCAAGGTCGTAGTGCTAGAGGAAACAGGAACATTTTATAACTCCCACACAGAATTAAGACCTGAACAGTAAACAATTTAATCTGCAGAATATTAGTTAGTTCAACTCACAGATACTAAGATTCATGAGGATAAAACTTTCAATACTACCGCAAAAAGCATCATCGATTAATTATCGTTGGGTCTTTCTTATTTCAAAAAATCTGATGGTTTTTTCAGGTTGTAGTAGCATAATTGATCTGTCTTTCTCTATGATACTGCAGATCCCTGATTATCAGCGTGTCTTCAATTCGATCTTTAACCAACCTCTCTCCCTCTTATTCCATTCAGTCTATTATGGTCCTTAGGATAAATCCAAGCTTTCTTTTTATTATTGACAGTATATCTTCTATCTCCTAAAGAGTATTTTGAGGCTCCGAAGTCTGATAAGCAGAAAATAGGAAGAATGCAGCTCCAATCTCCCACAGAAGTTTCTCTGTATGATAATTCGGACTGTTACCTAAGTTAAGACTCCACATACCATTAAATATAGGATTACCCTGTCCTATTGGCAATACAATCGATCAATATGTAGTGAACATACCATAGAAAACGATATTATGTAATACGTTGAGTGGTCACTCGATGTATTAATTGATAATATCGCTTCCATGATTATTCATTTCATCCAATAAACATCGCCTGACGATCCCGCCCATTTGTATGGGATCATTCCGCTCTGATCTTCTATTTTCTGATGAACATATATTACTAAATTCTTCATTAGACAAACCGAGAAATTCTGCAAATGTTGCAACGATCCCTGAGTTACCTGGACTTAGAATTTTATCCATTATGTTTTCCGAATTCTTGGAAGCATCCTGTAACAATATCTGTAAATAATTCTTGAACTCCGCTGTTAGTTTGCCGTTTGTCTGTAAGATATTTAACTCGACCATCTTGTCATACAGTTTATATTCACTTGCATAGATTGCATCCAAGTGCGCTTTATCAAACCCAGAAACAATCTTTGTCATATCGTTTATTTGCTCTTCTAATTCGGGCTGAAGACTTTTAACCCATTTTTCATATTCTGTAAAGTCAATCTTCTGCTGTTGCTGATGCTCCTGTTCCAATTGTCGTAAATAGATAAACACGCGATATCTGAAGCGCCGCTAGTTTGTCAACGTCAACTTTGCCTCCTTGAAGTTTATCCCTTAATTTTGGCCTTGGTTTAATTACTTGTCCATCGAAGAAGCCGCGTTTGAACTCCCAAAACTTATTTGTATATGTTGACCTTGTATCTTCTACTAGCTTAGGCGGTTCCATGATCTCATATCTGACTAGTAAATCGG
>JBQCDO010000072.1:0-4740 GCA_051961195.1 Nitrososphaeraceae archaeon | reverse complement strand
CGAGAAATGTTTGATATGATTCTTGAATAGGGATTTGATTATGTATTATCTAATAAAGAAACATTCGATGATGATACGTCAAGGTTCAATCAATTACAGAAAGGTGATAGGGATGAAATTGTGGATTATTTTATAAATATTAAAGACAAGATAAAATTGGATGAATTCTTTGATGACTTTTGCATACTACGCATCAAGTCATTCTTCAAGTGGTCCTTTCCAGTATGGTAACCAGTCAGGCAATAATACATGAAGAAGATAAAAGTCCTACAATTAAGATATATAACCACTTTAAGAACAGATGAAATGGTCTATAAAGACGATTTTAGTATGAACACTTACCACAAGTGTGACTATTGCGATAATAACAAAGGGACTTTCATGACTTGGCTACCTGTCACTGTAGTTTCGGTAAGATAGCGAAAATGTCTTGCTAGTCTGGCTGTGTATTTGTAATACTGATAGCAGATTCAGAATATGCCCGCGAGACTTGTCGGGTGTTCTCAGTTGGTTTAGCTTAGTTTGGTTGGGCCTTGTCTGGTACATGAACGATCGAGTGAGCTAGTCAAATTCAAGTGCATGTTATTTTACTTTTGCACCAGACTACGCCGAACCAGGAAAACAGATCTTACCTACCTATCCACCATTCTACCACCGTTCCACCACAAACATATGGCAATTATATTATCACTAGATATTTTTTAAATAGTATGTATACAGTGTGATACAATAACGCTAGTTTATAAGGTACTCTAATTCCTATACGTTTTCACTGGTATTTCTATCAATAGTAACGCTTTATCGTGCTTGAAATCGCTATAGATCTTCCCACACCATATTCAAATTTATAATAGTCGATAATTGATCGAAATCTATCCCACGACTGTCTAACCAGCTAGTAAACTGCGGAATACTACTGGCACAAGAACTGCGATAGTGTCGCTTGGGCAAAGCATTATCTACGCTATCGGCTTTATCTCACACTAGGTCAACGTACAGGTGTAAATCTGAGATCCAGCAGGCCTGGATTTTCTGCTGCGATAGTATTCAGTTGGCGAAAACCCATTACAGAGCATGTATTACATCTTAGCAGTATACGACCAGTCTTGGTTGGCTTGAGCGTCGCCATAGCATTGCAAAAAAGACAATAGACATATCGTTCCCAGTTGTCAATAACTGACAATTTCCTACAGTATAATACATTATATCTAAGCTATATTTAGCGCCAAACAAATCTCGCAGTACATTTGATCCGTTCACCGGGTTTACAATCACATATGAAATCGCCGGCAAAAAAACCGGCGTACGACAAGATGGCACAAATGGCCGGCGAGCATATGCTATGCAAGATGAACGCAAAATATGTGCGAATATATTGATAGAATAGGTAAGCTTCTGTCTAAAGACGTGGATGAGAGAAAAAAATCCGGCGAGCAATATAAAATAGAAAAACTAAAGGAAAGTAAGATGAGACAAAATAACGTTAACGCCGGCGTCGCCCAAACAATTGAATAGTATGAACTATGGACTTGCCGATTTTCTCAAGAAAGCAAATACAGAGTCTGTCAATTTATAATTAGACTAGAGTTCTCAATGACTTGCATGAAAAGGTTCACAAAATGGCAGAGCTTACAATGCAAGAGCCATTCTGACGAATGAGCCTTCATTATACTAAACTATACCAAGGTTGGAGAGTATCTACAATCACTTTTGGCATAGAGCAATTTTGGTTTATTCCTAGATACTGAATTCCGATGGCGAGTTTGCTAGAAATAGGTAGAGCGGCCTCCCCATATGGTCAGACTAAGATCTATTTTCGAGATTCATTCTGTTTAAAGTAGTTGGTTGGGTCCTTTGTTTCCTCTATCACTAACTCCATGTATTCTTTGAGTTCATCCTCACCAACTTCATCTGAAAAGCCACCAGTCTGTCCCTCAAGTTCTTTTTGTTCTTTTCGAACTAACTTCTTTACCCTTCCCTCTATCTGTTGTTCCATTTGTGCCGATCCAATATCATCTATTAAATTTATTGCAGATTTTTTAATCGATCTTCTCAGCAAACTATCCTGTGACAACGCTATTGCCGAAAGATACAGTCCTATACTAAACAGATATGAAGATAATAGTACTAGGGAATGTCCAGCGATTCCGTACGTCTGTTGCAGGCCTGAAGTTGAAAGTGCAAGACCCACTATTGTATCGCCTATTCCTGTAATTATAAGATAGTCTTTTAATTTCGGTGAAGTCATTCTTCTTGCTATTACAAAGAAGGCAACACCAAACAGGATACTTCCTGCTACATTACCCATTCTAAATAATAGTTTTAAATAATATCGATATTCTTCATCTACTCCCAAGAAGCTTCCTCCTGTCCAGTCTACTGATATTTTTCCAATAAAATAGAATACTAGGGGAAGTGAAAGAATAATCCAATAAGAAGTAGGGAGTTTACCTATTGTTTGATAAAAGCTACGCAAAAGCGCAGTAGAAGCTAACCATCTAAATACGAACGCTATAGGAATCACCGAACCAATATCCCAAAGTGCTTGGTACGAATTTGGTAGAATATAAAGTGTAGTAGTGTGAGGGCCTACTACCTTATATTCTATTTGACCATTATATTTGTCAGATGATTTGTATAAAAAAGTTGATTGGATAGTTGCTCCTGGCGGCGTAGGCTCCTGTACTACTTGTATCAATAGTAATTTATTAAAACCTTCTTGTGCTATTGAAGTAGCAATCAATATCGCTGCTACAGCATAACACAAGATAGTGAAATTTTTATAATTACTTAATTTATACCATGAGAAGAATTTGAATGAGATTGCCCCCATAATGATGCTTGCAACTATAGAACTAACAGCAAGGACTAGAGGAGAGAGAAGTCCTGTAGTATTACTAAAGAGTACAACTAATAGTATTCCTAATAGAGCGAATTGAATTAAGGTAACAGTCCAATGGATTAGATTGATAAAGTATGATTTAGCTCTAATGTCTTTACTTAATCGTTTAGTGAATGACAAAAGGATCCACGAACCGATGCCATAACCAATCACTATAGTCAAAATAAAGATTACAGCTTCCGTATCATTGTTATAGGGTAAAATCTGACGAGTCGTAAGCAAATCAATAGTTACAATGAAAATTATCGCTATTCCTACTGCAACTGATGTCTTTCTGCTAATCAACATCGAAACCACAGACTGTACTCCTGACATATAGTGTGTTCAACAATAAGTCCGTTCTCAAGGTTATAAACACAACGATAGTAATTAATAAAATATTGTCGTTTTTAGGAAAACTATAGTCATTTTATTGCAATACAGAGAAGATAAGGTAATGACCCTGTAGGCGAAGTCTGAGCCAGTACGTGGGACGATAGTACACTAATAGGAGATCATCAGTGTTGCAAGGATGATAGAGATTGAGATCGTTTGCCTTAACCTAGCTGAAATTTTTTCTGATATAGTCATATACCACTAGCATTTAATCGAATTCTCAATTCTCTTTTTAGAGAATATAAATTTGATAGTGTCGTAATGGCTTAATATTCCCCCAGATCAAAACAATTCATGAATTAAGTATGTCTCCAATGAGTTAATAAAATATAATTATGAGTTAGAAACTACCTCGACTAGAGTCCCCAATGATCGCAGCAGCTACGGTATCAGCTTTCGGGCTGAAACCTCAGGTGGCACATGCAGACGGATCAAGTGCGGGAAGGCAGGCGCACGAGAGGACTTTCGAAACGGTGCCGGCTATCAAGGAAGTTGTGAAGATCACGGATATGATGTGACTTTGAATCCTGGATGGTGTCTAGGCTTTAAGAGTGCATACGCTACTCAGTGGGCAATACTAGAGCTAGGCAAATAAACAGAATGGGTGACAGGAACTCTACATTAATTAGTGCATCGTAGCACTACTAATAATAGGCGCGCAGAATGTACGTGGAAAATCCGAATATGACTTGGGATTAAACTAGGACTAAGTGATGCTACTTCTCACGATGACTTAAGCCTAGTAGTGACCCCGACCCTAAAAGCCTCTAAGAGTGAAATAGTTAAACATCCACATACCTTTTATCAGAGATGGATTGACGGCTTTTGTAGTATAATTCATATGATAATCGCAGGAGCATGACAATCAGTATTACTACAGCTATTATAGTATAGAGCACATGTCAGAGGGAACAGGCTAACAAAGGAATATCACCTTCTATACTAGAATCTATACGAAGTATGTTACTCCTTGTTGGTCCAAAAGACTCTGCCAGGATGCTAGCACATCGACAACCATGCATATCTATCAAAGCTTTACGTTGGTTACAAAAACGTCTGTCGCCCAACTATTCTATTCTACTAATAGATTCTTACCAGTCCTTATATTGCTATATGGATCCCCTGAATGAGTGTAAACACAACACAAAATGGGTTATGTTGAGGCAATTCCCCGAAGACAATCACTGTAAGTCTTTCCATGGATCTTGTTCTAGTGGCCAACGCAGTGCTGTGGCTGATTGTATCAGATTGGTCAGATAGGATCTGATTTGATATCATAAGATTATTAAATTGTATAGCAATATGATAATGATGATCGAAGCTGACAAGTTGAAAGGAGTCAAATCTGCTACAGTTGCAGTAGGTCTCTCTAACAATGATACAAAAGATGTCATAAGTAGTTTTGGGACAGGTTTTTTCATCGGTGATGAATATATTGTCAGTTCGGCTCACGTTTTTAGTCA
>JBQCDO010000071.1:0-2154 GCA_051961195.1 Nitrososphaeraceae archaeon | reverse complement strand
ATCATTCAAATGAGTATACAAGAAATTTGATCAACTGGATGAACATACAAAATAAAGTTTTGGCGAAGAATACAGAGCTTTTAAAGGAGTATGTAAAGAGCTATAACTCAGCAATTAGAGAGATGGCGGAGTATCACTCTAGTACTATAAAAAAGAAATAATTCATCTGGTTCCAAATGCATAATAGTTTCCCTCTCGCGAACTCAGGTTGGTCAATGAAAAACACCGTATTAGATAATATAATACGATGAGATGTACAGAGATAATCCAGCACCGATTTCCACTAACAGAATACTTTACCTCAAATCATAAAACTAGATAATTTTTCTTCAGACCTGACTGGATCAGCCGCGGTATCGACGGTGGCGATGGCGCGCACATCCTCATCCTCATCATCATTGACGTCTGCTGTCTCAGGAAAACATTTCAGTGCTGTTTTAACTGGCGATAATGAAGTATCACCTGTTAATACCGATGCTTCAGGAAAAATTAAGCTATTCGCATATCCAGCAAAACATGTTGGACTATGGGTTATCTATTTCCGATCTAAATGGTGTAGTCAGTGGAGCTCATATTCACAAAGGCAGTTTAGGAACGAACGGACCTGTAATCGCAACCTTGAGAACAGGTAATACTTTTGCAGGTGCCTCAGCATCTTCTTCCAGTAATGGTGACGGTAGTACTTCAACTTCTGTGGGTGGCACTAGTACTTCTGCTGATCTTATAGGCCCTTTAGCAGGAAAGCAGGTAACTGATTTAGTCCGACTAATAGAAGACGGCTAAGATTATGTCAATGTTCATACACATGAGAACTCAAACGGGGAAATCCGTGGTCAACTAAAATAATCATCATCTCCTTAGATGCTGGTAATGAAGAGATAGAAGATTCAGGTTCGACTAGCAATCGTATCACATTATACAATGGTGTTAGCTATAGCTACATGATAACCACGCCTGATAACAAAATATTCTTGTAATCCATAATTTGGACTCCCATGTTTTATCGTCTATTTTGAAGAATGTTTGTCTTTCGACTCGTTCTTATAAATTAGTCAAAATAAGTCGGGGTAGACATATCCAACAAGACTTATAGAGAGCAATAATGAAATCAAACTTTGGTAGCATATCGTAAATAGTGATACGCGATTTTACTTTGCAAATGGTCATCTAACTAATGTTCAGTGAATGTTTAATTACTGCGCTGGGAGATTTTAGTGTATGAGTATTTCGGATAAAGATGCCAGCGATCAGAAGGTTAAGGAACAGATTGATGTGATGAGAGCAAAGTATCCCATATTTACTGCCGTTCTGGAAAGGATTCCAGACATGGATCTAAAAGAAGTCGTTAGTGTATTGGTACTAGTTGAACCTGTAAGGTCTGTACTAAGGACTCATGCTACGAGACTGAGTTTCATAGGTGAAGATAAAGAGCTTGATCAAGTGATTGAACAAAAGATTAGTGAGTTGAAAACAAAATACGCTACCCTTGCTGGTATACTAGAAAGAATTCATAAAATGGATCTAAAAGAAACCGCAGGAGGGCTATTAGGAATTGATGCAATGGAGTCACTCCTAAAACTCAAGATGCTAGTGATTCTAGCATCTTAATCTTCTTTTATTATTAATACATATTCAGATAGATTCTTAGAAGATCAGCAAGAAGATAACTCACCATCTCAATATTCCGCGCCAAAACAAGTATCCGACGGCCAAGGCTACTACTAGTCCGACGATACCTATAATTACCAGCGCGGTCGAGCTTTTGTCGTACTTACCCATAATTTGTAGCAACATCTGCGTTCTATTTAAAGATCGTTCTCAAGGTAAGTTATCAATAAATGATCTGGGTTAGACTAAAGTTCAGAGGATGGACAGACTATTCACATGATTTACATTCCGTAACTTACATTAGAAAAAACCATAGGCGCAAATGCTCCCCAACAGAGGTATACAAGCACAGCTCAAGATTTCAGCAATGCAAAGCAATCTGTCAGGGACATTTGGATCTATAGTCGTCGATAGTCATTGGAGATACGTAGATAATCAGGCGAAGTTCGTGTTTTCCCTTGACCAATACTGCTAGAAAACAGTTAAATTCTGACTAATAGTAAGGGGCTTAAGGATGTCTCTTGTAGAAATTAAACTAACAGTTCG
>JBQCDO010000070.1:0-3781 GCA_051961195.1 Nitrososphaeraceae archaeon | reverse complement strand
TTCAAATAACTTTTCTGTTCTTGATATAATATAGAGTGATTTGGCTACCGCGAACGAGATCAAAGCCAGATTAGAGAGAAATTGGATTAAATTCCTTAATGATAATTCTGCAAAGTTATCGTTAAAGACTCTTTCTGGTGCCACACCACCTTCAGTATTTGTCGGACGCTACGGTTACCCCAAAGTAAAAGCCGGACCAATGATGCCACCCATTCATGGAGACACAACAATCCTCGATAAACCAGAGATGTGGCTTGGCAAAAGTTTAGAGGAGATTGTGAATTACAGGTTGTCTCTGGTGCGAGGAGTTTCAACAGTCAATGTTCATAATATAAGTGAAAAATATGTGGAATCTTTGCAGGAAGTTGCTATGACAAACAAATCAGTTGAAAGTGAAGCAACATTTGAAAAGGTACCGATTACAGACCTGGAGCAGGAAAAAGATTTGGGTTTAGATACTGACTCGGTCTCTTTTGGTCCCGTTGCACCCTTGAAAAGTTTTAAAACTTCATCCTCAATCTCAGTCGATCAAAGAATAGAAGATGTTTATTATGATAAAGATTTACCTGCAGCTCAAGGTATAATAAATCTATATCAGGACGGCGTCGAAATTAGCAGTATCCATAGAGTCTTAAGTATTGGTATGTTAGGACTGCAAAAAAATCGTAGGTTGGTACCCACGAGATGGAGTATTTCTGCTACTGATGATGTCATATCAGCTGATTTAATAAAAAAAATTGAAACCTTTTCCATTATCGATCTCTTCAAGGTCTACAAGTATGCACATTTGGGCAACTATTACTCTATAATATTGATTCCAGATGAAATTTGGAGTTTTGAAATGCAAGAGGCATGGTATGATAATAATAGTGGAAATATGCAGGTCGGAGTAGACTTTGAAAATGCAAATGGTCTTGATCATTATCCTTCTATAGCAGGAGCATATTTTGCTGCTAGACTGAGTGTAGCTGAGCATCTTTTCAAAGCGAAACGTAAGGCTGCGGCATTAGTCCTAAGAGAAATTCACTCAGAGTACGTTATGCCTGTAGGGGTCTGGCAGGTTAGGGAAGGCATCAGACGGGCGTTTGAAGGGCAGGCAGAAGAAATTGAGAATTTTGAACAAGCCTTATCCTTTGCATGTATTGGTCTATCTTTATCTAAGAATGAATGGAAAAGGAAAAGTAAGATGTACAGAAGTAAGAGAGAACAGTTGAAAATTACAGACTTTTTTAGGAATAATAACGATATGTGGATGGCCAGAGATGCACCATAGCTATCACATTAGACGCCAATGCTTTCAGATTCGTAGATAGCAAGGTCAATAATTATCTGAAATAGAATAAGAAAATGAGCGAAGCTTGAGTAGGCTGATCTGAATATGTTACTAGGGTGTGTTACCAGTGTAAAGGATATATTATATAGTACTTTTAATCAGATCAGCGTTACCAAAGCCATATCTAAGAACAAACTAAAATAATGAGCCGACTATATTAGAACTCGCTTTTAATGCTAGATAACTAGAATAATTATCATGATCCATTATGTTCTAAAAATTACCTTTCTATCTATACATTATTTTCATGAATTTTTCATGAATAGTTCTCAGGTAGGGTTTCGATTTCTGCGATCAAATCCCAGATCGAATTATGCCTATTCTCCGGTTTAATTTCCATCATTTTCTTGATTGATTGATCCAATCTAGAAGTGATGTTCGAACGATAAGTTGATGGGGGTTGTACAACCATTTTTTGTAGAGTATTATTGTTATCTTCATAGGTGATGGGTTTTTTGGAAGTAAGCATTTCATAAAATATTATCCCTATTGAAAATATATCAGCACGGCCATCCACAGTATCTCGTCCAAACCACTGCTCTGGTGCGCAGTAGATTGGTGTTCCTCCAAGCTCTCCTAGAGCCGCAGTTAATGCTATAGATTCTCTTTTAACATCTTTTCCAAGTCCCCAATCAGTAACTTTGATTTCATATCTATTAGGAGTTGTGTACATAATGTTGTCTGGTTTTAAGTCTCTGTGGTATATTTTCTCGCTATGAGCCTGTGCTAAAGCATTACATATAGGCAAGATTATTTTGTTAATTGTCCACCTCGGTTCAAATAGTTCTCCACGACTAAACTTTTCATCCATATGTTCTCTAAGTGAACCGCCACTCAAGTATTCCATTACATAATACGGTGTAAAATTAGGAGGGTCACCGCCTACGTTCCACTGAGTAATTTTGACGATGTTTGGATGGTCTAGTTGTGAAAGAATTCTTATTTCTCTCTCAAAGCGATCTTTGTTGATACTATTGAAATTTTCTAATTCTTTTAATGCATACTTGTTGTTGTCTTCTCCGATTACTCCATATACTGCCCCAAAGCCTCCTGAACCTAGACGCTTTACTAGATTATATCTCAATACGTATAGATATACACGTACACAACACACTTTATACAGGTATAGTTTTCCCTCTAGCCTGAGCCATCGATGGTTGCATTCAGCTAACGAAATGTTGGAGGCATGAACCCCTATTCTGGACGAAATAGTTGGAAACTAATTTTCAGTATAAAATCAATAGCATGTTTCTATGAGGGGTAAATTGTCTGTGAGGAAGATTTTCTGTTACTGGCTAACATTTCATTAGCAGCACAGTAATTCGAATTTTTGAGCTACATGTTTTATAGGTGGGATCTGGTTCTAGTTAAAATTTATTTTACTTTTATTTAATATTTTGATATCTTGTGAGCGTAGTGTTATATTCATCAACTATTATTTGTCTATGTAAATTCCAACTAGAATCACTTGACTATTACAAAGGATCTGACGATTTTCTCTATTGCTGGGAGGTGTTTGAGGTATTCAGATTTTGCCTCAGAATATGATATTGTATACGCAGTGTTACCTTTTATAGTCCATATATTCATTGATTGGAATTCTGATGGCATTGGTACTAGACTTGAGAACGTGTAGATAATTTTGTGTGCAGGGACTCCAGAAAGTACTAGACTACTAGAATTTATCATGTGAAATCCAGGCAATCCCTTTGCAATTTGTAAGTTTTGATTGGTTAAGGACTTCAAATCACTATTTTTACTACTAATATTTTCAATTGACAAGGTTACGAACGGCATTAGTTGCTGATGTTCGTTTTCTACTGCCGGCATGAATTCAACGATATGACCATTAGACGTTACGTTCTCGATGGGCTTCCAAGATATTGGATGTAAAATTTGGATTCCTAAAATAGGGTTTTTATAAGTAACAAACTTTGTCGAATTGTAATCTATTGGTGCCGACGTATTCATGGATGATGGTAACATATTCATTTGCGCCTTTAATATTTGGAAAAAATTATGATAGGATGGAGTAATTACTAGAGCCACGGATAGCATAATAAATAATATTGTACAATGCGAGAGATACAATTTCTTATACAAGGAGTAATTCTTATGAGTTCATATAACTTTGTTTCTACCTAACTATGTCAATTTCTATCTTACGATGTTACGATGTTCTGATCGCACTAGGGATTGCTTCTTGTTCGGTGAAAGTACAGTCTCAAACCCATGAGTAACCAATCTATTTTAGATTACAGGATTTAATTCTTCCTTTCTTTTGGTTAATAGCTTTATCAGTTCTCATTCTAGACTGTGCCGGTAAAGGACTTGATTCGAGTTGATCAATCAATGTCGATTGAACGAAGTAAATTGAGTGCAGAACCTGCCCGAAACCATCTCAATTGATCATCGTTGTATGAATGCTGTAAATGTATGACTTCATCT
>JBQCDO010000069.1:0-3452 GCA_051961195.1 Nitrososphaeraceae archaeon | reverse complement strand
ATCCTAATTTCTTGAAGACTATCGAAGACTATACCAAGAAGTACAACTGTGAGGCTGCATACTTTACTGAAGTAAATGGAAACAGAACTTTCGTTTTTGTTTTGGATTTGCCAGGTCCAGATATGATACCTGCAATTCTAGAACCTTTATTTCAGGGATTCGATGCCAACGTAGAAATACATCCCACAATGAATTTGGACGATTTGAAGTAAGCGATTTCAAAATATAAGGATAATAAAGTAATAAAAATTTCCACTTTTTTGATGCACGTAATTATGTGAGGAATAGTAATAACTATGGTAATTCTATCTACCAGATTAGTCGTGGGCGCGCACCCAAAAATGCGTTCTTTTATACTGATAGGACTATATTTAGCTGTGGATAAATTCTTTGTTCTAATAAAATATTTTATAAGAACAAAAGAACGTTTTATATGACTTTTTCAATGTGGAGAACTTGTTAAAAGAAGCTTTACGTTTCATTTAGGAGTAGGCGCAAAACCTTGCGGCCTCTAGCTTAAATGCAGAGGCTAAGCAGGACTTATGTGCACTTAACCACTGATCGACTCTTTCAAGCGTGAATATATAATGACTGATATAGAAAACGAGAAAATCATACCACAATTAAAGTTAATGACTAAAAATGAGGTGATGAATGACTTGCTTAAACTTCTAGATATTGTTCAAAAAGATGCTGATAAGGAAGGATGTCAACATTGCCTTGACCTACTAGAATCTGTTTTTGAGCACTAAAATAAAATAAGACTTTTGGCCGGTCAGCGTACGCTAGTTGATATGAGTGCAATATTTAAGGTGCTATAAGGTGATCATAAAGTGATATCTATAGATAGAAGCAATTGATGGATGGGAACCAGTGTATTTAATTCAGCCAATCACCAGTAAGTCTTAACACATTGGACAGCATCGGATTCTTGAAACGCCCATTATAATTATATCAGAAAAATGCCTTCTAATACAGATGTGCGGCGCGCCAGATCATAAACATTCTAAATTGAGGTATCATCTGTATAGACAGACATCGTTCGACGGACAGAGACGATGATCGGACAAAAGGTTTCATGAGTAACTCGGTCATCCGGCGGCGTATAAATGAGCTATTAAATGTCCAAACTTACTCGTAACCAGCGGATCCTATTGATAGGTAAAACTATCAACACTTGTGATGAACTTAATATCTTCGACTTTCCAAATCGATGGATTAAGGTCTTAGTCCTTACAGAAAACCACAACAAGTTCAGCTTGTGATACTATGATGGCAGAGCTCGCAATCATATAGCCGACCGATCAATTGCATGAGTCGCGTCTGCTCATCATCATCACCTGCACCTGTTGTGGGACGAGAGAATACCATTACCTCGCCAGGACCTGCATCCAGAAGTTCGGCAAGCCGATCAGCCACTATTGATTCATTTCCAGAAATAACCAAGCTATCTACAAGAGCATCAGGTACCGTCTGGTCTGATGTCAATGAAAAATCTGCATTAGAGAACGTGTTAGCATAGAAATGGATCTTAGCATAAAAGTCAAGCATTTGGTATCCTGCTGCAAGAAGATTTGCAGCATTCACTCTATCTTTAAATCTTATGAAAATTGAATTTGCAGTTTAGCGTGTCGAATATTTGATTACATTCTGAAGGCTATTTAATTATTGATATTGTTATTGCGGAGTGTTCACAGCTTCTAATTGTGATGTCAGACTCAATAATGTAATAGTTAGCCCTCCGGTTATTAGTGGTCCAAATATTGCGACTAGTTTTCTTAGTTTTGTTATAACTCTAGAGAACTACGATCGAAGTACAAAATATAGACAGGATAGTGCCAATATCTGAGTCATATCTTCAAACGGTGTGGTTATAATGTTTCATCCAGTAATGGCATTAGTTTTCCGTCCTGTGAGACTAGTCTGCTACGTATACACAGATAGGAGAAAGTAGTGTTTCTTGCGAAACAGTAACTATGACTTTAAACAAAAAAATCATTCGAGGCTTGAGGTCGATGATGATAGGGATGCTGTTTTAAATCTATAACTATTTGTGCAGCGCAAATTGCGGTCAAAATACAGACAAGTGAAAGTGGTGGCAACGGGATACGTAAAATGGGGATTAGAAGAATCATACCAGCCGAAATTATTCTATATGTTGCCCATCTTATACTGATGCGATAATCCTGAACAGATCCAGTATACAAGTAAGAATAAGCAGATGAGAGGTGCAATACCCCTTGAGCACCCAATGCCAATGCAACACTGCCACAGACAAGCCACTGTTCAATGTATGATAGAACTAACGCATGTGCTTTTGATATGATATAACTTAATGCAACCCCAACTGATGTTATTGCAACAACAAGGGGAAAATGTCCAAACAACCAAAGTGAGTACACGCCAATCTTACCTTTTTCTCGCAGAGCACTAATAGGTGCACCATCTACACCATCAAAATACAGCCACCACAAACTAAAAGATATACTAAGACTTAGGCCCAATATTAACATAGAATAAAAATTGGAATCCATGTTTGAGATTCCTGGCACAACTCCTAGGATAGACTCTCCCAGTACTAGTATTGTGAAAAGGCCCATACGTTCAGTTATATGTGATATATGTGGTGCAAATTGTGGATGCAATCTTCCTACTATTATTGGTGTTGCAAAATCTATTACCAGCCCGACTCCCCATAAAACGATCCGAAATGGTGGAGGAACAAACGTCGAGATAATCCACATAATTGCAGCAAATAAGTAACCTATGCTGTTTTGTCGTATAAGTGGGGTAGCAGATGAAAATGATTTGCTAGTACCTGTTCGTACATATTCTAAAACAAGAATAATACGAATTGCTGCATACGAAAGAGCAAAACCAACAGAACCATCCCCAAAGGCGTCGGACACATATACCGCCAAGAAAGCAGCGCCTACCATTTGCAAAAGTACTAAAATTCTGTGTCCCAGATCATCAGTGTCAAATCTAGTAGCATAAAAGACAGCACCGATCCATGACCACCACACAGGAACGAAGAGTGTTAAAAAACCAAGAAAACCTTTTAACGAGATATCATCCTCTAATTTATGAGCAAGTTGAAAGATAACAACTACAAAAACAAGGTCATAGAAGAGTTCTAACCATGTTGCGCGACGGTTTGCATTGTTACTGGTGTTTTCTTTTTCACTCAAAGCCTTTGTACCACGATTTTGACAAGAAATAGATCGTTGAAAGCATAGAACAGGAGACTAGTATTCTCATTCATACAAACCATGAAGAATATTATTATACTCAATATGAATTTACCAGGAAGGAACTTAATTACATTCGACTTGTCAGTACCGAATCTGTAGATACTCGATATCCCAAAAGCGTTATCCGTAGTCAAAAGATATAATGATCAAGACGAATATAAGCAAAACCTTATAGCGTTAGACATAGTTTGGTCGCAC
>JBQCDO010000068.1:0-3886 GCA_051961195.1 Nitrososphaeraceae archaeon | reverse complement strand
GTTTGCTGGTGGTGTTGTTGTTGTAGGTCCACCTTCGTTTGCTGGTGGTGTTGTTGTTGTAGGTCCACCTTCGTTTGCTGGTGGTGTTGTTGTTGTAGGTCCACCTTCGTTTGCTGGTGGTGTTGTTGTTGTAGGTTCACCTTCGTTTGCTGGCGGGGATTTGGTTTTTGGGTTACTGTCACCATTGTTCGTAGAGTCCTGAGATCCTAAATTTCCTGGATTGTGCTTGCTCTTTGAGAAAGACACTTGATAATTGCTTACAGGAAGTATCCCAGACAAAACAATGCCTGCCACCACAAGGATAACAAAAGTTTGCATACTTCTGGATCCAAATAGATCTTTGGAAAACACAGTTCGATGTATTCACCGAAGTATAAATACAATTCGGCGGATCTACAAATTTAGAATCTGTAATCATAGATCTCTATTCCAGATAGATAATTGTTCGGTTCTTGTGGCAATGAGATTAATTTTTGTCAGACAAACTGGCAACTTTGGCATCTAAATTTGCATGCTAATTAGGGTTTAATGATTTGTTAGAGATCGGTTATATTCTCTCCTTCTAGGATTACCGTTCTTCCACATGAAAACGATGACTCAGAGGAGTACTATTAAAAGGAATCAGGCTCTTATTTAACATAGCTAGTGATTAATCTTTGTTTAGCTGTGATACCTAGAGCCCGGACTAGTTTACGTAGGTATCGGAATTACTGAAGAATTCTTGACTCGCATGCCGAGCCGCCTTAGTTATTTTACAAATTGAGAATCGTAGTCCTTATTAAAATAGAATGAAGCTCTCGGTGTACTAGATATCGGGTGGCAGGAGATGACCCTTTCAGAACAAAATAAGAAGTTGCAACAAAACTCGACCATATTACAGGCTCTGTAAAGTTAAGGAAAAATCTATAGCTTTATGATTCCGATATAGATTATGATATATCAAGTAAGAAAGAGAACAGAACCATGTAATTGTTGACCGCATCATAACCATGCCAAGCGCTTGGCTCATTATATAGGTTTTAGAGCAAGTTTATGATAATTATATGATTTTAACAACATTATGATCTGCGTCAGTATGTGTCAGAATGTACCAGACTGTGTAGTAAAATCCCTGAATAACCGATGTTTCTTAATCTGATGTTGCTCTTCTACAGTTAATAGGGTTCCTAATGTTTTGAGCGCCTCAATTATATGTATTCCATTGTTGAGCATAACACACTCTGCGCGCTGTCCCATTATAGCATCAGTTATTTCTGCACGACTTCTAAGACCACTTTCAGTTAGTGTTTCTAGAATTTGGGTTGCCAAGATAACAGGGATATGCGCGGATTCGCATAGGCATAATATATCTTCTTGAACGAACGCAAGATTTTCAAATCCTACTTCAACTGCCAAATCACCTCTTGCAATTAAAATTGCGAATTTAGGCAATTCTAGTCCGGCTAAGAGAATTTTTGCCAAATTATGAGTCGAATCAACTGTTTCTATTTTTGCTACGATACCTATATCCAGACTACCAAGCTTCGATAATTCCCTTTGTAAGCTAATAACATCCTCAGGATTTTGGACAAAACTTAATCCTACTAAATCAGCATACTCAGCAACAAATTGTAGATTTAGGATATCTTCCTGAGTCAGCGCCGGCAATTTGACAGAAGAATCCGGAAAATTGATGCCCTTGTGTGACTTTATTTTAGCTATCAGCCCTTTGGGCGAAACAACTTCTAACTCAAGATACTGATTATTCGATGATCTTACTACCGCCTCAATTTTTCCATCGTCTATGAATACCCTGTGGCCAACAAAAACTCGATCAAGTACCTCGGGATGTGTACAACTAATGCCAGCAGGTGTCCCGTCAGGCCCATTAGGTAAATGACCCAGCCTCGAGCCATCCCTGTAAATTCGCAACGTGTTTCCGGCTTCAACATTAATTTCAATAGGCTGCGGCATTATTCGACCAATCGTGAATGAACATTTAGTATTGTTATTATTAACGTTATTTGATTGACATTCTAACTTTATACCCTCCTTTAAATATGCTGTATGTTCTAATCCAATGCGTACTTTCGATGGACTCAGGCGTTCAAGGACAGTCATGTTGCGTAGCCTCTGATCCCTTGCATCCTTGAAGGTTATTTTCTGGCCGATCTGTAAACTCCCTAAACCACCATAGTCTATTTTTGATATTGCGATAACGAAACTAGATGCTGCACCTTCCATGCTGATTAGTTTTGTTACGTCGGCTTCACTATCTAAAAAGCCCTCAACAAATCGAATAGGGCGGCCATGGAGATCTTTTAATACTGTAATTTTTAGTGGACTAACTGTTAGTTCCATCTGGCCTGTGCGAATTTTAGGACCTGCTAAATCCATTAAAATAGGACACTCATTTCCAACTTTCTTTCCATGTTCGATTAATCGTTGCTCTGCAATTCGTATTGATTCGATCAGGAGCTTCCATTCTCTCTTTGTGTTGTGAGCACAATTAATTCGAACAAGATCCAACCCGTTTTCGAGAAGCAACTCAATTAAGTCATATTGAAAAATATCAGAGGCATCAAGAGTTACCATTATTCGTGTTCTTCTTCCTTTCTCGTGATGACCAAACATCAGCTGTGTCCGATCGTTTAATATTGCATTGCCTTCTTGAGCAGTAATCTTGCATAGTGTCTCGCCATTAGGTGCTGTTATTCCAAAATGTTTGAGAACCTGCTCCATACTAAAAAGTACATTACTTTCTATCATTCCTAATGATGAAAGGCCCTGTTGATCTAAGCGTATCTGTAAGTCTGATATGTCATGCTTTCTTAATGCCAAGTAGCATAGAAGATTGTCCCGGCTACATTCCTGTTCGTGTGTTCCAGGCCCAAACTTAGTCCTAGATATCATCCTTTTAGCGCATTCTATCGTGTTAACATATAATGAATTAAGTACTTTACCGAGATTTTCGTAATCTTCTTGAATATCCCTAGCCAATGCTCACATATTTCATACCAGGCGTCCGTTAAGTCTTTTACCACGTTAGATTTTACCCACTAAAATTTATCATACATTACTTATTCCAGTAACTACATTTAGATGCCAGGACTTTCCAAATTCAGGTATTGCTTATTCGGGACGGAGGATCGAGTCCGTGGACAAGTCGCGCTTAATAATCCATGAGCAAATTTTAATTCGCGAGTAAAAAAAGTAGTCGGTCTGCGAATGTTCATAGTAAAAAATCCTAAACGTTTAGCTGCTTAGCACTATAGCAAGTCATAGCAATGCAATAATATTATGGAATTCGAAACCTACTGCCTAATCTATCGGTCGAAGATATATAGTCATGATTTAAATCTGAAATGAGCATTGTGGTTTAATTTACATTCTTATTCAGTATCCGTAATGCATACAACTACCTTGTTGTTAACACGAATTAAATTGATAGATAGATAACTCAAAACCTATCCCAAAGATATCTTGATAAGGATATGACTTTCAAGCGATCGAGGTATGCAAACCTATAGAGGATATCTATCGCTATTTGACATAGAGGAGACACAATCAGAAATAAACATTAGTGGTTGTAATAATCATTGTCATCATGCTAAAAGAAGATGTGGTTATAGAAAGAACCAACTCTTGGCGCGACAGGTTCAGAAAACTTTTGGTTAGGGATGAAAAGAAGTTAGGAAGCTATTTTGCAGTAGTAGTAGTAGTAGTAGTATGTTTAGGCTGTTTTATTATTATCTATCTTATTATTATCTATAGGAGAATAATTTTTGGATAGGCTCTTAGTCGAGAAGGAAAATGTCTGAAACTAGGTGTAGGAACAACTCCTCGATTTGCAGACTTGAACCAAGTGTTTGTAGCTTCACTCATTGTCAAATAACGATTATGACAA
>JBQCDO010000067.1:0-2827 GCA_051961195.1 Nitrososphaeraceae archaeon | reverse complement strand
AAGACAGGCAATCTCATATGATCTATTAAAGACGCCTGTAGGGTATTATCATTAAATGGAAAACAGACAATAGTCTCTTTTTGTTGAACTATAGTAGATCACGGCCAAGACCTTTATGTCATCATTTCTCTTGCATACATGTGTGCATACCGGGTCAGTATTCTCGTTCTCTTGCTTCCTTTCTCCTTATCAATTGTAATTGATTCCGAATTACTCTTGACTTTGCGATTTTGTTCTTATCTATCTTATTAATTCCAACCGCTCTAAACAGCAACTTTTCCATTCCTTGCCAAGAATACTCTATAACCTCATTCAATCTTCCAATCTTCTTTCTTCTTTACAGCAATAAAATATATTAAGGCACATTTCTAGCTAGTAAAAAAACATGCATAAAAATGAAAAATTGTTTACGGTAGTTTTAAGCCTAACGGTATTAATAACAATTTCATCAATCCATTCACTAACAAATGTCAAGGCACAGCCTAATACAGCTGCAATCAGCAAAAGCAATACCACCTCCGAGACCATTCTTCGTCGTGGAATAATTTCTTCTGAGCCAGGACAGCCTGAACAGCTTAAGGTGCAGAGAACAATAATCCTGCAGCATAGAGCGGATGGAAAGGACTATACTGGTATTCTGACATTTACAGCAAGCAAACCAGTGGAAGTAATACTTGGTCACAGACTTAGTATTGACAATAAAACATTATCAAATATAGATACAAAGAAGTTTGGAAATCTGTTCCTAGTAAGTCCTGTTCATCCCAACACTGGGTATGTATTATCAGCACCATCTATTATAACACCTAATTATAACAGATCTCTACCCCCATATTACTCTGCGTCTATTCCGTTTGTTGCCAGTTCGGTAGTACTTAGAACATTAGGAGGAGTACCATTTATTGCTGTTTATGAGGTGAATGCTCAAGTAGGTCAGCCAGAGGTGATCAACAATCTCACAACAGCTGGGTTTTGGAGTACTGCTAATAATACGAAATAATATCGGCATATACTGTATGTATAATATTAAGGAAGATTAAACCAGTTATGGTGGAGGTAATTTTTCAAATTTATTTTTTTTACATTACCCATGTGGTGGGTATCTCTCGCACGACTTATTTTCTGTGGTAACAGGTGGTAGCAGCTGAAAACAGGTGGTAACATCATGGTAACAGTAGGTAACATTTTGATAGCAGCTGGTAACATGACGGTAACAATAGACAACAAGTTGGTAACAATGGCAAAGAATGTTGGTAGCAGCTGGTAACATAGCGGTAACAGATAGAAACAGCTAAAGCTGAGTCTTTCTATTGATAATATTATATGGAACCGCTTTCAAATATGACTAGAGATCAAAAAGAACAATATGTCCTCGAACTTTATCAAAAAGGCAAAAATATTAGAGAAATCGCGCAATTAGTACGTATGTCATTTTCTGCAATAGGTACAATAATAAAAGTATACAAACAGGAAATTGAGCGAGAAAATGGCCAACTAGAAGACAGAAATGATGGCGATTATGATATTAAATCAAAATCTAAAACTACCCAAGCTATCAAGATGTTCTCTGAAGGCAAATCTCCCACAGATGCAGTTATTGAACTAGACCTTTCACCAGAGGAGGTAAGGATGATTTATCGTCAATATTTGGAAACGAAAAATATGTATGACTTTTTACAAGTATACGACCAAATTAAGAATTCCAGGTATTCCATTTCTTCCTTTCTGAGATTACATAAGATAATAAGCGATTTAGGAATGGGAGAACAGCAAATAATCAATGTATTAAATCTCGCAAATCATAACCAACTAGAACTTTTACAATCGAAGGTAGAGTACCTAGCAAATGAGACACATATGTTACAAGAACAAAAGATGAAATGTACTAATGATATAGCTATATTGAATGACAGACGGGATCAATACATGAAAGAAGAATATATGCACGAAGCATATCTAGCGCAGCTAAGAGAAGAGATTGCTAACAGGGAAAACCAATCTGGATTACCAAGATTAGAAAATAGGATATCGGGACTACCTTATAATGCTGAAATGTATTCTAGGTTCGGTGCCTAGAGCAGCAGAACATCAACATCCATTGAAGATTATATTCATCCCATCCCTGAGGACAGAAGTATAAGGCCTGTCACTTCAAATATGGAACTAACGTAGCGATAACAGTTCAACGTTAATTGAGGATATAGCTTGGAAGATTTTTAATGTCTCGGCTGACTATGGGATAGTACCATAATTTTTACAAACTTCGCTCACCTGACTCTATCTATCAAGTCCAACCAGTAATTCCTTAGATAGATCTTCCCCCTTAGCTGTAATTGTTATGTAAGTAGTATAATCTTTTTTTTCATAATCACTAGACCCTTTTCATGTAGAATCGTATATACTCTGCCTGCAACTTTAGTCCTATCGTAATGAATAGGCTGGTGGTAGGGCCCAAACTGTTTAAGTGAATCTGCAATCTTGCTTAAACTGTACAAAGTGTAATAAACCGAATTATCCATCTCCTTTCCTGTTGGTCTAAACACCGGACAAGTTTTGGCGGCAAATACTATTAGCAAATATCTATGGATTCTGGTATAATGAGGACCCAGATGAATGGCATATCCATTAGGATCTCTACCATTTAATATCGGTACAACTTTAGCGATCATATGCCACCAAAATTCAGGATTTTTATCGATTGGGTCCACTTATGATCGAAAAGATATGTTGAAGATAAACATTTACTATGAAAATAGGACAGCTATGGGAATGATTCTACTCCTAATTCATCTTTTTGGTAGCATATTATATTATGCATCTTTCATCT
>JBQCDO010000066.1:0-3000 GCA_051961195.1 Nitrososphaeraceae archaeon | reverse complement strand
ATTTTTTTGGCGTCCCTCCAACAGGACGCAACTTCAATTATGAAGCAATGCATATGTTCAGAATTCTTGATAATAAGGTAGTAGAACATCGAGCAATTCGTGATGACCTTAGTTTTATGATGCAGCTGGATTTGGTTCGCCTACATCCCAAGAGTATGAACATCTTTTTCAAGCTTGGAAGGGTTACAAGGACAGGTAGAGAGATGTCGTAGAAATAATTTCTATTTAAATTAAGAGACCGACCACTTTTCATAAATAAATAAATAAGTTACCAAAAGGATAACTGGCTCGGTTTCATATAGATAAGGAGCATTGTGTCATACTCAACTTTAGCATTAAATCCCGTCAAAATCCTGTCCATTTGTTTTTTAATTTTCAACCTATTAAATTAAGTATTGCTGTATGTAGTATAGGTTCTACTTTTAAGGATTTGATTGCAGGAATATCATCAATAGCTTTCTTGCTTTCTATCTTTACGCATTTTATGCATAGATACTTAGTCAGCACCTCAGAGTCATTAAAGTATTCAGTTGTCAGTTTATAATAGGCATCTACATTACAATGTTTACACGTTACAGTTCTTTCCAACTACTAGGCTTATTTTTATAGCATACGATATCAAACACAGAGGTTATTTTTACTTGACAATTTGGTGAGAATATACATAGTGAGACCAAAAAAATCGGCAGAATGTTGATTACGATGATAAACTATATTAAAAGTCCATTACCAGTAGAATTGTTTATCCAACAAACATGATAGGCAGTAAAAACAAAATACTGCAAGTAAAATCTTTTGCACTCTCAAAAATCCTAATAACTATTTGGTATAGTTAAAAATGTATTAGTGTAATGAGAATAGCCATAATCGTAAGTAAACAGTAACTTAATCCGAGCGCGGGCAATCCATCTGGATATTTAAATTATCTACACTATTATGGAGCAAACCTTCTGATGGCAAGGAATTGCTAAATACTGTCCAATCACTTCTGACCTACCCTAATGCTGCTAACGCGAGTTAGTACTAGAGAATTTGTGAGACCATATAACAATCCAGCGGCAATTGATATTGTTACAACATTATAAGTAAAAGTCATGGCTAATTCTGTTTTATTTTCCTAAATGAATATTGTCCTAACTTTAAGGCATAAAGAACATGCTTAAGGTCATTTTTTATAAGTATTATATGTCCAGCAGACATGGCTATGTCTGTCCCGGAAGCAATAGCTATCCCAACGTCGGCCTATATCAGTGCAGGAGCATCATTTATACCATCACCGATCATGACGACATTTTACCTTAATTAATTTGCAGATTCTTTATTTCTAAAGCTTTTGCAATAGGTGAGACCTGAAACATAACCTTTTCTGTACCAAGTTTCTTGGCGATTGAATTGACTGTTCTCTTATTATCTCCATTAATAAGTATGATTTTCTTTTTTTATATTCTTGAAATTTCTCCCTTCTTCTATCATGTTCTTGCTCGCTTCAGGCCTTTGAGGATCAAAATGGGTTTATTTATCCTTGTTTTTGATTATCGACTTTATAGTCTAAAATACAACTCTTACTCAACTTATTACTTATTGAATAGAGTGCCCATATCAAAAGGGCTATCGAAAAAATTCGTAAAGGTGTCTGATAATTAGTTAGAAAGGCTGATGCAGTTACTCCTATTCCTCCAAATGTAGAAACTAGAAGTGACCCCAACGAGGAACAACTTGCGCAGGTGCTTGAAAGCACACTTAAAGTTGACCCTGAAAAAAGTGATTTAATATTTATCTTCAAACCTTTTGAATGTCTTAGCACATATACATTCATACCTACAACAATACCCAAAAGGACTGTAGTTATAGTAGAGAGAATAAATCCTGTTACTGCATCATCTGGTAGGTAAAATACAAGTACAGGCGTAAAAAAGAGCAATTGATCAAAAACACTAAAAATGATCCAGAATATTGTGGATATAACTCCTGCTATAACAACATAATGCCAATTTGAGAATACCATTCTTGTAGAGGCCGAAATAGTAAGATGAGGTCTCGATCCTGATTTCAGTAATGAAGTTATTTTATTCTCCCGTTTCAAATTGCTTTGAATCCACTTATTTATTCATTTAATTTCTTATCGATTACTGCCTGGAATGAAGGGAAAGGATATGCTCCTAGTAACGTCTCTCTACTTGAACCATCTTTCCTTTCTATTACAAAACTAGGCGTGCCTTGAAATCCTGAAGATATGGCTAGAGTATTATCCTTATTTACAAACAATTTGTATTTACTGCTATCAAGACATGAATTAAACTTTTGAATGTCCAAGCCAGGTATTTGTAATGCAAACTTTTTCATACCGTTTGTATTAGCCCAGCCAGAGTTTTCAGATCCTTGATTTTTATAGAGAATTTGATAAAAGTTCCAAAATTTACCCTGATCATTAGCGCATTGGGCTGCCATGGCGGCAGTGATGGAATCTGGCCCATGGGTTACAAAATTTTTGAAAATCATGTTTGCTTTACCTGTTTGAATGTAAGTCGCGTTTATCTTTGGTTCAGTTACTTTAGCAAACCTATCACAAAATTCGCATTGAAAGTCGCCAAATTCGACTATTGTGATTGGTGCTGCTGGATTTCCTTGTAACGGAGAGCCTGATCGGATTAAACTTTGTGGTGATAAATTGATTGCGATTTTTTCTGATTGTTTAGCCACTTGCTTGCCTTGTTCAGGACGTACTGGAGAAAAGCCATTTTGGATAGTGCCACTTTCAACCCTCTCATGTGCTCTTTCTTCAGCTGTTTCTGCAGCCTTTACTATATGAATTATAGTTTCAAGAGGATATAATGATGTTTGCAGGTATGCCAACGCTAAAGATAATAGGGTTAATGCCAATGAGATATGCAAAAATGCTATTTTATTTTTCATATATCCAGATTAATTCACTTGGCACAAAAAAATCTTTACATTGTTATTGGGTTGATTGCGGCCCTTGTAGTGCTTTCGATATTAAAT
>JBQCDO010000065.1:0-20444 GCA_051961195.1 Nitrososphaeraceae archaeon | reverse complement strand
ATCCTAGCTGGCAATGTTGAAGGTCGACAACCCGATGAAGATAGGCTAAGACAATCAATAATAAATTTGACAACCAGCCCTAAAGGACTTTGTGAGCGTATATTTTACATCGACGAAGCTAATTCGCAATGAACGGTAATAAATAAAAATTATTCGAATATTGGCATTCGAACTGTCTTAGGAACTGGACTGCTCTGACGCTGCCGCTGCAGATGATGATGCGGCCATATCTTCAGTCGATGATGAACTTGAAGCACCATCGACTATTTCAGCCGTGGCAAATCTGTTACCTACCTGAACTACACGTATCTTTGCGTTCTGTCCGACCTTTCCGTTTTTCACAAAGATTACAAATCCTTGTATCCTAGCTATACCGTCCCCCTTGCGACTAATCTCGGTGATTTGGACGTCATACTCCTTTCCAGTTTCCACTGGTTTAGGTCCGAAATTGTCGTTCCTTCTAAAACCTCCGTAACTCATTGTTAGAATACGTCAAAGCCATCACCATATATAAACCGTAACAGACTCAAAGAGTGTAAAATCAACATTAAGTGCCTATCCTAAAATTCTTCCGCGAGGCTGATCGCACTGTCTCGATTGCCGAAAGGATTGCCAGGAAGCTTGTTTTAGGATTGCCTTCTGCCTGATAATTCATGAGTTTAATATCTAACTTCCCAAACGTTCCCTCGGCTATGATCTGATGTTGATTGTAGCGAAGTGCAGGATCTGCCACTATCGTGACCTTGGTTCTTTCCATCCCCACTCCTGCTATAGCAAGGATTGATGCAACATTCACATTTGAAGGAAAATTCAAGATAGCATCTGCAGCAGTACCTTGGTAGATAGTCGTCTTCTGGGTTATCGAATCTAGCCTAATTCCGTTTTTTTCGAAAAAAGGAGCGCCCTCTAATGCCTTTGGATTCTTGGTTGTGATAAGCTCGACAGAGTCTAAAGCTCCCTTGGCACTTCTTATCGCATCTATACCAGCTATCGCTCCTGTTGGCAATAATAGATTTGTACCATATTTATCTGAAGAAGCTAGAAGATCCGATAATAAGTGATCATCGGCCAATGCGCCGACACTCATTATTATCAGATCCTTTCCCAATTCAAGCACCCTCTTTGCGAATAACCTGACAGCAGCTTGAGAAGCACTCTCCAACACTAGATTAGACGCCTTGAACTGAGTTGATGAAATTAAATCTGAAAAGTCTGAAAAACAGAGTGCTGTACTACTCTTCAGTTTACCCGTAAGATTTTTTGTAGCGTCACTATCGCTATCAAACAAGAATTCTAGAACAGTATCGCCTATTTTTGCATTATCTATGGCTAATGCCACTTGAGTGCCTATAGAACCACAACCAATTATCCCTACTCTTTTCAATACCCTACTCTTAAATTACGATATTCAATGATATAACTGTAAAAGGCCTTTTTACAACAGTACCAATGCTATCAATGGGCCGATCATCTGACGAATCATGTCGATAAAGAAATATTACCTTCTTCCGCCTCTTCCGCCTCTTCCGCCTCTTTCGGGCTTCCTCTGTCCGGGTAACCTTCTCTTTTCGAAGCGTTTTTCGAAGTTGCTCTTGTTGCGTAATCTAGAAACAGGATGCAATCGTGTTTTACCCTGGATCTTTGGAGTCTGACCTCGAACCTTTCCTGCCTTTGTTAGCGAGCCATGAGTTGGCATGTATTATCTTTAAAGATTATCAATCTATGGCTAATATATATTACGGCTCTGCCAATAGCAAGCTTAATCAGAACAAGGGGCAAACCTTGCCAAATACACGATCAAAATAGGCAACGTATCGTTAGATTGTATTAATTTAAATGCTGTTCACAATTAAATACATCTATCTAGAAGATGTCTGTTGTCACCGATGATTATAAACTCAAAATCACAGAGCTGAAAAAGAAGCTGGGAGCAACTATTTTAGCTCACAATTATCAGTTGCCAGAGGTTCAGGATATTGCTGATTATGTAGGTGATTCATTAGGCCTCTCTACTAATGCAGCTAGAACTGAGCAAGAAACTATAGTATTTTGTGGGGTACATTTTATGGCAGAAACGGCATCAATCATTTGCCCAGATAAGGAGGTCTTAATACCCGATTTAGAAGCAGGATGCTCTCTAGCCTCGACCATTGACAGTGCACAGCTAAAAGCATGGAAATCTGAACATGCAGATGCAGTGGTAGTAAGCTATGTCAATACTAGTGCAGAGATTAAGGCCATGTCTGATTATTGTTGTACATCGAGTAATGCTGTGAAGGTAGTAAACAGTATACCCAAAGATCGGGAAGTCCTTTTTCTCCCAGATATGTTTCTAGGAGCGTATGTGGCGGATATGACTAGGCGTAAGAATATGTTCATCTGGCCGGGAGAGTGTCATGTACATGCGGGTATCAGAGCCGAAGATGTTAATAAGATGTTATCGAAATTCAAAGATGCTGACTTTCTTATTCATCCAGAATGTGGTTGTACTTCTTCTACTCTATATAATAGTTCAAATGGTGATATTTTAAAAAGGCCTTACATTTTGTCAACAGAAGGGATGATGAATCATGCTAGGACGTCGAATGCATCGAAATACCTGGTTGCTACAGAGGTTGGGATATTGCACAGAATGACTAAGCAAAATCCGTCAAAAACGTTCATTCCTATCAAGGAGAACGCAATTTGCAAATACATGAAAATGATAACAGTGCAAAAGGTTTATGATTCACTCACCAAGAACATTTATCGTGTCAAGGTACCTCAGAAAATTGCAGACCGGGCAAGATTAGCCATTGATCGAATGCTACAACTAAATTAGATTCATATACGCTGCTTGGATGATATGAAGCAGACTTAAGAAAATTTGGATGAGAAAAAGTGGCATACAGGACGGTTAGAATTCATCGCGATTGACAATCTTCAAGCTATAATCTGCTGCCTTAGCCGAGTGTGTGAGATAGCCAACAGATATCCTGTCCGGGTTCGCTTCAGCGTAGCTTCTGATATTTGTAAACCTAACCCCACCAGAGATTTCTATTTTAGATCTTTCCCTTAGTCCCATCTTAATTATGGTATTAATTGCATCCTTTGCAGCAGCGGGATCAAAATTATCTAACATCACGACATCTGCCCCTTCTCTTATTGCAGTTATCAAATCTTGTTTACTTGTTACCTCACACTCAATTTTGATGCTGGAGCCGCATTTTTCTTTTAGTTCCCGTATACAACGAGCAACAGATCCCGATATGTAAATGTGGTTACTCTTAATTAGGACCATGTCATCAAGTCGCTGTCGATGCATGGTTCCCCCTCCAATTCTGACGGCTTTCTTATCAAATATTCGCAATCCTGGGCATGTTTTCCTGGTGCTACTAATTTCTGCATTACTACCTACATCTCTAACAGTATTTATCAAGATTCTAGTCTCCGTCGCGATCCCGCTCATACGCATTAGCAAATTCAGCGCGGTTCTTTCTCCTTTAAGAATGTCCTTTGCTTTGCCCTCGATGTCTAGAATAACTTGATGTTTCTTGACCAACGAGCCGTCGTCAATCAAGCTCCGTGCATCGCATCCACATATATCAAAGATGATCACAGCCTCTTCCACTCCGGCTACTACGGCCTCATCTGACTTGGCAAATATTTGTGCACGTACATTTAGATTCCTTGCGTCAAGGCTATTCGTTGTTATATCTCCGGACCCAATATCCTCACGAAGAAAATTCGAAAGTATTTGCCTCGTTCTTAGGAATGTATGGACTCTCAACTCCTATGCGACTTTCTGCGCATATTTGTGAGCAACAGTGATATTCAATGCTGCAGCAATTTTGGAATTTGATGGTTGAAAGACTAGAATTATTCCAGACCAATCTGGAGATAGCTCAGTAGATTTACACACAGAGCAGATTTTGCCATATGTAATCGCCCTGCATTTTTTACAGGCTAGCTCTCTAGGCACCTATTTAGTACCTCCGCCCTTTTTCTCCTTTCCAGGAGGTATGGTTTGAGCCTGTCTCGCTTTCTTTATTTCCTGTTCAATCCATTCATTTGATCCCAGGAATGGTTGTCTGCAGGTGATTCCGATTTTTCCCATACCAGTACCTTTTCCAAGGCTAATCGCAGTGACTCTTGCTCTAATCTTAGAACCAATTTTCAAGGATTTTGCGGTCTGATTAGCAATAATTATACCTTGTTTAACGTCGCTCTTTAGATAGTCATCTGTAATTTGAGATAAATGCAGAAGTGCATCTGTGGGACCAACTCTAACAAAGGCGCCAAAATCAGTTATTTCAACTATCTCTCCCTCTACGACTTCCTGTAATTTGGGATAAAAGGTAAGAGCTTTAAATTGGACCTTATGGTACGTCGAGCCGTCGCCAGCCACCAGCTTGCCAACGGCATTCGCTGAAGCGTCGACTATCATAATGACGTATCCCAATTCCGGACTAATCATACTCTCATATTTCTCCTTCAAAATAGTAATAGCAGTATTTTTTAAGGAACTTGTCAATCTGTTAGGAGGAATCCTGACAACATCGTTCATATGGATTATAAGAAACATCTGTAGGAATTGTCATCAAATATGAATTTATTAACCTTTGGCCGATTTGAAAGAATTCTGCTCACAGTAGATTAAAGCATCTAATATACAACTTCAAGCTTTATCGATGCGTCTGTCAATTCAAAGCTAGAATCCATATCGATCGTAGTCCTGAACATCGATCGGAAAAAGCTTTCAAAGAATTTTGAGCCTTTTCTCCCCAGTCGATGTCTTACTACAATCGTTCTTCCAGTTGGCCGTTTCACTTCGTCATACGTACCAAGATGGCCATAACGACACATTATTTTCTCAATATATTCAAATACATTCTCGTTAGTCAAGTCCTTCCTCCAAAAAACAATAGTATCTTTGGGTACAGAACCTCCTAACTTGGCTGCTACTACAGAGATATTATCTTCATCTAATGAATCTATTAATGTGGTCAACAGCTCTCTGTTAACTATTACCATGTCGATTTTGGACAGGAATCTCGTAAATTCTGCAAATCTTCTTAGTATAATTCCTACAACGGAGTTTACGGACACACCCATGCGTTCTGCCTCCTCGTCTAAAACCTTAGATAACTCCTGGTCAAACCTGAATGACCGCGTTATTGTATCGGACCTAGCATCAGAAGTTTTATGAGACAAGTGCTGAATAGATAGGCTTTCAAGGAGCCTGATAATAAACTAGATCATAATATCTCAGTTCTCATGTCGGGCAATCTCAGCTGGCAGAAGACATTCAACGCTTCCTACCAAGTAGACATAAAATCTGAAATTTTGTCTTCACATAAAATGTCAAAGTGTAAGTGCCATTCATCAAAATCGCACACATACAAGCGGGATCATTGAACAAACCTACACAATTTAAATAGCGCTAGGCCGAATTTTTGATAGTAAAGATGGTTCATGTGGATCAAGTTATGTCAACACTGAAGCAAGTTGTTGATCCTGAACTTCATAGGGATATTGTCTCCATGGGGATGATCAAAGATCTCTCAATTGAAGGCGGAAAAGTAGCTTTTACTTTAGAATTGACTACGCCTGCTTGTCCGTTTAATAGCGAAATCGAAGAGGATGTTCGTAATCGTATGGCTGAGATAGGTATAAAAGATCTAGACTTAAGAGTCACAGCCCGAGTCACAGAAGGCAGAGCAGTATCTATGGATGAACTTTTGCCCGGAGTCAAAAATATTATTGCCGTCGCAAGCGGCAAAGGCGGAGTAGGCAAAACTACTGTGGCTGTTAATCTTGCCGTAGCACTTTCTAAAACTGGCGCTAAAGTAGGACTCTTGGATGCCGACATTTATGGCCCTAGTGTCCCTCTGTTCATGGGCATAAAGGAAACGCCAGAAGTCATTGATGGAAAAATTCAACCAGTAATTACCAACGGGGTAAAAGTGATCTCTATGGGATTTTTCTATGAGCAATCCCAACAAGCTGGTATTTATAGAGGGCCAATCGTTTCAGGTATTGTTAAGCAATTTATCACCGATGTAAATTGGGCTGAGCTAGATTATCTAATAATAGATCTACCGCCGGGAACAGGAGATGCACCTTTAACAATGGCGCAAACTATTCCAATTACTGGCATTTTAATTGTTACAACCCCTCAAGATGTTGCCATGAATGTCGCTATTAAGGCCATCGGAATGTTCAACAAATTAAATATACCAATTGTCGGTGTAATAGAGAATATGAGTTATTTGGAATGTCCTAAATGCAAGGAACACATGACCATATTTGGGATTGGTGGTGGCAAGAAAGTTAGTGAAAAATTCGGCATACCTTTTGTCGGTTCTATTCCACTCAACCCTGATATAATGGCAAATAGTGACAGTGGCAATCCGATTCCATTGATAAGTCCAAATTCAGATCAAGCGCAGATTATTGACAAGATTGCAAGACAGACGGCTGGCAGAATAAGCATAATTGCGAATGAATTGAAATCACAACAAGAGGCAGAAACAGCCGGAAAGGTATCTGCGACCACATAGAGCAGTACTCTAGTATAATGCGTTTCACTGAAACTGAGAGAAATGCATTAAAGAAGCCATTTGGCGTACTAGTACCGCAAGGTGAGATTACAAGAAGCAGTATCGTTAAATACTTAGGAAATTGCCGATCCGTTGCTTCGGTAGGAGATGAAACAACTAATGTATTATTGACTTTTGGAATAGTTCCAACTATTTCTATTACCGATGGCAAGACAATGCGCAAAATGATTAGAACATCCAAAAATCGAAAATACGACTCACTGATAAATTACTTACTTGATGACCGGATTGCTGAATTACGATGCAAAAATCCGGCTGGATCTATATCTGACGAAGCCTATGGGATAATTATAAGGTCCATTCAAAATGGAAGTCGTGTCAAGATACTAGTCGACGGAGAAGAAGATCTCCTAGCCATCCCATTATTTGCCTTTCTTCCGAAGAGATCCGTTCTTGCATATGGTCAACCTAATGAGGGCTTGGTTTTGACGAGGATATGCCCAAAAATTCAGACTTTGGCCAAAGATTTATTGACCCGATTTGACATTACTGTCTAATGGCGGAAATGATGATACGGTGGCTAGATGACAAAGAAAAACTCATGATTAATCCTCATATGTCTGATCCAAAATTCCCTCTTTGAAATTTTTCGTTAGCAGAATTGAACTGGCTAAAGAAAATTTCTTGACATATAATCCCATTTCCTCAATTAATTAATTCGCCGCAAGTCACATATGAAAGCGATTTGACATGAGAAAATGATCTAGATTAAAGCATATTGCAATTTACAAATTTCTAAAATCTATAGGGTAATTGGAAATGAGAAAGCCAATAACTGCTTAATGCTCAAGGTGTGTGACATTCACAGGTACATTTTACCAAAGCGACGTCAAACGAACAATCGTGGGTAGTACCTCCATAGCCTTCAACTGGCCAATCTATGGGACATTCTGAATGTCTTCCCCTTTTACAAAAAAAAGTCAAATGCAATTCTAATGTTATATTAGACTTTGTACTATAAATTCCTTAATGGGTATTGCTTTTATGCTATAAGCTATATGTTGATATTAAAGAGCTGTGGAGCATATATCGAACCGTCTCTGACGTGTTTAACCTTGGCCACAGAAAGGTAATGCGGCCATATTGTTACCAAAATACTACCTTGGGGAACACCTTCAGGAACATCAATTATTTGAATATCATCAGAATTTACACCGTATTCGTTGAGCTTTTGCTTGCTTAAAATAACCATCTCCTGAGAGAGACCACTATTATAAACATACACTTTTCCAGTATAGTCGATGTGATCAATCAATCTGTATACTGTCCTGATAGCGAATACTAAAAATGTAGCGGTTCTCTCTAGTCTATTGATCTATAAATAATCTTTAAGTGGATAAAGATAATATGTCACTGGTCAGATTGCCAAGCTTTCGCAAATTCGATTCAATTTTGATGCCAAAAAAAGTTAGGGCATAGCAATGGAAAATGACATAGGCTTTTTAGCAAAGTTGAAAAGCGTGACTCGAGATATATTTTCTCGAATATATCGAGCAGATTAGATTTTTACCATTTCCGACATTAAGAATTGATTACTGAATATACGTAGATTAATTCAGCAGTTAAGTTCTGTCAGTCAATTACTTCCAATGCTTTCAGTCATGACATTGAAAAGGTATTCAAATCTTCCAAAAGTTCAATCCTAAAGCTCTTACATTTGTCCTCATCAAGCACCAATTGGAATGCAGAATCTGCAGTACCGTTTAAATGGGTATGAGAATTCGCACTAATGCTTTTGTATAGACTTCTTTCGGAATTTTTTTAGCCCCCACAATCCCAAAACAACAAAAGCTACACCCAATGCAATAAGAAGAAAATCTGCAGGCAGAATCATTTTCCAAAGGCTATTCACTGCTGCAGCGGATATAAAGAGCAGAGCAAGAAAGATTAACGCAATGCCCGTGATAATTTCGCCGTTAATTTTTGTCATAGCTGATTTATTTACTTCATTCATTGCGTAAAAAAGTTTGCATATATAACGTGAGTGCATCTGATACTCTATCCTTATAAATTTCCGTATACAAATTAACCGAGTACTAATCTTATAATATAAGCGATACTGATAATTCTTTTGATGCGGCTGTCTTGAAGTCATTTATACGTCAGCAAGGCTATTTACAACTAAGGATTTCTTGTAAACTATTAGGAGTATTGTAGAACCCCTAATCTGTATATTCTAAATGACTATACTAACTACTCAGCAGAGTACTGCAAAAACCTCTACCAGGCCAAACTGTTCTATGAAGATAGTAATCAGATAAGATTAGAGTGGAGTTTGTAACTGGCATTGAGATTGAATTGATTTTCGGCATTCATAATGACAGCAAAATATAAAAATATTAGTCAGATATGGATTCTAATTGTTTAAGTATAAAGGCCTGCAGAAACTAGACTGGTAAACTCCTGGGTTGATATCTCTCCTCCAAGATCTTTAGTTTTCCTGTTTGAAATCAACAATTTAACAATTGAGTTTTCGATCAACTGACCAGCGATAAGAGTTTCCCTATCGTGATGCCTTTCAGACAGCCAGTCTAGCATTAGTTTTGTTGAAAGCAGAATAGAAGATGGATTTGCGATATTTTTTCCTGCAATATCAAAGGCGGCTCCGTGAACTGGTTCAAATAGACCATAATTATATCCAATATTTGCTGCAGGCCCCATACCTAAGCCTCCGACCAATTGAGCGGCTTCGTCTGACAAAATGTCACCATAAAGATTAGTTGTCAAGACAATATCATGTGAAGACGGATTTCTTATCAAATCCATTGCAAAAGCATCTACGTATGATTCTTTGTAATCTACATCTGGATTTTTGGCAGCTATTGCCCTGCACGCAGTAAGGAATAGGCCATCTGTCTTACGCATGACATTCGCCTTATGTACTGCAACAACCTGATTACTTTTGCGTCTTATTCTACAGAGCCTAAACGCGTAATCCGCAATTCTCAGAGATGCTTTCTCTGTAATCAGTCTAATTGCCACCGCTGTCTTATCATCAGTGTTAAACTCCCATCCAACATACAAATCTTCAGTGTTCTCTCGTACTGTGATCAGATCAATTTGATGCGAAAAACAATCGACACTTGGATAAGACTTTGCTGGTCGGATATTTGCATATAGATCAAGGGTCCTTCTTAAGACTATTATGACATCGGCGGCACATTCGCCAACTGGACCCTTTAAACAGGCATCTGTACTCTTAACTGTCTGTATTGTAGATTCTGGGAGTGGACTGCCAAGTTCCTTTTTAGCATAATCACCTGCTTCGCATTCAATCAAGGTGAATTTTACTTTAGAATGATCATTAATGGTCTCAAGTACAGTTCTAGCAGAATCGATAAGATCTGGTCCTATACCATCTCCCTTTATAAGCGCAATTTTATACCTAGTCATATTAAATCTTAAATCCTCAAATGTTACTCCCTTCTCAAAAAGTCTTCCTGAATATACAGGAAGGCCAGAGCAAAATATTTCGTGTCACAAAAAATCAACCAACACATCTCAATTTGATCTAACCCTATTCTTTTAATCAAAGCCTTCTTTGGTAATGAATGATCTTATATTTTCGTAGTCCAAAAGGTATCAATTGACGCTTTCGTACTAGGACATCGGGCGCTACAAAAATTTTTGATTTTAGATTATCAAATTTCAAACTGTTTACGCACCCCTTGGCAAAGCAGAAACACCGGTCCTTGCAATCTGAGTAATCCCATAATGGGCTACCAAGTTCTTGAAAGCATCGATTTTATCAGGAGTTCCTATGATTTCGACTATAATGTTCTCTTTTGCTATATCTAGTACATTAGCCCTGAAAATAGATGCATAATTTATTATTTCCATTCTTATCGCAGGTTCAATGGCCTTCATTTTTATTAAAGCAAGCTCGCGATAAACTGTCCTGTCCTTGTCCAAAACCGTGACTTCTACAACATCAATTAATTTTCTCAGTTGTTTGACGAGTTGGTCCACTGTTCTCTCATCGCTTTTGGTTGTGATGGTCATTCTGGACAGATCTGGCATTTCAGTGGATCCAACAGTTATACTCTCAATATTAAAATTGCGAGCACGAAATAGATTTGTTACCCTAAAGAGTACTCCAGGTTTGTTTTCCACTAGCGAGGAGAGAATATAAAGTGGAACAGCCTTATCAGCTGATTCAATTTCAGTAGTTATTGTCATTTGATCAAGCGCCTGTAATCATATCTTTTAAGCTAGTTCCCGGAGCCACAAATGGATAAACGTCCTCTTCAGGATCTATAGTAATATCTATGACTGTAGCTACATCACTCTTCAATCCAATTCTAATGGCCTTTTCAAGTTCCTGAACGGATTGCGCTTTTATGCCCTGCGCACCATATGCTTCTGCAATTTTTGAGTAATCGGGACAGCTATTCTGGTGTACTCCCATATACCTTCTATTATAGAAGGTTCTCTGCCATTGTGCGACCATTCCTAACATATAGTTATTCATCAAAAAGACAATTACCGGCAAATTATCGAGAACTGATACTGCCAACGAATTTTCTGTCATGTTGAACGAACCGTCGCCAGCAATATCTACAACTGGCACCGATGGCCTGGCAGCCTTAGCTCCTATCGAGGCTGGAAATCCAAATCCCATAGTACCTAAGCCTGTAGAGCTGAAAAATGTGCCCGGAGACGTCACATCAAAATGAAGTGATGCCCACATCTGGCATTGACCTACCTCTGTTGTTGTTATTGCTTCGTTTGGTAGTATTTCTCTTAACTTCTTCAATGCCTTTTTTGCAGTCAAGTCTCTTGCGTAATCTTTAATTGTTTCCGAAAAATAGTTGATCAGTTCCTTTCTTCTTCTTAGCCATGGGTTGTCCTTCTCCCTCCTAATCACCTCATTCGAAAGCATCTTCACAAGAGTCTTTAATGATGCTTTAACGTCTCCGACTACTGCCACATCGACTAACTTGTTTTTGCCTATTTCAGCTGGATCTATGTCCATGTGAATGATGTTCATTCCCTTGCCAAACTCATCAAATCTACCAACCGATCTATCTGAAAACCTAGCACCCACTGCCAATATACAATCTGCTTCAACAATTATCTTATTAGCCTCAGCATGGCCGTGCATACCAATCGGACCCATCGCGAGAGGATGATTCTCAGGGAAGGCTCCCTTTCCTTTAAATGTCGTTACGACCGGGATCAATAGCAATTCTGCCAAGGCTTGTAGTTCTGAAAATGCTCCAGATAATATGACTCCGCCACCGGCCATTATTATTGGCCTTTCTGAATTCATTAAAAGCCGGACGGTCCTTCCTATTTGGGATAAATCAGCGTCGAACAATGGATTATAACCCCTCACTTTTACAAGGTCTGGAAAGGGAATGTCGTCGTTAGCTTGCTGTACATCCTTGGGAATGTCAATGAGGACTGGCCCTGGTCTGCCACTTTCCGAAATGTAAATTGCTTTCTTGACGGTTTCGGGTATTTCTTTAGGCGTTCGAGGTTGGAACGCGTATTTTGTGCATGGATTAGATACACCTATTATGTCGGTTTCTTGAAATGCATCTTTTCCTATCATCGCTAACGCAACCTGACCAGTAACGGCTAGAACTGGTGATGAATCGGCATAAGCGGTTGCTATTCCAGTTATCAAATTAGTCGCACCAGGGCCGGATGTAGCAAAGCAGACGCCGACTTTCCTTTTAATCCTTGCATATCCGTCAGCCATATGAGCAGCAGACTGTTCATGGCGGACCAATATGTGTCGTAATTTTGAATCCACCAGTGCGTCATATATAGGGAGATTTGCCCCACCTGGCAGACCAAATACGATTTCTACACCATCCTTTTCTAAAGCGGTAAGCAGAGCTTTTGCTCCATTCATTTCAACCATTTATATACACTCCATTTAGAACAAGACAATCAATTCCTCATTCCGACAATCACGTTGCTATGACATTCCCGGCATAGAATTTGAGTTCATAGCTTTGTATAATAATGAATAAGAATCTAAATATAATGCCTTACTACTGATGGTCATTTTAATACCTCTGATATTGACAATAATTAATAAATTTTGTGTCGCCTCAGTTATGGGATCTTACACTGGATCAGCTACCTATGAAACCGCATCTGCTGATTATGCCTTTATCTCGGTTGATGCTTTCTCATCTCTAAAGACTTTATAAGCTTCATCCGCAGTGTAATTGTCGTGTACTATTGCCCTCACTGCCTTAGCCATCGGAACTGGAAATTCTGACTGCCAAATGTTCCTTCCCATATCAACACCAACTGCACCATCTCTGATGGCATTGTAGGCTAGATTCAATGCGTCCATCTCTGTAGACTTCTTTCCCCCAGCGATAACGACAGGAACAGGACAACCTGTAACAACACTTCCAAAGTTATCACAGTAATATGTCTTAACAATATGTGCTCCTAATTCTGCTGCCACTCGGCATGCCAAACTCAGATACCTTGCATCCCTTACCATTTCCTTCCCAACTGCTGTTACCGCAAGGACAGGAACTCCATACTTTTCGCCCTCGTCAACAAGTCTGGCCAGATTTAATAGAGATTGGTGCTCATATTTGCTACCTATAAATACTGACAAGGCTAAACAAGAGGCATTAACTCGAATAGCTTCTTCAATTGAAGTCGTAATTTCTTCGTTAGAAAGGTCTTCGCCAATAATGGTCGAGCCACCAGAGACTCTTAATACAATGGGTACATCTAGCGCCGGATTTACAGACGTTCTCAGAATCCCTCGAGTAAGCATTATAGAATCCACGAACTGTGCTAGTGGCCCGATGGTAGTCGATGGCACTTTAAGTTTATCAGTAGGACCTAAGAAATATCCATGATCAACAGCTAACATTAAACATCTAGAATCGTCGGGTTTAATAATCTTGGATAATCGATTTCGCATTCCCCAATCCATTTATCTTCCTACCAATCTATTTGAAATCGATATTTAAATATTGAAATTGTGTCTTGCGTCTGTTGAATTCTAATTTATGATTATTGTTTTCATCGTATCCGTTGCTTTATGTGCTTCTCTAACGGCTTCGGCAGTATGCTCGATTGCGTATCGATGAGTTATCAAGCTTCCAATATTTAATCGACCGTTTGCTATAATCTTTAGCGACAAGTTAGTCTCTATCTCAGACGCTGCATAACTGGGCACAATATAGTGTTCATTTGCGTAGATGCTTGATAAGTCTAGAGGAATTTTCTCATCCTTTGACGGAACTCCGAATAGAACAACTGTCCCACCTCTTCGTGTGACTTGTAATCCATTTCGGATAGCTGCTGAATTGCCGGTTGCTACAATGGATATATCCGCACCTCTCTTTTCTGTTAAATCATTAATTGAATCCTTTAATGACCCCTCTTCTGCATTCAGAACCTCGAAATCACCATATTTCTTTGCAAAATCTAGTCGAAATTGATTGTAATCAATAAGTACTACACTATTAGCCCCAGAAGAACGAGCCAAGGCAGCAAGCATCACTCCTGTTGGTCCTGCCCCGAATATGGCAACATTATCGCCATACTGAAATCTGCTCTTCCTGATAGCTCTAAGACAACACGCTAAGGGTTCAATCAAAGAAGCAGCCTCGAAGGTAACATTATTTGGTAGCTTTAAAATACCTCCACGTTCGATATTCTCCTGCGGCACTAGGAATTGTTCAGAAAGGCCACAAGGGTCGATGTTACTATGTTGGTACATAGAACACATCGTAGAATTTCCATGTAGACAGAAATAGCATGAAGAACAGCTGACATGGTGGTGCACAAATACCCTGTCGCCCTCTCGAAAATCGTCGGTTTGTCTGGCCATGCTCACAATCTCTCCCGCGGGTTCGTGTCCAAGCCTACCTGATCTCATTCCATACTTTCCATAAATTTTCTCAAGGTCCGAACCACATAGGCCGCATGCACGCATCTGTACAAGTATGGCTCCAGGCCTTAATGCTGGCACAGGAATATCTTTAATCACGACACTAGATTGGCTTCCTACAAATGCAGCTTTCATACTTCAATGGAGTTTTTTGGTATTATTAAGTTGTATCAACTCACATCTAGTAATTCCATCTCGCCAATTATTGAAAGTCGTAATGCCATATTCAGTTGTAACTTTACAAAACATTAGGTCTTTATTTGAAGTTTTACTTAAAAGCAGCTAAAATGGCCCGATATTTACATAGGTCTTTTTTTTGCATATCTCTTGGGTTTTCTGATGAAGATTCCTTTACATCCTTCACAACAGAAGAAGTATGATTTACCGTTATGAATCAAAGAAACTGCCATTTCCTCTTCTAGTTCTATTCCACAGACTGGGTCTACTGGCATCAGCAAGATAATTCTAAAAGTACTATGTATTTCTAACTAATTCTGATTAAGTATTATCATTGGGTACCATTAAAACTTAATTCGTATACCCACAATTATAAAAAGTCTAATTACGAAACAGAATCGTGCCGAAGGGTAACGATCAATAAAACACTTATTGGTCAAGTTATTCTGATGGAATAACTCAAATGTGATGTTTATGCAGACTTCCATGATGTCCTATCCATGCATTGAGGTGAGCTGCGGGAAATGCGGTAGTTTAATAAGCAGGATTATACAGTTGAAGGCTCTAAGAGATCTTCTTCGTCCACACAATGGAAGATGCAAATTCTGTGGAAACTCCCTGAGCTCCACCGATTTTATTATAAATATGAATGAACAATAATCTATCCAGAGGCTTGCTGACGAAATAACTAGCCTTATACCCCGGAATCAAACATGGGAATGATTAGAATTGTGTAAAGAACACAATGTATTTTCAAAACAATCACGATCCAATTCTTAGTTATCGGCATTGCTCCAGTGGTACATGAGATCATATCCGATCTTCTCATTTCCTAGATCTTTTCATGGCAAGCAACAGGGCTTGCAATTTATGCTGGGTTTCATTCCATTCATTTTTAGCAACGGAGTCGAAAACAATTCCGGCACCAGCCTGAAGATATGCTCCTTTGGAGTCTAGGAATAAAGATCTGATAGTGATTGAAAAATCGCACGATCCATTACACGAAAAATAACCTACGGCACCAGCATACGGCCCACGTCGTTCAGGCTCAAGTTCATTTATTATCTGCATTGCCCTAACCTTTGGAGCGCCAGACACGGTTCCAGCCGGAAAAATTGCCTTGAATGCATCAAAGGCATCGAGGTTTTCATTTAAATCACCACAAACGTGTGAAACGATGTGTTGAACATGGCTAAATCTTTTTACGGACATTAAATCTAGGACCTTCACGGAACCAAATTTTGACACCTTTCCGATGTCGTTCCTAGCTAAGTCAACAAGCATTGTGTGTTCGGATATCTCCTTCTTATCTTTCAGAAGTTCTTGGCGTAGTCGCCTATTTTCATCGCTATTTTTGGCTGCTGCTCTAGTTCCGGCAATAGGGAACGTTTCCACACGATCATTAGTAATCCTTAATAGCATTTCTGGACTTGAACCAACGATAAAACGCTTGCCCATTTTTAAAAAATACATATATGGAGAAGGATTTATCTTTCTCAAATTTTGATAAAACTCTAATGGATCCCCTTTTAGCATAAACCTTAATTTTCGGGATAAAACAACTTGAAAAACGTCACCCATGTATACATATCTTTTGGCTTTGTTTACCATTTTTATAAACTCATTCCGAGTCAGGTTTGATCTAGGTCTAGAGTAAGAGAAATTTTTTTCATTGTCTGGAAGCCTTTGGTCCTCGACTACTCTTTTAACTAGATCTTCCCTCCCTTTCTCTCCAACGTAAAAGTAGTAAACACCGTTGTCACTGTGATTGAAAATTATTCCGTCCATGTACATTCCAAAATCAAGGATAGGGAATTCAGAATCCATATGACCAAAATCGGAAGTGACATTTTCCCATAACTCGATTGCCTCGTAGCTGACATAACCGACAGCACCACCACAATATCTAAATTTCTTATTAATTACATGAGGCAAAAGCAATCGCAACTTGGAAAATGGCTCGGCAATATCGCTTTCATAAACTTTCTTTTTATCTCGATTTGTTACGGTGAGTTTTTTGCCACTCATGTTAATAACGTATATCGGATCGAAACCGATGATTGATGACTCGGAGAGCTCTTTAGGTCCAACTAAAGATTCGAAAATAAATGCCCTTTCATAATGATGGTATAATTTCTTGAATAGATCGTATTGATCGCAATCACAGTTTAATTTTACTATATTAAATTTACTTTTCCTAGTCAATCCCTCTTATCAGTAAATTGCGGATGCAATAAATATTATTACTTAGTCGGACGAGTACTGGAGATCATGACAAGCATTGGGAAAGAATAATATCTATCTTTTTAGCTAAATTAAGTTTGAGGGTCACAACTGAATGGAACTTAATATATCAGTAGTGTTATCCTGGCATCTGACTGGGGTTATGATTTGTGTATTTAAGAAAGAAAAATGTAAAACTTACTCATTTGTATTTGTACGATAATGAGCTCAGATGACGATTTTTGCCTTAAATAAGATTTCTAAACTTGTTCTATATAACAATAACCGCTATATTACACACAGTAACTGAACGTTGTTCTATAGCGAAGCGCTCTTTATTCCACTGATGAATGTGTTCATGATAGGGCTAAGTACTAACACATCCTGAGCCTAGCTTACCGGTTACTATTTGTTAGAATAGTTTATTTCATTCGATGTCTATACTTATTGCATATTCTCGGCAAGAGAAGATTGAACATCTAACTCCGTATTCGCTTACCATTGACATTCTTCAAAATTGATGTGTAAGAAATTTTCTAGTACTGCCCATGTTGACGCTAAAAGGCATTTAAACTTAGAAGCATATCATCTGCAGACAATGGACATAATTTTTCTTGTGTTTCTACATCTTTTAGCATATCGCAGGTAAATTGTTAATTGAATTCGTAGCGGCCTAAGTTTCATGAAGCACGCATTATAGCGAGTTTGCCAATCGAGAAGATCAGGATATGATGGATTGCCAATTCGTCTTGTTGGGCCTTAATCTAAAGCGGTATACAAGTTTCTCAAACGTAGTTTAATTATAAGAACAGTTTATTGATAAAGCACAGCTTTAATGTAATCAATTGATAAGATTATTAGCTCATAGAAAGCATTATTCGATTATCTAGAGATTCTAAGAATCAATTATAAGATATCTATTTACGAGTAGTTAAGTTTATAATAATTCAGTGAATAGATTTGCCAGCAATTTTGAATCGAGGCGATCTCGAGATTACAAACAAAAATTTAGAATCCTTTCATTTTGCACTCGCTGCTGTAGAAGCTGCAATAAGATCGGTGGATCCTTATCGTCTAATCAAAAAGCATATGAAAGTAATAGGACATAATCTAATAATTACAGATATTTCCGGTAACACTACTAAAATCAATTTATCTAGAATTCAGCAAACTTACATTGTGGGTGCCGGTAAAGCTTCAGGGAAGATGGCTCTAGCAGTTCAAACTGTTCTAGGTCACAGGAGGATCAAGGGAGCTGTAAATATACCGTACGATTCTGGTATAACATCTGACCTGATATCACTAAACGAAGCTGGGCATCCAATACCAGACGATAACGGTATAGCAGGAGTAAAAAAAATACTTGACCTCTTGAAACAGGCAGGTAAGTCAGATCTTGTCATTGTTCTAATCTCTGGTGGTGGATCCGCGCTGTTACCTATGCCAATAAGGGGTATATCCTTGCCTATCAAAAAATCAGTTACCCGCTCTTTATTGCTTTCTGGAGCTTCGATAGATGAAGTTAATGCTGTAAGAAAGCATTTGTCGAAAGTCAAGGGCGGTAAGCTTCTTAACTATGTTAATACAGGATCCAGAGTCGTATCCCTAATTATCTCCGATGTTATCGGCGATGACCTGAGTATAATTGCCTCTGGTCCGACTTACTATGATATTTCCACGTTTCTGCAGGCAAAAGAAATACTTACGAAATATGCACTCTGGGAGAGCAAAGACTTTGTTCTCGTTAGGAGGATCATAGAAAATGGTATTAATGGAAAAATTCAAGAGACCATTAAGCCTGGTGATAAGCTATTGGCTAATGTCAGCAACGTCCTAATTGGAAATAATGAAATGGCGTGCAATGCAGCTCTTGAAACGCTGAAAAAAATGAGAGTGAATACGTTGTATCTGGGTTCGGCGTTCGGAGGCTTAGCTATCGATCATGGGAAGTACATTGCCAGTCTGGCAAACCAACTATCATCTTATTGTCTCCCGTCAGCATTAGTTTTGGGAGGCGAAACAGTTGTAAAAGTTAGTGAGTGTCACCAAAACGGTATAGGAGGAAGAAATCAAGAGGCGGCATTGAGCACAGCAATGAGTTTAGAGTATAAGAAAAATATGGATCTTTCAATTTGTTGTATAGGAACAGATGGAATAGATGGCAACTCCACTTACGCCGGAGCGTTTGTGACATCGAGGATTTTACCATTAATTTCGACCAATAGGATAAAATATAAAGCATATTTATCTGAACATGATAGCAGTAGGGCATTTAAAGAACTTAAATCTGTTGTCATCACAGGGAGGACAGGTACAAACGTTAATGATATTTCTATAATTGTTAGATTTCGGTAGCGAATATCATCCATGTGTTCTCCGATATGATATACTTTGCTCTAAGATTGGCCGTATTTAGATGGCTGTTGTGCTTATGGTCACCTGACTATCTGCTACTCGGATGGAAGTCCCATCTGTAGCTCTTACTATCAATGTACCGTCAAGATTAATATCCAGTACACGACCTTCAAAGCACGTATGGTCCTTGCTCACAACCCGGACATATTTATTGAATGTCTCACATCTAACTTTCCAATCATTTAGAACCGACAGTTCATCGTACTTAAGTTGTTCAATGTAATAATCTAGTTTCAGTAAGGTTTGCACTATAAGACCTCCGCAATCTATATCTCTCCCAGAAAGTTCATGCCTCAAAGACGTAATCTCGTAGGAAGCCCCTATAGTTTTATGGATCAAGTGTAATGATGTGTTGTCAAGGTCTGAGTTTATTCCGATTCCAAATATTAGATACTTTAATACCTCTTTTTCAGCTCCGATCGAGATCAATATACCAGAAACCTTCTTTGAATTTATGACTATGTCATTTGGCCATTTTATCTTTGATTCCAATCCAGTTTCGACTCGGATAGCCTCGCATACCGATAGTGATGCAACAGAAGATAGAAACGATGCCTTGTTCACTGAGATGCGCGGTCGAACTATTAATGAAAGCCAGATTCCGCCTTTGGGAGATATCCATCTTTTTCCGTCTCTCCCCTTCCCATCGCTCTGTTCATTTGCAATGATTAATGTTCTATCCAGTTTCGAGTTTGTTTCTGCGAGAGATATTGCTATGTCTTGTGTCGATTCGGCTTTGTCATAAAAAAATATGTTTTTGCATATAAAGTTCCGATCTGTCGTTGAGAGGAATCTCAAAATGTTACAATAGTGATTCATAATTTTGAATCAGTAGGTATTAGTTTCTGTCAAGGATATAATAACGATTAATTACCGAGGTATAAACTACAAGAGTTCATAGTCAGGAGCCAACATGAGGGCTTCTCATAACGTCGGAAAGTTGAGCGTTGAATTTAACTCCAGTCCAAGCCTATTTTCTAAAAACATCGATGATACCTAATCGACCGAGTCCGTATAGTCTAAAGCAAAAATTTATGTTTCTATCGCGTGTGACTAGTCGTTTGATTCGCTCCATTTAAAACTATTGGGAGATTCCAATTATGTCTTAATGCACTTTAAATGGCATGTACTTACATCATCGTCTT
>JBQCDO010000064.1:0-4610 GCA_051961195.1 Nitrososphaeraceae archaeon | reverse complement strand
GGCATATGCCATGTATGTATGATCAAATAATATTTATTCTTGATTTTCTCTGTTAAGCCAAATGTTATAATGAATCCACTTAAAGCTTAACCTGCGTAGTATCTAAATATAATCATATCTCGTCTTGAAGTTTGTGCATATGATCAATGATTTGCCCTTCGTAAGCAATTGAATCCTCCATCCACAGCATAAATCTATCTTTGATTTTGTGATGGCGTTTAAGGGTCCATAGTAAGAAATCTTTCGGTCTGGCATTTTTTCTTGTTTATATGAATAATCAATATGCATCATCGAGTTGTACACACTAGATGGCATTAGGGGTCCATCTTGGGATTCAGGCAAAGACAGCCTTTCTTACCAGAATAATATATAATGAAAAAGATATCTCATTACCAAACGAATTCTCTCTTATAGTAGTTATATCTGTCTGATCTATTTTATATATACTATAATTTTCATTTTGTTTCGCTGCATATTCTATAAATCTTTTTAGATCCGCACTTTCAAGCTGTAGCTCAATGTGAGATAAGTCTTCTTGACAAATGATGTGCGAGTTATCATATCCCTCTTGGTCATATTCAACGCGCAACCGTTTTCATATATTTGAATTAGTTTTGAATATCTATGAAACGACAAACATGCATATTTTCATATAATTTCAACACCACCCACAATGACAGGTAAAAAATTAGATATTTTCTCCAGCCTTAATCGAAAACTCGGTTCAAAGTATTGCGCTAAATGGTCAACATTGATAAAGACATTTACCAATAGCTGACACCTCTTAAAAATTAGTGGTAACTTATCTTTGTAATTTGAAACTACAATATCATAATATTTTTTAATACTCTGTCCTAACAAAAGTTCGTCAAAGTATATGTATGACTTAACGGTATGTGTGTAGTAAACGACTGCAAGAATTAATATGACTCCGAATATGGTCAGTTCATATCTTTGCCAGTATTACATTCTATTACACGTATCAGTAGATGACTGATAAATTCAGAGTATTTTGTACTGATCTCCTAAGGTTCAAAAATCTCTTAAAATTGATGAAACGAATAATTCGATGGGACGGTATACCTGTCTATCACATTTATAATATTCTCCTTACAGACTTTGTTTTCCAGATAGCTCTTCCTTTCAGGATCAGAATTAGGTAGTAGATCTAAGTGTCTCCAGTCTAGAAAGTATTCATTTTCCTCCTTGAGTAGTACATCGTTATATATTGTCTTTTGTATTTGAAGGTGTTCCAGAATTTGCTCTAGGGTAACAGATCCTCGTGAAAATTAAATGCATATCTATATCAGCTATCGTCAACAGGTGTTTATGAATTAATAAAATCAATAAATCGAACACAATCTTTGGCTGATCCTAACGCTTTGCGAGGTGGTGCTGTTAGTCTAGAGTTACCTCTAAGCCCTATCCTAGCAAATACAATCTACTGTTCTATACAGCAGAATCGTATAAGTCCAACGAAGTTAGACAATTTACAAGCTGGATAAATATCCTCCACCAAGTCTAGAAATAACCACATTCCCAAGCAATATAATGATAAGACAGGGACAAGAACAGACAATTCCGGCCAGGATAAAATCAACTACGGGCTTTTTTAATGATGCTATTAATATAACTCTAGCCAGTGAAAATAATAACAATAATAATTATAGCTATGATACGACATCAGGCTTTAACTCAAGTGATTTGCATGTAGCTCTAGAAAGAAACCAGCCACCTTTATTAAAGGTAGCGGTTCCGCAACAAACACCTTTAGGTATTTACACAATACCTTTGATTGTAACGATACGTGAGCCATCCATAGCTAAACTAACAAAACCAATATCGGTTAACACAACACGTGGAACAGTAGACCCTAAGTTTGAACTATCTAAAAAATTTCCAACAGTTGGTTATCTAACCAAGCCCGTAAACTTTACAGCAGCAGTAATAGCACCTATGATTATTACCGAACAATTCAAAGATTTTTGGGGAACCTGGGCAATTCATAGGTTTATTCGCAGGCGGGTTTTGTAGGAGCATATACTAAAGTGCTGTTTGATAAAAGAAAAAAGAGGCATGAGGAGAATTGAATGAAGGAAGGAGATGTAGTCAACTTCATAAATAAGGAAATCAGTGTGAAACAATCACTATTATTTGAAAAATGATATTGTAACAATGATTACTTATCTATCCTTAGACTCAGGTAAGTTATTATTTAGAATGTGTACTATTTTCGCTAGAAGGTTCTATGTAACGTCCGTTAGATAAGTGGGATGTCATAATTATTGGAGGAGCATCTGCAGGTCTATCGTCAGCATTATATGCTAGTCGCCAGGGTCTAAATACATTATTAATTACAAAAGACATTGGAGGACAGGCACTTTTAACAAATGAAATAGAAAATTATCCTGCGTTTGATCACATCGGTGGTTATGAACTTATGACTAAATTTGAATCACAAGCTAGAAATTTTGGAACAAAATTTGCATACGAAGAAGTTACTTCTATCATAGAACATAAACAAGAAGAGCAAGAACAAGAAGAAAACAACAACAAGTCTGCAAAGAATTATTTTAAAATAATAACAGGTAACAATAATGAATATTTAGCATCTGCAGTAATACTTGCTTTTGGTAAGACTCCGAGAGATCTAAATGTACCTGGAGAACAACAATTGAAAGGAAAAGGAGTTTCTTATTGTGCTGTTTGTGATGGTCCCTTATTTAAGCAAAAGGTAGTGGCAGTGGTAGGCGTCGGTGATCCATCTTTGGATGCTGCGTTATTACTTAAAGGGATAGCTTCAAAAGTATACATAATTTATCAAACCAATACTCCCATAGGTACAGAAGAAACCATTAGATTGTTACAACGTGATGAAAATAACGTATCATTTATTTCTAATTCAATTGTAAAGACAATTAATGGCACATTAAAAGTTGAATCGTTAACTCTTACTAATGCCAAGACCAAATCATCCTCATCCTCATCATCACAATCCAAACTTGATGTAGATGGTGTATTTGTGGAGATGGGATACATTGCAAAGACAGATTTTGTAAAAGGTTTGGTTCAATTAAATAATAGCAATGAAATCATTGTAGACAAATATTGTGCCACATCTAGGCATGGAATATTTGCAGCCGGTGATGTTACGGATGTACCATACAAACAAGCTGTGATATCCGCAGGTCAAGGAAGTATTGCAGCGTTATCAGCCTATAACTTTATACAAAAACTGAAAGGAGGAAAATCACCACCAATTAAAGCTGATTGGAAATCTTCTACATCTAGTAATAGGTAGATAGAATAAATTAATAATGAATAGTTATCTTGGCAAAACCGTAACTATCCAGTGTTCTGACTAGATAATTGCTGCAATCCTTTCTCTGTTACATTCCACAACCTAAATTCTGCATGACTAGCTTTGGGTAATGCTTCTTTTGCTAAATGCAGCCATTCCAAGTCATCCAGGTGATTCCTCACTTCGGACTCTGAAAGCTCACTTAGTGCAATTATCTCTGTTTCAGGAACTTCTTTGTGGACATCATTCCGTGCCAGTTTAGCAATGATACCTAGAATTTTCAGATCTGGCCCTTTTGCCATACCATCAGAGGGAGTTATTAACGATTTAAAGGTATTTCTAGGCTTCATTCCTACGATTTTCATATGCGCCAATTGAGTCCTGGAAAATTAATTACAGAGGACAAGCATTCACCAAATTCAAACGGAAAGATAATTGAAAGTTGACATGTAACTGATGATCTGTCAGCAATCTATCGGTCCAGTTTTTTCAGTAATAATTATAACCAAGAAATTATAAAATTACGATTTGTTGCTGCGATATCTATAATAGTCGAATCTTTATTGACATATTGCACAAATACGGCTTTGCTACAATTTTTTGCACCATTCTGAATAATATTTTTAAGCAAACCCTCCATCGATAACTTTGTAATGCCATCTGCATCGAAAATTCTTGTTCTTCTACCATGGCTAATACATTCTTCATTAAAATCATGCACTTGTTCCGACAACCTATTCATTATTGTCGAGATTATAGTGGATACCAAGAGGAGTACAAAGTGTTCTAGTGGTTGCTTGGGCCAGAAACGCCGCCGACTTTATGTCTTCTACACCCGTCACTTTTGAGGGATAACCGAATTCTAGTTCTGGATAAACCGGTTCGAATAGGACCCGTTTCAAGTCTTCCAGAGTAGGAATAGGTGATATTGGATGATTGAGACTATCTATATCGTCTATTTGAGTAAACATTTGGAGCGCCTAGTTTTTTAATACCAACACTTTTTCACCAACATTATGTAACACTAGTCAGATTAAATAGAACCTAACATACTTAGGCAATATTTACCAAAAACCTTATTTAAAGTCATGTATTTACTTCACGGTGTTTGAAGATAGAGATATAGCTCAGATCGATGCAACTGTAATCGTGGGTGTCGATTCTAGCAAGTATGACAACAATTAATCCAAATATACCCGAACGATTAAGAATAGCCGAAGCATTTGCAATTACCTGGGAAATGATATTACCATTTGCAATTTCTGGTGTACTAGCATTAGCTGGGCGCACGCTTTCAATGAATTAAGTC
>JBQCDO010000063.1:0-2591 GCA_051961195.1 Nitrososphaeraceae archaeon | reverse complement strand
AGAGCTATTCCAATCAAAATCCCTACGAGGGCTAGCCCAGCGCCTGGTAGTGCCATTATGATTATTGAGATAACGATCATCAGGACGCCAATACCCAGAGATGACCATCTGGACCATCCGCTTCTTTCTTTATCCCCTATACCATGAACTATTCTAGATATTCCATAAATCAAGAGTGCCACTCCTAAGAGGTATATCAGAAATACACTGGTTGACAACGGAAATGCCATAACTATCAGCGATAATATGATTACTAGGATCCCTAAGCCCACGCTGGCCATGCGAGATTTACTGCTAACAAAAAGACCTGTAATTACCTTCTCAATACCGACTATCAATAATACAACAGCGGCAAGATATACTATACTTACGACTGAACTTCTAGGATAAACCAATAGCGTAATTGATAATATTACTGCCAAGACTCCCAGCCCTATCTGGGCAGCGCGTACCCAACCAGGGGATCTACTTTCACTCATACACTCTGTCGTATACAGGCTAGATATAAATCCTTTTAAGAAGATCTAAGGGTATCTTTGTTAGGGTATGTATGTACTCAATTATATGATTTGCTGATTGAGTGAACATTATCTAAAGTGGTGACTATTGATCGGATAGGCACTTCAAAATAGGTCATTTATGAGTATTTCAATTATTTAGGATGTACTTCATTATGCGAGGGCCAAATTTCTGTAGTCCGAATAAACGCTTATTTTAGCTGAATAGTGAAGTAAATCTCTAATTTCATATTATTTCTATATTACCATTATTATTATTATTATATATTGCCACCCATTTAAGACTTTGCAATTTTGGTAAGAAACATTCAAGGTATCTATCAATTATTCATCTATAGTGATACTTTTGTATCGAAATGTAGTGGCAGGTTCAATTAAAATATCGCATTTCCTCAACAGCATATCACTTCGAGATATTTTCTAAACCTACACTCTCTTATTAGTAGATTTGCAGCAGACACAATGTTAAGCCTTACCTTTTATTCAACTCTAAGGAAATATTTAGATAGGAACATTTTAATAGTCGTTTTTTATTCGGATTAGCATAGGACGACAAGGAAAATTAGTCTAACATTCACAGTCGTATAACATGTGCTGAGGTAAGTGGAGTCAAGCCTAGATGCCTTTTGTTCAAATTCGCTTCTCAGAATAGCTTATACTCGTAAGCCATATTCACTATTACACAGTTATTTCCAAAGATTAGCAAATCGAGGTAAAAAGCAGATAGGTTCATGAGCAGATATCTTGATACAGTCTACAAATATTGAGGATGACTATTACTGTCGATAGGCCGATGGTTTCATATTCACACCTGCTTCTTCTATCAGGTTTATGTCGGATCCGATAACTATTTGCACATTAAGAAATATGAAATGACCTTCATACATCTATAACTTCAATCCTAAATTCCTCCGTTCTATCTTTTAGAAATATCGTGCAATGCTAATCAATCACTTTTGGAAGTTCAAGCGTTACTAAATGCAATAATTTTATTTATGACAGTTAATACGTCTGAAGATAACTCTGTACCTTCTTTATTAATAATCTGATCACCTTCTTTATCTCAAAAGTATTGAATTTGCTCTAGATATATTTCTGAGATTAAATGTTGAAAAATAAGTAATGCACCAATAGCTTTTGCTCTACAGATATTCTCTCAATTCAATTATGCTCGTGGAACGCTTGATAAGGCTTGGTGTCCATACCCTTGTAAAGTCCAGATTTAATATGACTGCCACCTTTCAGTAATATTTATAATTTCGAGATGAATGTAGAAATCATATCATCAAATAATGGAAATAACATCTAAGCCTAGCGATTTTGAAAACAAGTTCTATTTAGATAAAATTTCTAATGCAATAAAAGATCTAGGTTCTACCACAGATACGTTACTTTTCGTACAGCAAATGGTATCTCTAAGTTCATTATTAAGCAATTTTGACCAGAACTTAAATAATTCTTTTCTGGAGATTGATGAAAAGGCACAGGATCCTAGCTATTTTATTGCTGCCTACTTCGATACCAAAAATTTATCTGGGGCCTTATGGGTGTATAGGATAATAAGGTCACTAACTAGGTACATCCTTCTTTCAGATAGATATTATGAGACGGGAAATGAGAGATGTATTTTGCTCGCAATGCAAGCGCGTGAATTAATAAATGGATTACTCCAATTCAAATCCGATGCACAACATCTGACTTATTCTATAGATTATTTATTAGAGCAGTTTTCAGCGTTTTGGAAGCTTGAGCAGATTATAAAGCGCCGTATACTTGGAAATCATAGTTTCTCCTATACAGAACTAAAACATTTTATTCTATCTAAATCTTCAGATGCATCATTAGTCTACGCAAAGGTATTGGATGCGAAGCTGCCTAGCTTTAATGAAAATGTCGGTTTAGTTCTTCATTATAATCAGGCCTTGCTTGATATACTAGACGACTGGGAGGATATAGAGGACGATGTTCAGGAGGATATGCCAAATGTCTTTATTATGTCCGCTGTTGGAAACATTCCGTACGACAAAATAAAAGCATCTGGATGCGAATTAATTAGGAAAGTTGTTTTGAATG
>JBQCDO010000062.1:0-8095 GCA_051961195.1 Nitrososphaeraceae archaeon | reverse complement strand
AAAATAATAATCATTTTGTCATATTAGTGCCGTCACTTGTCATATTTCCCGATGACATGTTATTATTCATCATTGTTGCTTGAATTCTTTGCTGCATCGTCATAGCCGATAAAGGAGTGGTCAGGCTTACTGCCATAGCTGAGGCCAAAACTACAATCAGTGCTGTAAATATGATTGTAGCGAGGGTTCTTCTAGTTGCCATTGGCTAATGGTATTAGAACCTTTTATAAAAATATTTGACTATAGATGTTGTGATTGACGGATAAAATCTGCTCGTTTTTGCCACACTGTCTTCTTAGCGCTTCTAGTGGAGATAGACGTGATGCCTTCCAAGCAGGATATACTCCTGCTGCCAAGCTTAATGAAAGGGAAAGCAACGTACATTCAAAAGATCATTCGGAAGGAAGATAGGAGCAAAATGAGCAGCTTCACCTCCTGATCCCAGTAATCCAGATGTTAGCAAATATGCACCCGCAACTCCTATTAATACTCCTAGTGTTGAGCCTAATAGACTAATTGCAGCGGTAATGTCAATGCTTATCGCTACAGCAGCTACAATTCCTGCAGTAGTATTTGCTGGACACCACGGGTATCATCATCACGGGCATCATCATCACGGTGAGAACGGTGGCAGCACCAGCACCAATCAAAGTCTAAGCCAATCAAACTCGTGCGATGACAGTTCAAACTGTTCTAATCAAGGATCTCAAATCTCAGGTAATGGCAACAGAGTATCCCAATGCAGCGATCAACGTCAATAGATAACGAATCTACTTACCTTTTCTTTTTTTGTATACTGCTTACGATTTGAAACATCAAATAGCATTGCATAATATATAGCATTTTCTTTATGACTCACTTTCAGGATACATCATAAACATGACTAATACAATCGCTACTTTTTCGATGTATATCCTATACATCTATTGAAAAGAATGCCAAAGGTGAAATTAAAAGTGAAAATGCAGTTGTGCTAATAAAATCTTAATTTTTCCAAATTTACTTTGTCTTTTATATTCATAAAATAATTCACGATTTTGTCCATGTTATTCTTCCAATATAGCTTGCGAATTTTAGATGTATCTTAATATATCTTTATTATGCAACATATAATCAAGTCCATGAATTCTTTTCTTTTCTCACTATCTTCTTGTAGCTTTACTATAATCCGCTCTTAGTTGATAATAATAATGATTCACTTTACCATCATCGCAAATGTCCTGCTTTTTCATCATAAGAAAGTTGCTAATAGCATTGTTACAAGAGTGTTGTAATGTAGGTCTCAACTCATGGTCGCAAACACTTGAGCCTGCTGGCAGTTGTTTCATGCATTGATCAACCAAATTATTATTAGCTGCTTTTCCTTCATTAAATGATTTTCGTAGTCCCTGATATACATTCCACCCTCCCCACAGAATTAGTCCTAAAAAGAAAATACATATTCCAATACCAAATATTCCTTTTGATGGCATAGCATTTGCTTCTTTTCTGTTTGTTATAAACAAAATATACAAAGATTACCGATTATCTAGTGGATAGACTGAAGTAATATTTATGAGCAACAAAAATGATCATATTAATTTGAAGATATGCCTCGTAAGACTATTCATAACAATGATAATGACACTCTTTCGAACAGGAAAGAAGAAGACTCTCTACTAGTGAAAAACAAACAGCCTAAAGAACAGTTACCAATTGGACAGGATTTTGAAACTGAAGTGCTTGAAGAAAAAGATGAGGAACAAACATCGACAGTACCAATTAAAGAAGAGGAAAGTGGACATTATCGAGAGAAAAAACAAAACCAAAGAAAAAAGAAAAGAGCGATAATACCTACTGCTAGAAAGGCTGAAACCAATCAGGTAGCAGATTTAAAAAGACAGCTTATGAAACAGACTAGTAGCATAGATCAAATAACGAAAGTTCTTAAACCATTGCAAAAGTACATTACAACAACAGAAAGACAGTTCAAGTCAATCAAGCAGATTGAAGTACAAATAAAGCAATTACAAAAACAGACTTTCGATATCCTAAAAGTCGTTCGAAAGATCAAATAATCGTATCATGAATTAGAACAAAATTGCTACTCACAGTAGTAACCCTATCTGCGAGGCGGGCTCTATAATTATTGTTCTTGTCGGTTAAGTCTGGAGATAAAGTCAACAAACTAAACTACATGTCCTGAAATCATCTCAACTCCTACAAAATCTTCTTTCAACCTTGGACTAAGAGGTACTGATGTTCGATAACATCATACACTCTGAATAATTAACGAAATCTGAAAATGATCACTGAATCCTTCCTTGTTCATATAACTTGGTCTTCGGTGATTCCCATTACATTGCTTTAAAACAATTGGATAAGCTGGTAGTACCTTGCAGCAAGTACTTGTTAGATTAGTAATCATGATGATTTGCGATTAAAGTAAGAATTAGCCGCCATTCAGATGAATGTTTACTATTCCTGGAGTACTTTATGAACAAATGAGATTGCGATTGATCCTTCGCCCACTGCGGACGCAACACGCTTGATGCTACCGCCTCGTACATCACCTACTGCGAAAATACCTGGCAAACTAGTTTCAAGCAAATATGGTTGACGTGTAGGATACCAGCCTGCAGCGCTAAGACTTTCTGGGGATAGATCAAGGCCTGTCTTTATGAAACCATTATTATCGAGTGCGATGCAGCCATCAAGCCAACTGGTGTTTGGATCGGCACCCATCATGACAAATAGGTATCTAATATCGTGCTCCTCAGTCTGTCCCGTTTGATTGTTCTGCCAGCGAACGAATTCTATATGATCGCCCCCTTCGACTGCTACGATCTGAGTGTACGGCCGTAATACTATCGTAGGAGTTTCTTCGATCCGACGAATTAGGTATCGCGACATGCTCTTGGCTAAACCTGCTGACCTGACGAGCATGTGCACGCGCTTCGCAGTCTCAGCCAGAAACACGGCTGCCTGACCGGCTGAGTTTCCTCCACCAACCACAATCACCTCTTCACCACCACATAACTGTGCTTCCACAAAAGTCGCGCCGTAATATACGCCCGCACCTTCGAAGCGCAACAAGTTTTTGCATGGCGGCCTTCGATAGGCTGCCCCGGTTGCAATCATGATACTGCGTGTAGGAATCCGGGATCCATTCTCTATTTCGACAGCGTACGGTTTACGGTCGCAGATGAGTTGTGTGGCCTTTGCAATGAGTATATCCGCGCCAAACTTTTGAGCTTGAAGATAAGCTCTAGATGCCAGATCCTGGCCGGAGATTCCGGTGGGAAATCCCAAGTAATTTTCGATTTTAGAGCTTGAGCCAGCCTGACCGCCAGGAGAACCTGTTTCGAGTACCATAACATCTAGTCCTTCTGATGCGCCATACACCGCAGCCGCCAGCCCTGAGGGACCAGCGCCGATGATGATGATATCTCGCACATGGGTTTGCTCAATAGACTCATTAAAACCAAGGCAGGCTGCAATTTCTTGATTACTAGGATTGCGCAGTACCAATTGGCCTCGACAGATCAATACTGGTATTTCACTGGCAGAAATTTGAAAGCTATCCACTAGATTCTGTACATCAGGGTCGCGTTCCAGATCCATATAGGAGTATGGCTGTCCATTGCGCATCAGAAACTCTTTGATTCGATGCGTACTTGCAGAATATGTTGACCCTACTAGAACAACATCTCCAACACCAGCAGCCATTAATTCCACCCTACGCAGAATGAAAGCCCTCATCAGTATCTCACCAAGTTCAGCATCAGTCTGTATCAAAGATAACATTTGTTGCCGATCCAGTTCTATTACCTTACCTGGCTTAGTGGCACGAACGCGGAAGAGACTCCTACGCCCGGCCAGTGTGCTAACCTCGCCAGTGAACTGGCCGGGTTCATAGGCTATGACAAGGGTCTCAACAGGAACTGAAGGTCGCACAACCTCAAGTTCACCAGAGATAATCACAAAGAACGGTGCCGCACTGTGTCCCTGCTCAAAGAGTACTTCACCGCCCACCGTCGAGTGTATGTGTCCGCGTGCTGCAATGCGACTGATCTGTGCTGGCGTTAATTTCGGAAATATTTGCTCAATACGAGAGGTGGTTATAGGAAGGCCCCTGCGTGTATTAGACATAGTTGCGATTTATAATGTAGATGCTCCTCATAAATCATCGCTTGAATCTTTCTGTCTTTCTCCCTGAAAACAATGATGATGTGTGTTCTTAGACTTTTGCTAGAAGATAGGTTGTAAAAAAGATTAGATCTGGCACCAACAAACTCGGGGGATTGTGGCGAAGTATGTTGATGCGTGCAACCTATATGGATCCATTGAAATAGTAAAAAGAAAATTGACTATCTCAAAAGAACCTTTTGATTAGATGCCATGGGAATTCCTCATCTACTAGTTTCATCGGGATTACCACTAAAGAAATTGTTGAGTAATTTTACTAGAAAATCTGGCTGCTCTTCCGCAATATAATGTCCTGAATTTGGAACTATGATCTCTGTTACATTTTGAGCTAATATCTTCATTCCGTATTCGGCAGCAGACATAGTAATATTACCCCCAAATGTTGGAATGTATCCTCCTCCTAATGCCAGTACCGGCATTGTGAGCTTGGTCTTTGAATAATTCATATTTTGAATTGCATCCTGTGGAAAAGCCCGATAATACTCAAATCCCGCACGCATTCGGCCTGGAGCAGAATAATGGCTGACATATTCGTTAATAGCTGCCTGCGCTATCGCAGCTGGATTATACGCAAGATTGTGATAGAACCATGGCAAAGATATCATCTCTTTTCCTTGTACAAGGGCTTCTGGTACATCTGGTGTTTGATGGAATATGACCCACCATAATAGAGGTCCGCCGTTCACGGAGGGCGAAGGGAAGAAACCGGGAGGCGGTATCTCCATTACTTCCAATCTCTTTACTTCCGTCGAATGTGTGTAGTCATTGTCGGTATGACCCGAGTTCCACTGCAATCAAGTCGTGTCCCTCGAGATCAATTATATTTCTTTTGAGATCCTTGGCGATCACGAGGTGGTCTATGATTTTGTAGAGGTGTTCCGTTTTCACGAAGTACACAACGGAAGTAATAAGCTTTATCATTTTGCTAAGCCGTAGCATAGAAGTATGCAGTTATGAGAAGGAAAACAGGCTTAACATTTTGCGCATAAATCTTCAAAGCTTGGAGCATTATCCAATGACTCGTCAGATGGATTGTTAGGCTTATTGCATTAATTACTGGAAAGTCGTATATAAGATATGACCTTTATTGTGTTGAATATATTAAGCAATTTTGTCTTCAAAACATGTGCTTCTTGTCAAAGGTCCTGCGATTGTTTGCGTAGAAGGAAAGGGATGGGTACTTGGAAAAGATGTTTCCAATAGCAGAGTATCAGTAAATGTTGGCAAAATTTTGCCATTTGAGAAAAGTCCTAATTGTAAAGTTACTTGTATAGGTGGAGAAAGTTGGCTAACTTCATGTTCCGTTGCTGGTACGTCAATATGGAAAGACATTGTTCAGAGTATCCTCTCTAACATAAAGCTTTTAAGAAAAGTATTGATAATTGGAAATACTGATACAGGTAAATCAACGTTTGCAACCTATCTTATAAATGAGGTTTTGAAGAAAGGCTTCAGACCTAGCGTAATCGATGCAGATATAGGTCAAGGGGATTTGACACCGCCAAATGCTATAGGAGGAGCTATCATAACTACTCACATTACTGACTTGCGAGATATTACCCCAGATTTAATTGAATTTGTGGGAAGTATCACCCCAACCGGTTTTGAAGAAACTATCATTGAAGCAGTAAACAAAATTTCAAGAAAGACCTGGATTTTATCCAATATTTGTATTATTAATACTGACGGTTATATACTAAACAATGGTATTAATTATAAAATTAGTATGGCTCAGGAATTAAAACCTGATGTGATAGTATGTCTAGGACATTTCTCTATATTTCAGATATTCAGAAGTAATTTTTTGTCATCTCTTGTCTTGTATGGAAAATCTCCTAGCAATATGATAAAATCCAAAATTGATCGTAAGCAGAGGAGATTAAGTCAGTTTTCACGATACATATCTGGAAATAATAAAAGGTATGCTATTATTTCTATTAGTGTTAAGGAGGCAGAATTTGTATATAAAGGAGAGACATTTCAAAAATCACAACTTAGATATGGCATTTTACATTTGATCAATAGAAATAATGCTGTTCACATTCAGCGAAAAAAACTTGTAAGGATGTTTGTGGGATTGGGATTGAGTAATAGTGTCATCGGATTTGGGATCATAGTGAGTGTTTCTCGATATAGGATATATATCAAATCACATGTATCCAAGTTTGACAAAATTTATCTTAGCAATTCAGCAATAATCTCGGATAGTCTATCAGAATTTAGGATAATTGACTAACACACTTTTAATATCTATATTTGCTAACTTCTATTAGTTCGACCAATCTTGGCTACATCTTTTGGTATAAACTGTTCTAATTAAATACGTGCAACATTATTCCGCTCTATCAGTCTCATTTGCATTCCATGCTTAGGACGTAGGGTGACAAGCGGCTGAAGTACAAGAGGATCTCCGCGCATTACTTGCATTTTCCACCGTCGAGCAACAGTAGCGATAACCAATATCCCTTCCGTCCATGCAAATGTCTCTCCAATACAAGATCTTACACCACCTCCAAATGGAAAATAGCTAAATCTTGGCCGTTTAGCCTTTTCTTGTGGACTCCATCTCTCCGGATCAAATCGTTCGGGCTGAGGAAAATATCGGAAGTCATGATGCATTAAATATTGGCTCATTAGAATTGAAGAGCCAGCAGGTATAACGTAGCCACCAATCTTGCAATCTTCTATAGCTTGACGTCCTATTGCCCACGCTGGTGGATAGAGCCGCATTGACTCGGCAAAAACTCTTTGTGTATATTCTAATTTAGATATATCTTTAGCAACAGAAGCTACATTATCCTCATCATGAAATACAGAATCAACTTCATTATGAAGCATTTTTTCTTCTTTAGGATTTTGTGAGAGGAGATAAAATGTCCATGTGAGTGCATTTGCTACAGTTTCATGACCTGCAAGGAAGATGGTCATTACATTATCTCTTAGTCGCTGTCTGTTGTTCCGGGCGATATTGACACCTTCATTGTTTTTGCTGGTTGAAAAATAATCATTAGCTTGATCTTGCAATAATATATTTATGAGGTCCTTGTCAAGGTGAGATTCATTTTGTTGTCTATTATCGGCATTATTATTGCTGTCATTGTTTAAGTGGCTATCAATTATGCGATAAATTATTTCATCCAAGTGTTTTTTAGCTTGACAAAATCGTATATTGCTTGGTAACGGTACTTTTTCTATAATTCTAGCAAAAGGTATCCTTGCACGATTGAAGTGTTCTATTATAGTAGTAACATATCGATCGATTTCTTTAAACTCTAATTCTTCAATACTGACATTAAAGAAAATCTTGCTAACTATAGCTAATGCCAAATGCATGAATTCTTTGTGAATATCTATTGTGGCTTGGTCATGCCATTGACTTGATATATCTAAAGTATACTCTCTCATAATATTTGCGTAGCTGGGGATTTCGTCTGGATGAAAGATTGGTTGTATTAATTGGCGTTGCCTGTGATGAAGCTCACCTTCGCTGGTCAATAATCCTTCTCCTAATATGCGCTTTGCCAATTGCAAACCTCGGCTTTTTATAAAATTGTTGTCTTGATTTACCAATACCTCTTTTACATAATCTGGATTGTTGAGAAGATATATGTGGTGCTTTCCAAATTTGAAGTGAGAAATATCACCATACTCTTTTGAAAGATTATGTAAAACAGTAAGAGGATCTCGAAGAAAGTTAAAGAATAGCTTTAGGGTTAGCCTTGAGGAAGGTCCTGGAGGATAATTAATTGGCGATTTTGACAAGTTGCTGTATACTTTTGTTATAAGTATATTATTATTTGAAGGATACAACCATCAGTAGCAGCCATTGCATCTTTTCAGGATAGGCTACGATTTGTTGGGTATCAACTATAACCCGCTATAGTAAGCGAAAAACTAATTCAAGACA
>JBQCDO010000061.1:0-3846 GCA_051961195.1 Nitrososphaeraceae archaeon | reverse complement strand
TAATAAATGCGGTAGATTCTTCGAATATTCCTTCTAGATCCCTCTCAACAGGAGAGGTATTTGTATTCAGATCTTCTACTTTTGAATCCGCCTCATAATTTATAACATTGTTGTTTGGAGCGGCATCTGATATTGCAGCTGATTCAATTTCCGAGTTTCCATATGCGTCAACTAGCACTCGTGGTGCAGCCTGTTGCTCTTGTTAGAGAACGACAATTTGTCGTTCTCTCCATTTTTAGGCTTAGTCTTTTTCTTCCATTCGTCAAGACAATGTCGCTCTATAGCTCGTCCTGAGATTAACCCCAGTGCTATTTCTTCACGCAATATAGCCTTAATTTCTTGACATATTCTATTCTTTTCTTTTTGACCAGTATTCTCTAGTGCTTTACCTAATTTTATAACTAATTCTTTGTGTTTAGCAAATATGTTTTTGAATTCCTGTCTGACATAGTCGATCACCATTTGTACGTCCTGATTGTCATCGTTGAATTCGCTATATTCATCATTGATACTCAATCTTTTCTACCTTTGCTTAGTGATAGGCTTTGTAGCTGCTCGCCCTGTACAGATCTAAAGATCTTGAGCAAAATACCATCCGAAACTTGCTCTTGAGCACACCAACTATCTTCATCTATCGATAGCTGCCTGACTAAATTTTCATCAATAACTACGAGACTTTTGTCCGATATTCTGTGTATCTTTTTCTTGATTTGTACAGCAGAAAAATCTTTATGCTGGCTTAACGTACTATCCATGTCCATCACTTAGTCCTTGTACTAATGTATTGGAATCAACTGCAGTCTGGCTAGGGCGACCAACCTTTACAGACTGCAGTTGTGGATTTATTTGATTTTCTGCGACCTTTATGTTCCTTCTACATGAAGGGAACGTTGTGTAGAAAGCAAATTTGCTCATATATCGCCATGAGTAATTACAATACGAATTTGGACAATGTGCAAATACTTCGTTTCGAGTCATGTTGTTATTAATATTCTACCTAGATATATAATGCTATCGTGTATCGGGCGATACACTAATTGGTTTATATACTTGTTAATATATAATATTACCATATGGGTGATTTGCAGGAAAAGATACTACGTCATATGATTAACTGTACATCAGAGTCGGAGAATACAAATCATATTAGCAAAGTACTTGGTCTATCCCAATCTACAGTCTTTGAAAGCGTACAACTACTTAAAAAGGGGAAATATATCCAGACCCAACAGGAATATTCTAGAGGGAAACGGATGTTAACACTAACTGATAATGGCATAGCGGCAGCTCTTTTTTCTGGAAACCCAAAGGATAAGATCTATTCCTATCTCCAACGGCGTGCGCCGTCATCAGATATACTCCTACTTATGAATATTGTAAAGGACAAAAATGATTTTGAAAATGAATGGATAAAGTTATTTATTGAATATATGCTTAGCAAGAGACCAAGTATAGACGGGTTGGATGAGAAGAAAAGGGGAGAATTAATTGCTGCTTTAATGGTAGGTCCAGAGAATAACTTTGTTGACGCTAGAAAAATAAAAAAAATTCTAGAACGAGACGAGTTGTCTTGGCTAATAGCGACGGTAAAAAATAAGATAAAATCTACTAATTCACTAATAGTTCAGCTTGAGTCAGAAGTCGGAAAACCGATTTTCACAGCTGCGAGCTAGTCTTTTCGCAATAAAACTAAATGATGTCGACAAGCTTAATTCAGAAATAGTAAATCATTGATAAAGCCCAGTTCATCAACAGAAATATTGAAAGACACAGCCAATGAAATAATGTTTGATTTTCAGGTGAACCTAAAGGAATTAAATGAAGCCCTTAAATCACTTAAAGCGACTCACAGTGATTTACTAAGACTTACGGTAAACGAAGCGGATTCAGAAATGAGTATTACCCCAATTACCAAAAGCAGGTAAAGTGATAAGTGTGTGTATCCTCGAATATCTCTTTATCAGAGAATATGTAATCAAGTCCCTGTTCCAACACCATATCAAACATTTCTCGATTTGTTAACGCTTGATAAAGATCTTGTTTATCTTTGATTTGAGTAGAGGAAGTATTTTCTAGCTATGGCCAAAGAAATTTCTACTGCAAAAGTCATGTTAGCCAACTCAAACAGATCTTCAACATCAAACTCTATATCTGATACTTTTCCTTGCTTATAATCATAGGGGCATTCAAATCTATTTACTACGGAGCAAGGATATTGTATAATATTTCTTTGGCTCTTGTCCTTAACTTCTAATCCTTTCGCAACTAATCTATTAATCCCTATGAATATTGGGTCGTTCCCGCTAGGACTTAATAAGCAATGAAAACACGTTGCTTTACCATAATTTGGATTTCTTTTATGCTCCATTAAATCCAAATAATCAGAATACCATTTTCTTGTCTGGTCATTGCTATCTTTTAGTTCATCCTCTGTTAAAAATGTCTGAAACTTATCGAAATCATCAGGGAAGTATTGTAGAGCAGAAGGTGTTCCTCTAAGTCGAATCTAATCGTTTAATGGAATTATTTCTTTGCCTCTACAATGATTTGGATAATTACCGTCACCATTCAAAGAATCAAATATTTCAATCCTTTTAGATAGATCATCGATTGATTTGTCTAGATTCAATATTTTGTAGTCTCTCCTCTAATGACATTATATGGATAATTGATGGACCTTCCTTAAACAATGCAAATTTAGATTCATTACATTCTTTTATGACTTTTAGAGCTAAAAGCTTGTCTCTTGGTGTTAAATTATTGCTATAATTCTGTCCTTTAAATATCTCCCAGCCCTTTCATCTTACCTCTTCTATTCCATCAATACACTGCTTGTAGTAATATGTCAAGTCGGATTTTGCTAAATCGAATACGAATCGTTGTGATAGTTCCTTCAACATTTTGATGTCTCTACTAATAGTTGATTGGTTCACGTTTAGTTCTTGCGCAATTTCAGTTTCGGTCATTGACTGTGCTAACAGAATTGCAATTTTTCTGCGTCTGTCTTCAATTTTGAATTCATGCGTTACCAAGATTAATTTATGAATTATTCTAATCACGTTCTAAGCCTAGGTTTTGTGCACAAAATTTTGAGAAAGCTTGGATATGGCTGTCCGTCCATCTACAAGTACGATGGCTGATCCATCTATCGTAACTCTATATCTAGCATCATGAATGCGATAAGTTTTCTAGTAAAAATATATCTCAAGCAAGTATGAAAGACTTAACTTTTAGATTCTTCTTTATAATCATTAGTATTAACAACACTATTGCCTTGTTGCGTAGTCAGTGTTAGTTCTGTGCGATTTGTCTTTTGGCGGCCGACGAATCAACCTCGTCGGTCATTTTATTATCTAATTTATGTTGACAGTTCTCGCCTATGTCCAGGTGACGAGGCTTGTCGAAATATAATAGGTTGCATATTTCATTGCCAGTCAAACCGTGCTTTGAATACTATGCTAATAAAGAGAAAGGCTTATCCTACAATATGGAGGATTGATAAACGATTATAGTTATGGTAAATTGATTTTCTGGTTTGCCATTGCCGTTTTGGTTGTATTGGATGAATGCGATACCATTTTAGTATATATATCCATAAGACTAAACCATAGGATATAAGCGTATATTATATATGAGATTATATACAAATAATAGTATTTCATATGCTTCTTAACGGCTATTGGAGTTTGTAATAGTTTTTCTATTCATGAGATTGTAGCTGAATTTGTGGGTGGGCTTCCTTTCTACTACCTACTAGCCTCTGCATTAACTTTTTATTAATGAGCCACCTCATAAAATCGCGCAACAGGTAGTTTATTGCAGGTCTTTGACCATCCCATAGTTGTA
>JBQCDO010000060.1:0-2201 GCA_051961195.1 Nitrososphaeraceae archaeon | reverse complement strand
TGATTGGGAGTGCATATTCAGTTATCCTAGATGTACCCAGAGCGGTCCCCTAGGTGCAAGAATCTCTCCTGGTATCAACTGAGTAGCTACTTGAGACTGACCTCTGGTTAATAGTTAATCTCTACGAAAACCAACGGGTGCGTTATGATATCATTTTATTACATTTATCAATACTTTTATGCAAATCCGCATATGTAAGAACACTAGATTAAGCTATAGTTCATAACTCAAATTCTATAGTTAAATTTATGAGAAACCTAAAAATATGTTCAATCTGGATGAGCTAAGTGAGGAGAAGAAGGGAAAATCAATCTTGTCTATTCATAAGTGTCAATTTGTGTTATCTCTATTTACTTGCATGTTTTTTGCTGCCATTATGATTCTGAACTATGTACCTGGCAGTACCTATCTTGCCAACGCCGCATACGTGAAATCTACGCCTGCTGCAAATGGACCTACGGTAAACGACCCATCTCTGAGGGTTGAACGCGTTGTTTCCGGGGAACTAAGGATCCCAACGAGTATGGCCTTTCTGGGACCTAATGACATCTTAGTTCTAGAAAAGAATAAAGGTACTGTTGATAGGATCGTAAATGGAAAGTTACTGCCCCAACCACTATTACAAATTCCCAATATCGCTAATGCAGAAGTCGAGTGGGGGCTACTTGGGATAGCGATAGATAAGAGAGGAAACGATGCTGGAAGTCCCACCTATGTCTTCCTTTACTATACTGAAAAAGGACCAGGTGGCGAAAGGCCTGCTAATCATGTTTATAGATATAAGTTATCGTCAGATAGTACCAAACTTGTGGATCCTTTATTATTGTTAAATCTTCCGGCGAATTCTCCCGACCCCCAGGGGGAAAGCAATCATGATGGGGGTAAAATAGTGATAGGTCCTGATCACAATATATATACGGTAATTGGGGATGTCGGAGGTCATGATGGTCAAGCACAGAATAATAAGGACAGATCTAGACTTGATGGAACGAGTGGGATACTAAGAGTAACTGAAGATGGACAGCCTGTATTTCCAATTCTCTTGGGAGACGAGGATCCAACGAAAGTATATTATGCATATGGAATACGCAATAGCTTTGGAATTGATTTTGATCCTCTAACAGGGAATCTGTGGGATACGGAAAACGGTGCTGATGCCAATGATGAGATAAATATTGTTCAGCCAGGATTTAACAGTGGATGGATCAAAGTTATGGGCTTTTCACCAGCAGGTTTTGAACCTAATGAGCAATTAGTATCATATAATGGAAAGGGCAAGTATCACGACCCCCAATTTGTATGGAGACAAACTATTGGACCCACAGCTTTGAAGTTCTTAAATTCTGATAGATTAGGAAAACAATATGAAAATACAATCTTTAGCGGAGATGTTAACACAGGTAATTTGTATAACTTTAAGTTGAATTCCGATAGAACCAGCCTGGCATTAAGTGGCGGTCTATCTGATAAAGTTGCGGATACTAGAGATGAACTCCAGCCGGTAATATTCGGACAAGGATTCGGTGTTATTACGGATATTAAGGTGGGAGCAGGGGACGGCTACTTATACATTCTCACCTATGATGGTAGTATATATCGAATTGTTCCAAATTGAATATTGTTCGCGTCCTCCCGGAGTGCAACCAACGGACTATCCAGATTATGACAAACGCATACTCAATTTGATTAGATCTCTCAAAACCGAAAATTAATATAATAAAGTAGAGTACAGAACTACGTTTGTAAGCAAAATTAACTTTCCAAGCTATTAAAACTACAAAATAGGCGGAGTTGACAATTCTAGAATGTTGGAACTGATACCGTAGTCCCATTGTGCTTATGCTTGCTTTAACCATCTAGCACGTCCCAGATTGAAAAGCTTAATGTAACAAGAAGGCGCAATCTCGATCGATTATATCAGGATAAACTTAGGTAAAAATTATAGATAGAAATCTACAGCATAAATTTCCTTAATTTAAATATAGTATTAAATAACGATTACTACTGAATTACTACGTTACGAATCAATAACAATCCTCCTACAGGTAATATTCAATGTTATATACTATTTAGCTTCTCAATATTACTATTATTTTTCTCTACGACTTATTACCTGCTAGGAAGTTCGTATTATGCAAATGCTAAAATGTGTAATGATAATAATAATGACGGGAACAGCCCTTCGTCTTCATGTGGTTCCC
>JBQCDO010000059.1:0-4641 GCA_051961195.1 Nitrososphaeraceae archaeon | reverse complement strand
AGTATCTGTCCCATAGAGGCAGCTTTTGAATAACTTTCTACATTTACTTGCTTTCTTTGACCTTCTATTCCCCCCTGTTCGCTTATCATCTTTTCGACATCCCCAGAAACGTCTTCCTGTGGTATTTGTTCGGGATTTCCTCGTTTGCGAATATTGTTATCGTTATCAGAGACCATGATTATCTAGAATATTATGTGCATCATCCTTTTTTAGTCTTATAATTCATAAACAGAAATAGAATAAGACATTTTGATTGAAACGATCGCCTGACATGAGAATGTAATTATAGATGCGACTGTAATAGTAGAATTATACTAGTAAGTTTGTTTGTGGTATATCGTGAGGATGTAAAGACTTATATGACATGTAGAAAATGCTTATTCTCTTACACCATCCTGGGAATTTTTGATTGTTGATATGGCCATAAGACAATATAAATCACTATAGACAGAATGTTATGCAGGAGACATAAATAATTTATCTCTAATGTTATCCATCAATTGTTGTGATTTTCTATGTGGATAACCTATTCTTTTACGAACTCCTTCCAATTTGCTTGTCTGTGTTAGTAAAGTCTACTCCAATTTTTCTTCTTCTTGCATATTGTATTTTTTTAATATAGTTATTACTAGCTAGAGCTAGATTCAACTGAGGAATGTAAAGATGGATCTGATCTGCTGTGGACTCTCTTTATATGCTCATTAAACTCATCAGTATTACGGAGAATTTTATAACACGACTGACACTGACACAATTTGTCAACATGGACGTTAATTTCATGTACAGTAAGCTCTATAGAGTTTAAAAATAGCATGACACAGATTTTACATTTGTATGATTTTGACTTCATTTCAAATTCAAGTTTTCTATTCTTCATGCTAATTATGCGTAATATCGTATTTGAGAATTCATTGTTTTTTAGCAGAACTAATATATTTTGATCTGAAAGATAATCAAACATAAATATAATTAAATATTTTATTTTCCAAAGATCTTAATATGTCATCGTCATCATCATCAACTGAATTAACAGATACAGCATATGATATACTAAAAGTAATGGGTAAGGATGCGGATTTTTTGTATGATACCATTGAAACTTATATTCAGGATGCACAGAAAGCCAATAAATCAGAGTTAGTTGAAATTTGGAGAAAAATTAAAAAGGATAGAAAAGATCATATGCACTTGCTTAAAGAAGCATTAGAAAAGGAGATTCATGGATGAGAATATTTGTTCTCCTGTGACCGGAGGTTATTTTATACGTGGATAAAATTGGAAGAGATATTAGACAAAACTGTCCTTGCAAATGTAGGAAATCTATAAAATCTAATAATTATTAGCAGGAGATATCTACTTTGCTAAGCATGCTTGTTACGGCTTTTAATAGAAGTATTATGCATAAAGTTGAAGTATTAGGATTAATACATCAAGAGCGAATCTGCTGTATGGTTGAATCTGCATGGCCAGAGGATATTATATATTTTCATGTTTGAAAGGTAGAAGGACGATGAGTCTGATGCAATAATAGCGAAAGATCCTGATTTTACAAAAGGTTTTCACTGTCAGATCTTTGAGGTGTTATAAGTTTGAATCGTTTCATAAATTAAATGAAATAGTACTTTCGCACATGTAGCAACACTTCACATTCCTGCAATCTTTAAAACAAATATTGCATAAGTAAATCAAGATATTAATGTCACGAGAATACAATCAAGACAGATTCCTTCTATATTTGAATTCCTCATTATCTATGGAAAATGCGGCATATGAAAGACTACAACGTAGAGAACATCAAACCACACTTGAGAAGATTAAAGAACATCTGCAGCTCCATCTACAAGAAACAAAAGAGCAGCAGAATAGACTAATGCAATTAATTAGAAATATGGATGGGACGCCAGTACAAGAAAAAGGAGAATTACCTATATCAAAGCCGCCGGAATTCATAGTAAACACTATACATCAGTCAGCGACCAGTGCAGAACAAGAAGTAATACAAATAGCAGAGGATATGATAGTTGAAAATGCCGAAGTAATAGGTTATAATCTACTTATACAAATGGCAACAAAGATGAACTTTAGTGATACAATACCTTCATTAAAACAGAGCCTGGAAGAAGAGGAAAAGATGTCTATCTGGCTAAGGACTAACTTTCCTGCTATGTTTGCAAAATTATGGACAGAGGTTGAATCAACTTTGTCACATGAGGAGATAGAATCATCATCTTCTCCTTCATTAACCAAATAGATACTAATTCGTTAGTGATCCGCCTATTCATATTTGTACCCGCCAAGAGCACTAGTCATTACCCCAATTATAATAGAACAGAATTTACCAATCTATATAGCGTTGCAATTAACGATAACTTATTTCATATCAAATACAATATTACAGTGACAAGATGATGCGGAGTGTGGTAGACAAGGATAGAACTACATTAGCCTTAGCTCTTGATTCAAATCAAAAAGGTGGTGATCTTACTGTCGAATTACCCAGAAATATTAGACTCAAAGAGCACTTCAAATGATGTCACAAAATTTCAAGTTAAAATAGATGATAAAGGAGTATGTTACAGAATTATTAAATAACATAAATTAAAGGACTTTGTTTATTAACTTTAGCAATGACAACAGATTTAATTAAATCATATGCATCCACATGGCACCATAATTCTGTTATCTACCCTTATTATGGGTAGAACTAACGCCACAATACAATATAGTGCACACAGTATTATGATGGTATGACGCAGTCAACTTACCTCTATTCTACTGAATACCCCTATCGATGATTTTTATATTAAATTAGATGTCACAGAACCAGGACTGCGTTAGTTGTAAATTCTCTAGTCCTTAATATCTTTCTCTTCTTTCTCTTCTTTCTCTTCTTTCTCTCTTTTATCTCTTGCTGGATCGATTCAGAACTTTGTCATATAAGATATCGGCCCTTTAATTCAATTGAAAAATTTCACATCAGAAATTACTGAGAAATATGAAGATCTAGGTAGGCATAAATCGTTGGTTTGGTCATTTTACATGAGATCGTTATAAGAGTTCCTATTCTCAATATCATTCAAATCACATTGAAGAATCCTGTTTGTTGGCGCTGGTTCGTACACCTACCATGTGTTCAAGTACTCACTCACACCTGAGAACTGGTCCTGCTCACTTCATCCTGTCTTCGTCTTTTGATGTATACCATACGGGACTAGTTTGTAGTCACTATTCTGACTGTTGGGAACCAGCTTTAAATTTATTTTCGTAGCCGATGTTCATTAATTAGAATTCATTTATTATTATCATCGCAACCCAAGAGCATCCCTTAGATCTATTTCGTGATCCTGCTCTTGTCTGATAATATCCCTTAACGCTTCAGAGAGTGCAAATTCACCTGAGCTTTCAGCCTGACGTATCCTATTCCTATAATTCTTGATAGTTTCTTGTTCGGCTCTTAGATCAATCTCAAGCATTGTCTTTGAATCATCGGAATATTCAACCTCTTTACTTTTTACTGTTGGATCTCCACCAAGGTAGTCGATCTGTCTAGCCACCTCCAGAGCATGTGCAAGTTCCTGTGAAGCATGTTCTTTCAACTGTTCTGCTATGTCCCCATATTCTGCCCCCTTCAATGTAGAACTGAAAACCACATACTGTATAATCGCTTTATATTCTCTTGCCAGATCCTCGTTTAATCCTTTGATTATCCCTTCCTTGTTAGAAGCTGCTTCTGCATCAGCCGCATTCGACTCGTTGCTCTTTGACATAGATCTGCATCCATTCTATTTAACTTAAGTGTTGTTAGTTATTGTTATATTTTAGCCGCTTCAGCTAGTGACAAATTTAATCTAAACAAATATTAAATGGTAAATATCGATTGGGTTTATTGTTTAGGAACTAAAAATTGATTTATTTGCGGTATTAGTTACATGAAATGGTCTTAGAAGAACTCTCAAGAACAGATAGCAAGCTTTGGTGTTTTACTAATATTTGTGTTGATGCACTTTATCTACATGAACTGTTAGTTCGTGAACATTATCAAATTCCTTTCCGCATGCCTCACAGACAGGATGATGAGTATGTTCATCAGAAGGCTTGTTCATTTTTAATGGTTCATAGTGTCTAATATCGTTTAAATAAGTTATAAATTAGGAGCACCTTCATTTCTAGCTTATGATTCAATCTGGATAGTTCTCGTTTTATCTGAAATGACAGAAGGATTTAGTGGAGCCGATACAGGTGCAGTAGCTAATACCGCTAATACCGTAGTACTACATGAGTATCTTCAGAAATATACTAGGCCAGAAGAAGCAGCCAAACATGCTTCAGATGTTCTTATTTTAATGCGACATTTTGAAGACGCAGTTAAAAAGATAAAGATACAAAGGGAAAGAAGGCCTGAGGAGCGTGTAACGACTTTATCACATTACAGATAGGTAGTAAATTAGATAACATCTAAAACAATATCCTTGATAATATTTTTTCTATTACTACAAATTTAAAAGGTGCTTATAAGTATAAGGATATACTATATCTTACATTTGATTAATATGATCAAATGAGTAGAGGTATTCATTGAAAAATCCGTTCAAGAGATCAGGTAATAATAAGAGGACACCTGAAGGGGAACCTCTTGAACCT
>JBQCDO010000058.1:0-3700 GCA_051961195.1 Nitrososphaeraceae archaeon | reverse complement strand
TTATTTATAATAGATTTTCAAGACTACACAATACTGGCTCATGCAATATTAATACTACGTGATGCTTTATCACAAACTGATGCCTTTAGCTTATGATAAAAATGAATTGTTTAATTACTGGAATTTGCATCATGGTGATATCGGTTATTAGCTAATCGCCTCATTTCGAGTTAGAAAACTCAGACCGAAGTTTTACCTATAGACCACGTTATTTGATGCCCGCCAAATTGGGTCAGGTTACTCCTAATTCTTTTGCCTTGTGAATACAGCGAAATGTCAGTTCTGTTTTAAACAAGTGTCCCTAGTGTCCCTAGTACGCAGCAAGTATCTACTCTATCTCTGCATATCTCTACTCTATATACTACCACTATATTATTACATATTATGTTAGTCATTTCAGGGATAGATAATGAGTATTAGCTAGGGACACTAGGGACACCAGGGACACTTACAAGGCAGAAACTATCATCTTAAACTTAATCAAAGATCTTTTTCATCGATGTGCTTCGCCGGCCAAACATAGAAAAACACCCACCGCAAATAATCATCATTCACAGGATATATACGGAATCACATTATTCTAAAAATGATGAGTAGCCAACTCAGCAAATAACTCAGGCATAAAGTGCAGGCATTACTATTGAGATAGCGATGCTATTCGTTATGTCTTAAAGCAGTTAACGTAGTTACATGAATATAAATATGAAATCACTTATGGCTATCTTTACAGTATCAACATATTGAGTATAGTCCTATTTATGGTAATGAGCATTTATAATAGTTATTTTTCAATTTCGCAACATATATAGCTAGCAAATGCATACAGTAAGATGGCTAGCTCAAATGAAAATAGTACAGTATGATACAAGTAATAAAGTAATATAAAAAGAAGTATTCGATGAACAGACCAAATTGCACTTTCAATCGCTACTTGAAAAAATAGATCGAAAGCAACAGTCCTCGAATCAAAATACGGCATCCAATAAAAAAACAAAGTATGTCAAGTTTGCGTCTGATAAGGAACGTAAGGTCTTGTCATTCACAGGCAACGTTAGCAAGCTAGATTTACCAGCAAAAGAGTTTGAAACAGGATGAGAGATCCCAGATCAATACGTAATACGGTACTTATTTGAATGTTATGATATAACTAATACGCAGAATACTGAAGTTGTTAGTGGATCGCCAGCGATATGGGAACGTGGAACAAAAGACGCACGAATGATTCTATACTTTCTTTCCAAAGGCGTTAGTGTATTGGAGGCTGTCCGCCGTGGTCTGCAAATAAACATGAGTTAATACTTCCTGGTGGGCTGTGCTGAATCCAAACTTGTTCACGAGAAATACCTGAAAGTTTATAGAATTTGTAATCATATTGAAAGAAGAGTTTGAGAAAGTTAAAGCTGCAAGTGCAAATATCCATAGATGGCTACATCGCAGGGCCTAATGGTGAGATGGACTGGATGGTTTGGAACTGGGATGATAAATTAAAAAATTATGTATTTGAAATAACTGAATCAGTCGACACAATTATTTTAGGACGAAAAATGACAGATGGCTTTGTTTCGTATTGGTCTGAAGTAATGGCAAGACCTAGCGATCCTTTCTATTCATTTGCCAAAATGATGATAGAAACTCCAAAAGTTGTTTTTACAAAAACTCTAAAAATATCAAAGTGGGCAAATACGGTTCTTGCTACAGGTGACCTTACGGACGAAATCATGAAGCTCAAGAGTGAAAGTGGTAAGGACATCATCGTGTATGGTGGGGCCACATTTGATTCTTCCTTGATTGAAGCAGGATTGATCGACGAATTTCATTTGTTAATAAATCCTGTTGCTATTGGAAGCGGCATGGCAATATTCAAAGATTTGAAAGAGGTCCAAAAATTCACTATGATAAAATCTACACCGTTTGACTCTGGAATAGATGAGCTTCACTTGGAGCCTAAGAGAAACTGAAAGATACGCAATGGAAAGAAAGATTGATGTAAAAAGATAAAATATTGGTATCTTATCCAATTAACTCTTGACTGCCTTTTGCTGGACTTACGATGGGATGGAATCGATTGGCTCAAAGTAATTAAAAAGGATATAGAGTGGGAAAAGCACCCTCAAATAAATCTGTGCAAACTATAAAGATAAGAAAGAAAGAATAAAGTAATGTTACCACTTTATTTACGCAATCGATGAATGAGGCTGAAATAACAAAAAATATGGTTTTCTAAACTGTTGCTATTATATAGTTCAAAAAGCCAAAGGGGTTATGGACCACTCCAATCAAAAGGAATGTGCTTACTTGATCTTCCTTTTCTTGCCCATTTGAAGCCCATTGCATCAGCCTCATCAGCAAGGGATCTTCCCCAAGTTGCAACTCCACCTCCTGGTCCTACCTCGCTTCCAGGTGGATTAATAGTTTGAACTCGTTTGCCTGGGGGTGTAGTAGGTCCAGTTAATGCTTCAGCTCTTGCTAGAATTTTACCTGGTATCTCTGCACTCCAATAAGACAGATCATCTGCAAGTTCAAATTTGATAGAGGCATATTCTATTCCACGAATTTCACCTATGAGTTTTGCAAATTCAGCCATAAAACCACCAGCTCTACCACTAAAAATCATATTGAGTGCTTCTCTCTGCTTTTCATTAGCTTTCTCATCAAAAAAGATAGCCATGTTTACTCTGGTCAATCCATCACCAGTCCAAATATTACCTTTGAAACTTCCTAAGGCCAATACGTTCAGATCGTCAAGTGGAATATCACCATAGTTACCTTTCTTGATATGATATGCCAAAATACCGTCGCACTCCTCATATGTTGGAGCTTGAGCAAATTCGCAAGGACATGGTATATTACACTTACAAACGTCAAACCAGTCTCCAGAAGCCTTCCATTTGGGAATAGTGTTAGTATTTGTGGTAGTAGCTGCTGTGGATGAAGCGGTTGTTGCTGTTGCAGCCATATCACCCTATAATTTATCTGATATTTTAGCTTTGTATCTGCTTCTCTTGCTATTGCTCTTCTTTCAATAGTGCAAATAATATCAAGAAATAAACGAGTCTAATTAATGATGAAGAAGAGCAAGATTGAAAGCTGAGAAATAGCATCAGCAACAATTAATCACATTTTCTGAAAAGGGGGTTCTAATGATTATGATATATGTATAGTAATTCGCTACGTCATTAATGCTTATTATTGATATTTTACGATCCTGCTTAATGGTTGAAGGTATTATAATAGGATTTTCTGACATGCTGAGTATAGCACAAATAATTGGAATAGTTGAAACTATTGTTTTGTCGCTTTTTTTTCTCAAAGAAGCAAATACAGAGTCTGTCAACCGATACACAAACTAGAGGTCTTAACGATTTGGGCGAAAAGTTTCTCAAGATGGTAGAGCGTGCAACAGAAGACCCATCGATACGAAGAGTGATAAATAGTGAAATAAACATATCACGGGAGGATGCACACTCATTTTATATATTGTGGATATGTTCCCATGCATATACAATGCATAAAAGAAATATACTTGATGATAATGAATGGGCAGTTGGGTGCAATGGATGAGACATATCTTTCGAAGAGGAAAACCAATATAGTTATACTAGCCAGCATTGCTGCTATAGTATTAGTAAAATCGATCTTTTTTCGTATTACTATTCTAATGTTACTGCTAACAGGAAGTAAGATCCATCCTCTCAATCAT
>JBQCDO010000057.1:0-2692 GCA_051961195.1 Nitrososphaeraceae archaeon | reverse complement strand
ATACTATCCTTGATTTAGACAACAATTTAGTAGCGTATAATCCCAATCGGTACGCAACGAGTCGTGATGATTAATACAATTCAATAATTAGACTGGAGTAGAAGTATCAAATTGGGTATTCGGTGTTGTGACACATCTTGGACGTCTATGTTGAAGACCTTCTTTCCAAAAGCCTAAAACTGAATTCTTTGATGGACCGGGTGGGATTTGAACCCACGACCACCTACGTATCCTCTGCATATAATTACATGCATGCAAGGCAGGTATTCTACCAGACTAAACTACCGGCCCTATATAGAATAAGCCAGAATAATTGTTAATTTAATCTTTCTTTTCTAGTGAATTGCCAGTGATTAGTGATCGATGACCTAAAAATCAGCACACTTGATAACTGAGACTAAATTTCTTACTAATAGTCCCGATGATGGTCATATCCTATAATTTAACGAGCGCACGGCTGTGCTGCATATGCAATCAATTATAGACTGAAAAAATGCGACGCTTGTGGCGGCACCAATGCAATAGTTAAAGTCTTGCTTATTCTCAAATTCAAACAATATTCAGTTTGATAACTATTTTAACCGGTACGTACGTTATCAAATTTATGTCACAAGGTTCAAGTAATTATTCTCATCCCGAGGTTCTTTGCGAAACTGACTGGGTCGCAACTAAATTGGATAACAGACCGGATACAATTATCCTTGAGGTCGACTACGATCCTGAAAACGCATATCGAAAGGGACACATACCAGGAGCCCATCTAGTTTGGTGGAAGAAGGATATAAATGATGGAATAAGGCGAGATATAATAAGCAAGAAGGAGTTCGAGAAACTAATGTCCAGAGTCGGGGCAAATTCAGATTCGACTCTTGTATTATATGGTGACTTTAATAACTGGTTTGCTGCATTTGCTTTCTGGGTATTTAAGTATTATGGGCATTCGAACATAAAAATAATGAACGGAGGTAGAAAGAAGTGGGAATTGGAAAAGCGAACATATTCTACGGACCAGCCAGAGAGCGAGTCTTCCAGCTATCTTGCAAAACCAATTGACGAAGGTATTCGTGCCTATCTTCAGGACGTAAGCAGAGTTATGAAGAAAGCTGAATCTGTTCTTGTTGATGTTCGGTCCCCCAAAGAATTTTCTGGCGAAATTACCGCACCTCCAGAATACCCTTCAGAACATGCCCAAAGAGGCGGACATATTCCAGGCGCTCAAAATATACCATGGGCTCAAGCCGTAAATGACACAGATGGAACTTTCAAGAATGTTAGTGAGCTAAAGACATTGTATGAAGGCAAGGGCGTCACGCCAGATAAGCATGTAATTTGCTATTGCAGGATAGGAGAAAGGTCATCGCATAGTTGGTTTGTATTAAAATATCTCTTAGGTTATCCTTCAGTACGAAATTATGATGGGTCTTGGACGGAATGGGGTAATATGATCGGAAATCCCATAGAAAAATAATAACTGGATTGGTAATGACTAATCAAAACACTCCTATAAAAACAGGCCAGTTTTATTCCATTTTCGACGAGGGTCAGTCCTTCGTACTTGAAGATAGAACTAAGAAGGGACTGGAAGTCCTTGAGAAGAGCTATGATGACAAATTTAATACTGAGGCAGACAAAGGGATGATATACGATATCGATGGTATCGGGCATAGGGTTGCTATAAGATGGTACTTTACCAAAGCTAAATATCTGATAGGAGATGTAATCACACTTGCAGAGGGACTCGACACCAAGTATCGAGAGATAAGAGAAATGACATGCCCTGATGATTAACAATCGAAATACTTTTAGCCTTTATCTCCACGATCATAATTAGCAATGTCTGCCTTATTAAAAGACCGAGTATGGGTGATGCTGTCAGAGGTTGCGAAAAGAGGGATCTATCCATTACATGGATCGAGGCTAGGAGTCTTCAGAATACCTATTGAATTAAATGAAAATTCGGATATTGCCGGCATTGCGAATGATTTGAAAAATTCTGGATTTAAAATTGATAGGTACGCAGACCGAATTTATGTGAATTACAAATGGACTGAGGAAGGAAATGATCCACTCTTGCGTCAACATCTGTCTATTAGCTTAGACGTTACGGTTGAAATAGTCACCGGAGACGTAATTGACATTATTTACCAGATTAGACCACTTGAATATTTCGGTGACCACTATTGGGTCCAGAATTATCGTCAGAAAGCTGATGACTACGCAAAGATGATTATTGATACAATTATAAGAAATACTAAGATTGGAGATAAATTAATAGCCCATTATCAGAAATCAGAGAAGCTTTCAATGGAATCTGCATTGAAGAAACTTGAAGAACTAACTCCGTTGGCTAAGAATCCAAAACTAAGGACTACAGCAACACAGGCATTAGGATCTTCTGCCCCAAAACCTGGGATTACGCAGCAACAGCCAGCTCAACAGATTCCGCCTGCAGCAGCTTCTGTTCCTGCTAGTGCTCCTCAGGCAATTGCAGCGGCCGGAGGAGACACGACGATTTCACTTACTGGATCTGGCACCAGTTATTCAAAGATGGATGGCCCAATCGACCCTGGTTTCAAATCTTCAAGACAGGTAGTAGGGACATATCAAGGAATCAAAGTATGGGGGCCTGTTGATGCACCTGGACAGTTAGGAATTTGGGGTAACGAGGTTACTGTTGATTTCGATATATGCG
>JBQCDO010000056.1:0-6401 GCA_051961195.1 Nitrososphaeraceae archaeon | reverse complement strand
ATCCTAATTTCTTGAAGACTATCGAAGACTATACCAAGAAGTACAACTGTGAGGCTGCATACTTTACTGAAGTAAATGGAAACAGAACTTTCGTTTTTGTTTTGGATTTGCCAGGTCCAGATATGATCCCGGCTATTGTAGAACCTTTATTTCAGGGATTCGATGCCAACGTGGAAATACATCCTACAATGAATTTGGACGATTTGAAGAAAGCGATTTCAAAAATATAAGGATAATAAAGTAATAAAAATTTCCACTTTTTTTGATGCGCATAAATTTGAGTATTAATCATAACTATGACAATTATTAACTCTATTTACCAGATTAGCAGTGAGCACGCACTCAAAATATGCGTTCTTTTACACAGATAGGACTATACTTAGCTGTGGATAAATTTTTGTTCTTATAAAATAATTTAGTAGAACAAAAGAACATTTTATATGACTTTATCAATGTGGAGAACTCGTTAAAAGAGCTTTACGTATCAATTAGAAGTAGGCGCAAAACCTTGCGGCCTCTAGCTTAAATGTAGAGTTTAAGCAAGGATCATATGCAGCATACCATCTATTTGTCCCTTTCAAGAGTGAATATAACGACTGATATAGAAAACGAGAAAATCATACCACCATTGCAGTTAATACCAGAAATGAGGTGATGAATGACTTGCTTAAACTTCTAGATCTAGTCCAGAAAATGCTGATAAGAAAGGATGCCAACATTGCCTTGGCCTACTAGAATCTGTTTTTTGGGCATTAAAAATAAAGACTTTTGGCTAATTGGCCTACGTTAGTTGGTACGTGCAATATTTAAGGTGCTATAAGGTGCTCATAAAATGATATCTATATATAGTAGCAGTTAGTGGATGAGCCATTCTATTTAATTCTGTTAAATCTTAAAGTTTCAATTTATTTTGCATTTCGATCACGAGTGGCGAGCGCCAAATAATGTGTTGCGCCTATAGGGCATATCATGTAAACCGATGACATCTTTAGGCCAGTTGGGGACACAATCTGTCATTAAATCTAATCCATTCATTTAAGACAGCAAGGCATTAAGGATAGATATGTACAATAACGATTATACCAAAGATAAAATATTATGAAGCGACCACAAATAAATACAAAATCAGGATGGAAGATGCATGTATACTACTTGGATGCTTGTAATTGCGACTGGGGATGTCCATGTCAGTTTAATGCAAAACCGACCTACGGGAACTGTGATGGGCTAAGTGGAATTCATATAATAGATGGTAGTTATCGCCACCATAACAATTCTATTAGACTAGATGGACTTAATATGGCATTCATTGGTTCTTGGCCTGGACCAATACATGAAGGACATGGAAGAGCATCATATTATGTAGATTACCGTGCTGACGATGCACAATTTGATGTACTATCAAGAATTATAATTGGAAAAGCAGGTAATGGTGGTCCTTTTGTACTTTATGCTAGTATTATAGAAGAACATGACGAGGTGAAAAGAGCAGATATTAGATTTGAAATGAAGGGTATCAGGAGTCACATGACCATTGGCAATAAAAGTAATAAAATTGTAGATGCATGGCTTGAACCCATAAGAAATCCAGTAACAAGAAAGATCCATAGAGCAGTAATAGAATTACCTGAGGGTATTGAAGCGACTAGAATGGATCAAGCATCAACAAAAAGACTATTAGTAAATAACAATCGCCTCAAATTTAGGTATGAAGGAACATATGGCAGCTTTTCTGAAAATGTTTGGAAAGGATCACAATAAATAATTTGAATGCTAAGAATATTGTCATCTAATGCACGATACATTTCGACCACTCAAATATTTATTGTACTAACTGGTAAGCTACAAGTTTGTTGTCTTGCATAAGAGGTATTATAATTGTACTTTGGCCTGGTCTAGATCCTAGGTCAGCAGCCCTTGTGTATGCAAACCTATCAAAGTAACATATCCTTTCCCATCAGCATTAACTGTATATACCTTTCCTGCAGGATTGTCAGTAACATAATAATGTGTTATGGCAGCATCTGATACTATTCCGTCAAGACTACCAAAGGGAGATGTGGTTCCTGCTTTTCCTCAACTGCTTATTTTCTTATTTTTTATATAGATAACCTCCATGCCTCCCCCAGGTTTACTTAAAGGTCCTAAAGAAACAACGATTAATTTATTTTTGTTATTGTCTATATGCAAACCATTAGGACCATTTAATTGGCGGCTTTGCAGCCAAACTTGTAAGGAAGATAATGTACTGTTGTCAAAATGTACTGTTGCCAAAATTAGTATCTAGCTTGTAGATAGTATTTGTACCTGTATCAGATACATAGATATTTCCTAGATTATCTGCTACGACATCATTAAGGAAAGAGCTTCCTGGTCCATTGAATCGCTTGATTATTTTTCCACTAGCAATATCTATCTCTACTAGGTCAGTGATATCTGAAACATACAATTTATTGCCATCATTAGAAATAGCTATACCCTTTGGTGCATTTAGCCCTTTTACCCAATTTAATTCAATTATGCTTCCATTAGAAGGTGATACTTTAGAAATGAATCCATTCTGATCCTTTTGATCTGGCTTTCCATTTACATTTGAAAAGATCAAGACATTTGGTTTAGATGCATAAGCTACTGATTCTGGGTCTTTAAGTTGGCAGGTGTTTCCCACAGTTTGTTGGCCTTTGTATGCCCTACTTGTTGTTGCTGATCCTCTTGTGCTTGTGCTTGATTGTTATTCAAATTAATGCTGATTCCACTGAATAATGTCATCCCCGATATTGCTAATATGAGCAAACAGTTCAAAACCAATGATTTCTGTGAAAGCCCTTTATTATTTGCAACCAACATGGAAATGTTATTATACATAATTAATAAACATACGTTTCTTTTTCCTTATTGTCATTTCATCTAGCCATAGTCTGAGTTTAGATAAAACAGAGATTTAATAAACATAGAATAACGATAGAACAGGGCATTACCTTTAGAAGGGTAATATTTTATTAATCTTCAATCAAATCAAAGCCATTGATTGTAGATGATTAGCTAATAGTTTAGGCTACTACAAAGTGATGATCCAATATAATTTTCTGCAACCTAGCAGATAAAGACACAAGTTGATCTGGTAGTTGTACTATAGCATCATCCTTTACCTTTTCACGCTGTCTTAGTGATTGATTCAATTCTTCCAATTCTTCTATCTTGGTTTGTATGTCTGCGCCCTGTCTTTGTAATTGACGGATATTAAGGAATGTTAGATAAGGCTCTATCTTACTGAATATTTCAGCTTTTTCTGAATCCTTTTCAAGGATGTTTTTACATAATATACTAATATGATGACATTGCTTATGATTCGCTTGATTCAATATCGAAGATACGGATTAATCAGCAGGAATTTTCATTTGGACTGATTTAAATGCGCAGTAATTTGGTAATTATTCTATGTGAAATACAATAGCTAAATGTTGTAAGAATATGAAAGTTAGAGTTTTTTTCTGTAAAGAGCCCGATCCAGAAATTATCCTAAGTCATGACAATCTTAGTAGACAAGCCTTAGATACTATTTATGATTTAGTATGGGAATGCGAGTTTAAAAATATACTTAATGTAGGCAGAATATGGATAAAGTTTAGGCAAGAAGAAAAACCGTTTGGAATACCACTGAGAATAAGGAGAAGTCATTATAAAATATCAATTGGTGATATTATTCAATTGGCCAATGATTTTTATATGGTAGATCAGATTGGTGCTAGACAAATTAGGATAATTGACTAGTCTATACTAAACTTAATTATTGGTAGCTCATATGGAAAGGGAGCTATAGAATATGAGCCAGCTCCATCATAACAGTCGATCAGAAGCATACAGCAACTTTATTAATTCAATAAATAGTGTCGTAACAAGAAAAGAGTACAACCTAAAGTTTTCGTACTTTATGCAGTATTGTCAGCGGTCTAGCCATAACGACATGTTATCCATACCAGACGGCGAATTAGAAAGCAGGATAAGAGACTATATAGTACATCTACGACATGATAAGAAGTTAGCGCCATGCACCGTAACAAGCTACATATCTCCAATCGTGCATTTCTACGAAATGAACAACTTTACATTACACTGGAAACGTCTAAAGAAATTCAAAGCAAAACATTACAGCGTAGTAGAAGATAAACTATATACCATCGAGCAAATAAAAACACTTCTAGACGTAGCCACACTTAGAGACAAATGCATCATACTGCTAATGTGTTCTGCTGGTCTACGACGTGGTGCATTCCAGTATCTAAGAATAAGAGATATCCAAAAAATAGAAAAATATAGTATATATCAGATCAGAGTTTACAAGAGAGAGCAAGAGCAGTATACAACATTCTGTACCCCCGAATGTGCACGGAATATAGACCAATACCTAGAATGGAGACAGAGACTAGGCGAAAAGCTCAAACCCAGCTCACCTCTATTCAGAATAGAGTTTGATACAGTAACAGAGATAAATGTACCAAAGTCAGTCAGTTCGCATGTAGTAGCGTTCAGTGTTTACAAGCTGTTACATAGTACAGGAGTAAGAGCTCAGACCGGCGACCATACCCAACGTACAGAATTAATGCAATGCCATGGCTTTCGCAAGTTCTTTAAAACTTCTTGCATTCAGGCGGGTATGAATCCTTTGTATAGTGAATACGTAATGGGTCACCGCAGCGGCCTAACCAAATCTTACTTTAAACCAACCGACCAGGAACTGTTAGAAGGCAACGATAAAGCCCTAGGTTATGTGGCCGCAATTAACGATCTAACTATAAACGAAGAGTGCCGCTTGCATAAAAAAATTGATGAACTAACTAAAAAGAAGAATGAAATTGAAATTATGGAGGTCAGACATAATGAGGAGATCCGGGTTATGCGCGATCAAATGAGTCAGATTATATCAATGATACAGCAAAATCCCAAACTGGCACATGTTAAGCCTAATATTCTATTGGAGAAGAGAGCACAGCATTAATCATCTCGTTTCTACGTCGAAGTATAAATCGGAATCACAAATTTCGTAAGTAGGATTCTGATAAAGAAACGGACATGCCATCTTAAATACATCAGAAAGAAACTCGTACTTTTTGATAGTAGTCTTATGTTTTTTAGTTAGATAACGAAACATTATATTATAAAATTTGGTACAAATTTCGCTAAATTCCTGCTCTATATCTCTTTTGAAATATGACCCCTTTTTGGCTATACTTTCCCTTGATTCCTTTCTCATCTTAGACCTGGCTAATTCTAATTTGCTAAACGCTTTTTCAGAGTAAAAATACTGTTTCTGTCTCTCCAGTTCTTGTTTTGATAGCCGGCGATAATGACTCCATTTATAATTAATTAGCTGTTGTTCTAAATTTTCGAACATCGTTAAATCTTTCACGAGATCTGCTAATGCGTCATCTGAAAAGACATATCTGGTTTCGCCTTGAAATTCCATAATGGTCTGATCAGATCCTCATTTGAGAGCAATTCGAATGCTCTTCTTAAGTCTTCGATCTTAGGTTTAAAGTCAGGGATCCTGCCTATAAAATTTTCCAAGGACATTCCTGGGACAGTATACCAATATGTGGTATACTCCTTAATTCCACCATTGACTTTATTTTCGTTATAAATTGTAAATTCTCTAATGTACACATTTCTCATGGCTCTATAATGAGTCACAATGTTAAATCGTAATTGAGTTTCACCTGCATTTATAGGATCCCTTATAATAGGACGATCTCCTACTTCATCTATTCGTTCTATCTTTAAATCTTTACTACTAACTTCTATATCTACAAGGAGCTGTGGCAGATCATCTGTATTGTATTCTTGACCTTGGAGTATGCAATAAAAAAACAAATTAGCATATATCTCTCTAAATTGCTCTTGATCAGGATCAGTTCGTAAGAGTTTTAATTTCTTTAGCTTTTTTCCATATTCACTCAGGGAGTAGAATATTTCTTTTCCCCTGCCTTTATCATCTTTGATCACTATTTTTTCTTTTATTAGATTATTCATATGGGCACTATATGTATCGGGAGAAATGGTCCGGCACAGAATCTTTTCTATTTGGTACTTTAACTCGCCTGACTTCCTACTGATTTCGTATTCATAGAGAACTTCGATGATTATTTTATCGATTTTAACATTGTATTTGGAAGACTTTATTTGTCTAAAATTTGAAGGCAAGGTGTAGCTTTTCATATTTAAGATTTACTCGTAGTACTAGGACGAAGCGATTTATCAGCTTTATGAAAATTGTCAGATGTGCAAGACAAAATTGCAGTAGGCATATCAATGCCAAGAAATATCGTAAAAAAGTTAGATAACGACCGCGGAGACATACCACGCAGCATGTACCTAATCAGAATACTCGAAAAACAGTATCTTGA
>JBQCDO010000055.1:0-16117 GCA_051961195.1 Nitrososphaeraceae archaeon | reverse complement strand
GTCAAGTACTTTTGAAAAGCTACTACTTTATCTTCAACCTGGCTAGAGAATGCATCAGAGAATTTAAAATCAGTAATAAATATTGTCTCCACCACAATGTCCTTAGCTGACAAAGAGTTTCTTATCGTATTTGCTATAACATCCTTAACAATGGCTCTTTTTGTAATTAACTCCTCAGCGTTGTATTTCGCTACGCTTGCTTTAACTGATTCTTGTATTGTAGGTGCGATTACTCTATCTGCATAATCTGGACCCAATTGTTGGTAAACCTTATTTACATCAGCAGGGTTCAGATGGTAATTTAATGCTATCACGGTTTGTACTTGTTGTAAATCATTAGATGCAGCAGTTGCTTCGGCTTGATATTTCAAAGTGCGAACTTCTAACTGCACTACTTGTTCCGCAAACGGTATTACGAAATGCACTCCTTCTCCAAGTACTCTATTCTCAACTGCGCCTAGATATAGAACAACTCCTCTATGTCCCGCCTGCACTATGACTACTGATTCAGACAAAATTATAATTATGACAGCAAACGTCACTATGGCCGCAAGTATCACTAGCTTATTTGGTCTTCCTGTTGGCGATGGTTGTCTCCGGAGCAATTACGCAATCATTAACCTATTAGTAATACACCAATTTATTATATATGTCTACGAGAATCTTATTTACAAATTATCTAATTATAACTTGTAAATAATGTGTGATCATATCTCTTTAGATAGGACTACTTCATTTTTTAGATCTTAATTTTATAAAATTGGCCATTTTTAATGCTTACGAATAAAATAACTATAATTATTGCCTTCTAGCCTATCAGTGTGATCGTGATGAATTACAAGAACATTGTGATTATAGGAATCAGTTTGTAATGCAGCAAGGAAAGTGTGACTTAGTAGTATCATTCGCATCTCAAAATGAAAGATAATAGTATTGAGTCCACTATTGTTATTTTAATTAATTAAGGCATCTCTCCAATTCCTGCAAATTATCTATATTAAATATAATAGTATTAATAATTATCTGCCAAATCTTCTAAATACCCACAATTGGGTCTATTTTTATTTTTGTCATTATTTTTAATCATTGAGCAAAAGATTAACTAACTAAAGTTAGTTCCATCTAAAGAAAGGTCGATCCTTTTTCAGACTTGAGACTTGAGACTTTGTAACATAATTCTATATTATAATTTGAGAACCTACTGGATGATCATTATAACGATAAGCTGAATTATGTAGTTCTGTTGTATTAATAAGGAAAATGAATAGAAATATAGGAATATTAATATAGTAAAAGATAGTCGATAAATCTTCAGTAAAAACGCTTTTAAGGGATCGTGCCCTAATGTATAATGATTTGAGGCGAGTTAATTGCTACTACTATTTGGTAGTAGCAGAAGCTTGATTCTGATAGCGATATTTGGAGATAGCAGAAATGTGTGGAATAGCAGGTATTTTAAGCAAAAAAAATGAAAACGTTGTACCAATGATTGAGTGTATGCTTTCGAGTATGTCAAGTAGGGGTCCAGACGGAGCTGGGGTATGCGCTAACAAACATGTAATTAGGGCGGATATACTAGAAGATTTACGATTTGATGAACTCTCAGGTAAAAGTGCATTAGGACATTTAAGGCTTGCCATAGTTGGAGGTACATGTGGCCAACAGCCTTTTTGTAGCTGTAATGGAAGATTTATTGTTGAACATAATGGTGAAATTTATAATTATAAGAAAATTCGTAATAAGCTAGAAAAATCACATTCGTTTGTCACTCAATCAGACAGTGAAGTAATTGTTCACCTGCTGGAGGAATACTCAAATAACAATAATGATCTTCTTCATGCTATTAAGAAGACTGTTTCACAACTTGATGGTGTTTACGCCATAGTCATAAAAGATGAAGAGACAGGAAGTATTGCGCTTGTTAGAGACATAATGGGTGTAAGGCAGATTTATTATGGTGAAAATGATAACTTAATTGCGTTTGCTTCTGAACGCAAGGCGTTATGGAAAGTAGGGCTTAAGGAACCTACTCAGCGAGTTATGCCAGGTCAGGCAGTAGTTATTTTACCAAATGGAGAGATACAGAAATACATAGTTACTAATTCGCCGGTACGACCCACTAAAATTGCTTACAAAACATTGTCGCTAGCTGTTAGAAAGTATCAACAAGCCCTGATTGCTTCCATGAAAAAACGAACCCAAGATTTTAGTAGGGTGGGAATAATTTTTTCAGGTGGAATAGATAGCGTGATCATCGCATGGCTTGCGAAGAAAATGGTTCCGGAGGTTATTTGTTATACTGGAGGAGTTAGTGGTTCAAATGACATTGCATTTGCACGACACGTTGCAAAGAGACTAGATCTAAAGTTAAGGGTAAACGAACTATCTCCCGAGGAAGTTGAACAGATGCTGCCTGAAGTAATCGATACAATCGAAAATAATAACGCAGGACAGGTAGAGGTTGCTATTCCAGTATACGCTGCAGTGAAACTTGCGCATGAAGATGGAATCAACGTTATGTTTAGTGGACAAGGAGCGGACGAGCTTTTTGGAGGTTATCCATGGTATGCAAAGGTAGTAGAAATAGAAGGATATCAAAAACTACGTCATCATATGGATCAGGACTTGCTTTTACTATATAGCGAAACCCTAGAAAGAGAAGACAAGATTACGATGGCACACAGTATAGAAATGCGAGAACCTTTCTTGGATATCAATCTAATAAAGCTCTCAATGCAGATAGATCTGAAGCTAAATGTAAAAGGCGGTTCAGATAAATTAGGCAAGCACGTACATCGAAAGCTTGCCCAAAAATTGGGCATTTCTAAGGGTATAGCATATCGTATAAAGGAGGCGGCGCAGCACGGCTCTGGAATGCATGAAATTTTTGACTCTATAGCTAAAAAACATGGATTTGATGAATTTACTGTATCTAGAGACTACCTTGAAGTTTTAAAACTTCGGGAAAAAATAGGTAGTTCACAAAGATATGGTTATTTATTCGAAAATGAAAAAATGTGGATAGCAGAGCCACATGTCCAAATGTATCTAGATAGCATTTCTAAGGCGCTACCAACATTTGAACATAGTATACTCAAAGTAAAAAGTAAAAAGTAAACCAAGAAATGTGGAGGTGGACGTTTCCATATTTGTTTATCATCCGCATAGAAAGCTTTATTACACAGCAATTATAGCGATAGTACTAAATTCAGGCCCATTTTTGAATAGATTTGCTTGGAAACAACAACCATCTACCTAGCCAATTATCAATATAGCGATCGTCATGTGTATAATGCGCTTTAGTCGCAATCGAATGTAAAATTTAGAAAAGCATGAAAAGTCAAATTTTGACTATATTTTATTGGCATGAATAAATTGATTTTATTTGCTTGGCAACAAGAATTGTAGAGACTATCAATGCCGGTATACATATTACAATGAATACAGTCTGGAAATACGCGAGTATGGAGATTGCTGCTCCTGACCAGAATCCCAAAAGAAGCGAAAATAGACTTCCTGCGCATGTAGGGCATCCAATAAATAGGCCGCTGGTTAATCCCACACTTCCAAGTAGAGAAGAAAGTTTTTTAGTGTGACTAAACTTTTTAGTAAGTTTTAAAGCATAAACATTTAGAGAAATGTTAAAGCCAACGAATATAGATACAACTGCTACAAGAACTATATTAATAGGTACCAATAGAATCAAAAAATGATCGGTCAGATAGACAGAGAGCATTGGTACGTAACCAATAATGTTACAGCATGGAGTAACACTAATCGAAGGAATATTGACTCCTTGTTGAATAAACGAGACATCATTTCTATATATAAATATTTGAGAAAGGAACGCAAAAATAATTCCATAGCCTACTGCAGAAGCTGCCATTATTTTCCAATAATAGATATCTGAAAATACCGATGTAATATAGTATGTCAAGGTATTGGCATTTATTGTTCTTTTTTGTTCAGCGTTAAAAATTTTGTATAAACCATAACCAGTAGACACCAATAGCATACAAGTCATAAAAAGTACAATATTTGCAATATTCTTAAGATTAGCATTGATCATTACAGACTGTCCTTCATTAGGAGCACTGAGTCTAGCATAAATTACAAAAACCAAAACTAATGAGACTGTGCTAATCAAAGCAATTCTAAGTCCATGATTACGCTGATCCCGCCAATCTTCTAAATTCATATCGGATAATAAAAATTTCTATTCATTATATAAAGAGGTTGTCTAGATCATATTCCGAATGTACCTGGCCAAATCATTAATATGAAAACCCTGGCATTAAGTTGACTTCAACATTCTGTCCTTTCCTCATATTTGTTATATGTTGTGGTACAATAATATAACCATTACATTTAGTAAGTAGGCTCATGCTCTCAGTTTCCCCCGCTAATGGTCTAGCTACAAATTTATTATTGGCTCTTGTTTTGAATAACTTTACGTATACAATTTTTGTAAAATAAGGAAATTTTCTACGGGCTTCCCAATTATCTATTAAAGTGGCACAAATCGTAAACTCACTTCTTTTTTCAGACCGACCAGACATTAGTCTAAGTAATGGATAAGCGAAAATTATGAAAGCATTAATGGCCCCTTGAATGGGACCAGGGAGGATTATAATTGGTTTGCCATTTAGCGCTGCCAATCCAGTTACCCTTCCACGATCCAGTTTTGTTCTGAAGGTGATTATACTATGAGCATCTCTCGATTTGATCGCTTCCTTTACCAAATCATACTTGCCTACAGACGATCCACCAATCGTCAAGATTAAATCAGCTTTAGTAATTGCATTCTTAATTTTGTTCTGAATTGTAGTCAATTTATCAGGAGTTACGCCTAAATCGATAGCTGTACCTCCAATTTCCTTCACTAACCAAGATATAATATGGCCATGTATATTCGGGAGCTTGTCAGATCCTGTGTTTTCCAAGCTATCCGATAGCTCATTGCCTGTAGGTATTAATGCAACAGTCGGTTTCTTGAATACCGGTACCCGATATATATGCATAAGAGTTAAGAGTCCAATATCCTGCGCTCTCATGACTTTTCCCTTTAATAATACTCGTTCTCCTTTCCTGATATCCATGGAAGCAGGATAAACAAATGAACCCTTTTGTATTGAATGCTTAATTTCTATCATATCATAGTTACCAGACTTAACTATTTTTGTATTTTCTAGTGGTATCACCGTATCAGATCCCTTAGGCAAGGAGACACCTGTTGAAACCCTATACGCGTGACTTCGCGGTAGAACAAAATCCACTATTTCTTTTAACGGTACTTGGATATTACAAATCCTTAAAGTTGCTGTCTTTGTTTTTGATGTATTTTTTATATCAGTGTGCCTAACAGCAAAGCCGTCCATGTGAGAACTATTATATTGAGGAACTCCAAACTTTGATATTATATCTTCAGCCAGAACTCGTTTGTATGCGTTCAGTACATGCACGAATTCTAAGGACGGCATAACGGTAGCTCGTTCTTTGAGCTTGATAAAAGATGAATTTACTGAGTCGTACGAAATTTCTTTAAAGTACATGATTGATTAATATTATCTGTACTAAAGGGGTATAATTAACTTATTTCGTAAAGCGGATTCTATGATACTTTTTACAATTGCATTCATATTTATTTGGGTAATTATGTGGTTAACTTTGATATTCATAATAAGATTATTTTTGTAGTTTATTTAACTAATATTTACTTAATAGTACGCGCATATAGACGTTTGCCATAAGTAATTTTCGATATTTACTTATTCAATATAATTCTGTGAATCTTGAGCTAGAACTTCCCTTAACCTACTTCTCAGTTAGGTATCCTTTCACCCATCTTTCATTGCCTCCGATAAATCTTTCCTTTTTCCATATCTGAACTTCGCGTTTAATTCTCTCGACTAGATATTGACATGCATCAAATGCTTCATGTCTGTGAAATGATGAAACCGCTACCACAACACTTACATCTCCAACTTCCAGATCACCTATTCTATGAAGAAGTTTACAATTAATATTCCATTTTTGTTTAGCATCATCTATAATAATTTGCATCCTCTCTTCTGCCATTCTGGTGTATGATTCGTAATACATACCTACTACAGTATCTACTTCACTGAAATTGCGAACAGTTCCTATAAAGAGTACTGTTGCCCCTACACTATCATCTCGAACTGACTTCAAAATTTTCTCGATAGAAATGTCCTTTTCTGTAATCATTTCGATTTCACGAAACTTGTGTTTTTTATATACATCATTGCCTTTAGTTTGAGTCATAATGTGTGTGTCTAGCCTCCTGCAACTGGTGGCAACAAAGCTATTTCGTCCTTGTCATTCAAGAGGATATCTTCGGAAATAACTTTACGATTTACTGAAATGCTAATTGTCTTTACAAGATCTTTAATGCCAGGATGTATTTCCAATATTCTACGTAAAAGAAGATCACTACTTGTTGGATTTGATAAGATAAACTGTTCCTCCTGTGTTCCTGCAGCTTCTTTGGCATTAGCAAAATATAGAACTTTGACCTTGATAGAGGAAATTGACATTTCCATAATGTTAGTAGAATTAATCGGATATATCGTATATGTCTGTTGCTTTTTTAACAAACTTGTTAAGCCGCTCATATTTAATATATAAATAAGATCTTAATAGTAGATTCTCAAATTCACTCTATTAAGAATGTTTGTCAAGTAGACGTTGTAAGTTTGCATGAAGAGAGAAAAAGTTTTGAATTTGATTTTTATTTAGGATGATTAATTTTATTTTGCTAATAGATCTGTTTATTAAATTCTAGTATGCATACTCAAGACTAATTTGTCTAATTTAGAGAAATCATGACATCAAGATAAGAGAACGGATATGCAATCAGAGCTTACTAGATTACGGTGTCTCAATTGATTCTTATGTATATTTTCTGTTTATACACTAACAATTATGAATTGAAAAAATCTAACGAGAAGGATTGCAAAGCCTTTACTTCTTATTACCAAATCTCATGTAATTTGATCCTCGATATCCAAATTTCGGAACCTGCGTAATCCATTATAACAATAATTTTTAAGCATCTCTTATATAATACACTTCATGTTTTACTAGGTGAGCTTTGAAAAGTAAAGCAATAATAATGATTGCTATTTGGTGTATGTGTTTAATATTACTTAGTGGAATAATAATACAATTATTGCAATCTGGCACTTTTAACCCTAATTACGCACATGCTCAACAACAAATATTTACTGCAAAATTATCAGGACAAAACGAGATGCCCCCCATAAAAACACAAGCTGCAGGAGCCGCTAAATTTACTGTAAACTCTAATGACACTTTAAGTTACGAGATGAATGTTAACAATATCGATGCAGTAATAGGAGCACGAATTAGCCTGAAAAATGGTTCTCTTCTAGCCGAAGTATTCAATCCATATGCAATCCACAATGGTAAATCTGGTATTCCAACAGGACAAATTAATGGTGTACTATCCAGTGGAACCATTATGTTAGACGATCTGAATGGCCCGCTAGCCGGTAAAAAAGTATCCGATCTGATGAGTTTAATGAAAGAAGGTAAAACATTTGTAGACATCCGCACCCTAAACCATCAGAAGGGTGAAATAAGAGGACAGATATTGCCCAGTGCAGCTGGACTGGAGAATGTGAAGTCTAATGGTAACGAATTGAAAGCTCCAGCACTATCGTCAACATCGAATCTGAATACCTCAACTACATCAGGCACAAAAAATGTAACGTTATCAGAAAGACCCACGATATCTAAACTATTACAATGTAATACAACTGAACCAACTATTCAAGGCCCAGAATACAAATCTGGTTCACCACTCAAACGAGGACAGGATTTCGCGAACGGATTGTCAGGAGCAAGGTTGGAGTTGACTGGTGATGTGCTCTCCGCTGTTGATTGTAAACCTGTTCATGGAGCGGTATTGGATGTCTGGCAAGCTGATGCTAATGGAAGCTATGACAATAAAGACTATAATCTTAGAGGCAAGATCATGACTGACAAAGATGGTAAATATGTTCTGGATACTATTTATCCTGGACGATTGCATACTGGGAGTACAATTCTTCGCCCCAGCCATATTCACATTATAGTTGGAATTCCAGGTCAGCCCATACTTACTACTCAGGTATATTTTGAAAACCAACCAAGAGATATTGCTGTAAAGGATTCATTAATAACTAAGACAGTAGTTAATTCAAATGGGACTAGAATTGCGAATTATAATTTTGTGATAGAGGACTATAGAAAACTGCCGGCAAATACACTAAACACTAATTCTACCACCAGAATACCAGGACAGTAAACAAACATCCACAAGAGTAAATTATTAGACAACAAGTTGGTCGTGAATACTACATTACTTGCATCGTCATTGAAGGCAAATAGGAATTCAGTTAGATATTAGTTATATCAAGCCTTCTGTTTTACAATGGTATTATCACACTCTCTATTGTCTTCTATCAGTTGCTGTTACTTTTCGGAAGCCTATTTTCCATCCACTTTAATAGATAAATAACAGATTCTATCAACCATTATCCTTTATTTGTTAATCTATATTCTACCCTTGCGGGGATTTCGTTGTATGCCTGTCTTTCTAGAATTCCACTCTTATCAAGTTCCTTTAGCCTTTTCGCTAAAGTCTTGCTACTAAAGCCTTTCAGTGTATTTCTGAATTTAAATATCTAATAGACGTGGTAGCACAAAATAATGGGATCAGTATTCCAAGTTCCCTCTCTTTGTAATTGTCTTTAATTGTTTGGCTAGTTATGTAATGTCGTGTATACCCAGTAGAGAAAGTGAGGGTGAAATGGTGAATAGAAGAATCGTACAGTCAATCTCGCCATTATAGTTATGGGTAACGGATTTGTATTATGATATTAGTTAGGGGGAATGAAGACAGCAACGAATATTCTGTTTATTTTAGCAATGGGCATAATGATGGTAACCACGTCTGCTTTGTTTACTACAGGTTATCTATGGTTTGGAAATGACCACTTGTAAGAAAAGAATAGTTATACTTGGATCTGGCTACGCTGGAATATTTTTAGCCACCAGCATTGCTCGATATGTGACAGAGAAAATACGTGAAGTAATACTCATTGATAGAAATCCTTATCATCAATTGCTTCAAGAGATTCATTTAGTAGCTGCAGATTTTAGAACAGTAAATGAGGTACAAATACCAATTCTAAAGTTAATAGATCGAACTAGCATAAAATTCATTCAATCAGCAGTTAAACAAATAATGCCAGATAAAAATATGGTTGGTTTAGAATCGATTAAAATTAACTATGATCTTCTTATTGTGTGTTTTGGTGCTTCTATAAAGTATTTTAATATCAAAGGAGCAAGAGAAAATACTTTATCATTACACTCTATTTCTGATGCGTCATTGATCTGTGATAAGATGAGAGCACTTTTAAATCAAACAAGAAGCATGATATTATAATTGTAGGAGGAGGAGCCACTGGTGTGAGCCTTGGCGGAGCACTATCGGATTTTGTAAAGGGAAGCAAAAAATCAGATATGCTCACTATAACAATTATAGAAGCGCTGCCAACTATTCTTTCAGGATGGGATGAACGTTTGGTAGAGAAAGTAAACGAAGTATTACTCGAAAAAGAAATAAGAATAAGAACAAGCTCTGCAGTTATCAGGGGTTGAAAATGATAGTGGTACTAGTTGTAGTAATATTTATCTTAGCGATAGTGAATCACAAATTCCTTCATCTCTTACTGTTTGGACTGCAGGGGTTAAAGGTTATGAGATACCAATTAGTCCAGAAGTTGAGAAAACTAAAGATGGCAGAATAATTCTAAACGAATTCTGTCAGATTGATAGCTATCCAAATATATTTTGTATAGGTGATATAGCTGCAGTTAAAGACGAGAACGGGAAATTATATCCACCTTTGGCTCAGATTGCAGTTAGAGAAGCAAAATATCTTTCAAAGATTATACCTAAACATGTTATTATTACTGATCATGCTAATCTAAGATCTTTACCACCCAATGAAAAAATTTGAATATAATATCAAGACACAATTAATCTCCTTAGGAGATGATGATTATGTTGGATTGTTTAACAATCATGTGTTAAGTGGTAACCTTGCGAAGCTCGTGGCGGAATTTTCAATGAATGCGTATATCAAAATGCTCGAGAGTGGTGGGAGAGATTTTATGAATACAAGTTTATATGGAGACGACATATTTTCTCACCTAGTATCTGGAATAACCTTTGCACGTTTTACTTTATTAAATGGTTATAAAAAAATACACAATATGCTAATGAAAACTGAGAATATCCTATTCAGAGGCACAAGTTTGTTGGGGTCTGTTATTCGAGTTGGTTATAGATTCTCGATGCCCGACCATGGTTGAATTTGTAGAGATGAGTCTTTTCGTGTATATTTAGATTACAATATAAAGAGCGCTTTATTACACTAGAACGAAAAATTGGCGCTAAAAGATCAAAAGGTCGCAGTTGTTACTGGTAGTTCATCCGGCATCGGATTGGAGACATGTCTGTTATTTGCACGCAATGGAATTCGCACTTATGCAACGATGAGAAATTTGAGTAAGGCCGATTCAGTTAAAAAGATTGCAGAAAAGGAAGAGATTCCCCTAAAGGTAATCCACATGAACGTGAATAAAGGCGATTCTATGGCAGAGGTCTTTGAAAAAATATGTGATGAAGACGGAAGCATTGATATTTTGGTAAACAACGCCGGCTTTGGCTTATTTGGTGCCCTAGAAGATCTACTTATGGAGGATATTAAGAAACAATTTGAAACGAATTTCTTCGGGGCAATTAGAACAATACAGCAGGTACTCCCTATAATGAGAAATCAAAGATGTGGGATTATTGTGAATATTTCCTCACTGTCAGGGTATATTGGCTTTCCAGCACAATCCGTATACGTTAGTACAAAGTTTGCATTGGAAGGGTTAAGCGAGTCCTTAGCTTACGAGGTAGAACAATATGGAATAAAAGTAGTGCTCATCGAGCCGGGCGTAGTTAACACCAAATTTGTAGAGAATATGCTAATCCCAGATAATACTCAATCGATTTCGTCAACACTGTTGACATCTTTATCTCCTTTTGCATCATCGACAGTGACCTCCACAACCAGTACTACAAATTCAGACAAAACTATATCGCAAAGAGAAATTACCAAGTATGCAGAGGTGGTACAAAGTTTTCTATCTCATTATTATCGTGCCATGAAAAATGCACCAGATCCTAAGCAAATTGCTAGAGTAGTACTTGAAAGCATTGAGACACCAGCAGTCTCCGCTAGTAAAGGAGTTAATTTCTTTAGATATCCTGTAGGTGCAGATGCAAAATTGTATGCGGAAGCAAAAAAGAAGATGAATGATTCTGAATTGCATTCTTTTGTAACCAAAAAGACACTCAAGCCTGCAACATGAAAAGTAGTCTACACTAAAATTCAGTAGAGTTCCTGATGAATTTTAGAATGGGTTTACGAATTGAGCTCCTTATTTAATTATGGCTCAGTTCAATAAACCCTTTGAATCGACAGATCCATTGTTGAATTTATCAAATCCTAAATGTTTATCTATTCACAGAATTAGCTAGTTGTATGAGTCATATGAGTAAGTTTTAGGACATTCCGCAATTCTTATAAATCAGATTATGTATCCCGTGATCTTTTACTTGATACGATGCTCTATCGATTCCAGACATAGTTCTTGTCAAGGCGCAACCTACAGTAAAAATAACACTGCTTTATAGCTATAATGTGAATACAACTCATCTAAACCAAGTTCCATAAAATAACTTAGAACAACTCCAACGATTAAGATATGATATCCAAAACAATTTAGCAGAGTTGGAGACCTTTTGGTATGAACAGTTGATCTGTTGGTGTCTCTCACTCTTACTATTTTATTAGCTTTGTTAATCAATTCATAAAGCGGCACAGATGGTTCTAATGGATTGTTTTTTGCAAAAGAGTAAAGTTCTAAGAGATTTCAATTACTCTCTGCACTAATCCGTCAAAAGGTCAAGCTAAAATCCATCTTCTTGTGGATGCTCTATAATCATCTAGTACAAAAGTGAGTATATCCATGACCAATTCTGATGTTGTTGGACCCTTAATTTTCAAAAACCAGCGTGGCCTTAGCCAGAAGATGAGAGGCCCAAATTTCAATAGGTCTTGGGAGAATCAATGGCACCAGTCGTAACTGCTCGATGTAGTGTAACAAATATACTTTCAATCCCTTGTATACTTATTAACTATTTAGGGTATATTTTTGCTCATGGGTAAATCCAACTTGACAGAAATAGAACAATGGATTGGAAGTGAAGTAGACCACTTCGTCTACCGAGTACCAAAAAAGAACCATGACTCGATGCTGCAACTCAATAAGCAATTCGCTGAAATAATGAGAAAATATGGATCTATACATTTAATTTTCCAGCTAAACAATACCGAGACACCTATGGAGGGCATCACCAACATAGCCAAAACTGTCCTTGCCAACCAAGATAAGGAGATTTGTCGGGGGCTAATATTCTACAGAGATCGTAAGCAGAAAGATGAGGTCAGCGCAAAGATGCAAAATGATGAAAGCATGGGTCGACTTTTTCAACAGGCATTGGATCTAGTCACTGGGGGCACTGGATTCATCATGAGACAGTTCAGCCGGATCAGGTTCTAGATGATAACATGCCAACAATAGTCCATTTTGAAATTCCTGCAGATGATATCGAAAGGGCAAAGAAATTTTATAATGAGCTCTTTGGATGGAAAATAGAAAAATGGTCTGGTACAGAAGATAATAGTAGTCAGCTTACATCAGTAGCAACAGGTCAGACTATTGAATATTGGATGATGACTACAACAGATGATAATGGAAATAAAGCATTAAGTGGCGGAATGATGAAAAGACAAATGGCAGGACATCAAGTAACTAATTACATAGGAGTAGAGTCGATCGATGAATACTCATCAAAAGTGGAAAAGCTAGGAGGTAAAGTAGTTGCTTCTAAACATGCAGTACCAGGAATGGGTTATTTTGCACTTTGCATCGATACAGAGAATAATAATTTCGCTATATGGGAGTCTGACGGGAATGCTAGATAGACAAAATGAAGCAGTACATAAATCAATATTCAAAACTCGAGAGCATTTTGCAGATTCTAGACAGATAAAATAAAACAAGTCTGTAGTTGTGATGCAACTATTACGTTCAAACTCGATCTGTAATAGCCATAATTGTATTTACTAAATTGTTAAACATCTCTTAAAATTTTCTTGAGATCGATAATAACACTGATAACTCGGATCACATTCTGAGGTATGGTGTTTCTCTATCCAATTTATCATTTTTGCTATAAACGGAAACAAATTCGATCAAGTATAATATAGTCTATATTTTGTTTCATTTCATAGGGACCAGTTTGACTTAAACATTTTGCACGATTTTACTTGATATAAGGTATCGAATCAATCAATTAAATAGACCTTGACCCTGTTTTCTATTGGACTAGGCTTTACCGTACTGATGGTTGCCTGCAGTTTTGAATATGATGTCTTTTATTCTTAATCCCAGTATTCACGAGGCCTGCAACTGGTGATGTGTGAAATAGTATATAGTAGTATTTCTTGCATTTAGTAGGACAACATCAGAAATACAATATCATCTTCTTCAGTCCATATATCAGTAGGCTTGTAAATTGATTATTTCAATTTGTTTAGTATTAATACATTGCTATCGATAAATGCATATGAACCTTAGAAAATTCTGATGGACCTCTAGTAAGACCGTCGCGCGCCGTTTTAAGATTTTGCATTATACGATCAAAGCTGGGAGACGAATTAAACAATCCGTTTTCACTAACTGTAGAGACTAATCTGTCTATATATTTGATTGAATTGGTTAGGCTTGCCCATTCTTTCGGGACTATTTCATTCTCATTATAATCGGCCATAGATGGAGATAACTCTACTATATGAAAATTGCTTTTAAAACTGGTTCATTATTTCATTAGATGAAATCACTAGGAAACTTTGCTATTTTTATTCTTTCAAGAATTTAAGGTTAAATTCAGAACAGCTCAATAAAATTATTTTCTATTATATTTTGTAAATATGATCGTCCTTGACCAAAAGAATAGGACTAACTATTTTCTAGGTGGATCGCCGTTATAGTGCTGCTGGGGTCCGGTAAATGCATCACGATTTATTGTTGGGCTAGTAATTATTGTCCCTTGCAGATATTTGAGGCAGTAATTAATGATATCTTTTCATTGATAGCGAATACGCATTTTCATTTACTCTTACAGCTTCCACAATAGATAGAAGGAATATCACATTAAAATTATGGGCAGAATGTGGACAGCACTTTGTTGCAGTAGGATATTGAATGAACTTTTCATCGTTTCTATCTTTCCTATCTTGTCTAGAAGCTTCCTTATGTGTTTATCTAGTAATTATTCGCTGATCGCTTTCTGGATAGGGATATTCCATGTGTTTAGCTGTTGCCTTCCCAACCTCGATGCCTAGAAAATAGCTGACGATTCTTAGCGCTAAGTCTATGCCGGAAGAAATACCGGCGGAAGTAAAGATTGGTTCGACAGTTGTAAATCGGACATCTTCCCGTATTTTGACTTCCGGAGCTGACGTACGAAGAAAATCAAAGGCCTGCCAATGAGTAGTTGCTTCTCGTCCGTTTAATAAACCAGCTCTTCCAAGAAGACTAGAACCAGTGCATACTGATGCCGTCAACCTAGCCTTAGTTGCTCGATCTGCAATCCATCCAAGTATCATTTTATTACTTATTTCCTTGCGCGTACCCCAACCGCCAGGAACAATTAGCAAATCTAGATCTGGGCAGTTGTGGATCGTCGTATTAGGCGTAAATATAAGTCCGCCGACTGCAGTGATCTGATGTAAATTTTCTGAAACGAGAAGTACCTTAAAGGGCGAGGATTCTTCATGTCGGCGATTTTCATTCAAACGCGTTATAGAAAATACTTCAAATGGTCCTGCAACGTCTAAGACTTCGACTTGATCAAAGATAAGTATTCCAACTATCATTTTATTATTTGCTTCATTCTATAATATGTTATTATTGTTTCTGGAACTCATTCTAAACGTTGCAAATCATTTTTCATTTATGATTTATTTATTATCGTAAACGCGAGTCCGTAAACACTTCAATTGACAATTATTATGACCAACAGACTGATCTAATTATTTTAAGCCAGGCTTAGGAATTTTTTACTACTATATCAGTAATAATACCAATCTGAATAGCGATAGGATCGGGTGCTGAACTAGCTTATTATCATTCATTTCTGCTCAAAGGTTCATTTTATGATGATAATTAGTCTATCTATTAGGTTTAAATTATTAAGACATATTATGCATACTAACGATATTGGTAAGAATGATCGAAAAAATTAACAATAACAATTAAAAGATTCATGACTTGCATTTATAAGACTGAGTTGCATTTTATGATCAAACCTTCAGAATATCTTGATGTTCAGCACAACTAATATTACTCATCTGAAGATAGACAGTACAATATAATACTACTTCAGATGTCTATTTTGCTGCTGAATCTAACAACAATTATGGTACTAACACAGTTGGCTGTGATCCTTTATTTGATCTGGACTCTAAACAAACACTGAATTTACATATATAGAACAGTAGTTTTGGCTAACAAAGTCTTGTAAATATCAATTTACAATGCTTATTACTCATGCTAATCACATTTTAAACATCTGGCGATGAATGACTGAAATTAGCCATGGCAAGAAGAGTACTGATTGTAGATGATGAACTTGATATAGTGTATCTTGTCAAAGTAGGATTAGAACGCAAAGGGTTTGAAGTTGACAGTTATATAGATCCAATATTAGCACTGCAGAATTTCAAAAGGGGAACATATCAGTTATTAATTTTAGACATTAAAATGCCTAAAGTGAATGGTCTAGACTTCCTAGACAAGATCAAAAAAGAAGATGATAAAATCAAAGTTTGTTTTTTCACAGCATCTGAAGAGTTTGCTTCTAATTATAAGAACGTATTCAAAAACTCTCATAAATTTCT
>JBQCDO010000054.1:0-2052 GCA_051961195.1 Nitrososphaeraceae archaeon | reverse complement strand
TTGTATTCTAAGGATCCTAGTAGCAGATGAAATCATTGGAACTATTGTAGTCGATGCTGTCCTTATTGTCGAATGTGTCTTTTTTCTTGTTGTTCCTGTCGTTATTTTTCTGTTATTCAATTTCAATAGAATTACTTTTGTTCTTATGATTATAAACAAAGGGATAAATTCCAATATTGAATTTCTAATCTAGATTCCAAAATTGGAATTGAGCACCCTATTTATATATTATACTCTAACAATTAGAGTTGATTTGATTGAAATGACACAGATTCAGACAAGGACTCACAGGTACCAAATATCTGAAATGCTTGCCATAGCCGCAATGACCTTACTACTGATCCATATAGCAGATGGATCTATAGAACGTATTGTCAAGCACGGATTTTTACCAATGAGTATAGACAAGAAGCCATTTAAGATCTCTAACTTTGGTATCTCCGCAATTGTCCTGTTTTTCTTAGCTGTTGGAATTGATATCCGAGAGAAAAACAGATCAAGTGTAACAACTGTTCTCGTTATATTGGGTGGCGCACTTATAGGAACAACTGCACTAGGAGTATCCGTAATGGATAGAGGAGGATGGGTAACAACAATTTTGACAGTATGTGGAATAGGCTATGTAATAATGGGGTCAGGTATACTAAGAGCGATACAACGTAAGAGGGCTATATCAAAAATTGTCTAAATTATTGGAAGTAAAAGAGCAATTTGAGGAATGCAAAACTAGTACCAGGAATCTTCTGAAAGTTGAGGTAGACGTTATTAACGATCTTCTAATTCGTCGATTGGAAAATTCAAGTCACACGAATCTATATATAATAGGTCTTTACTAAAGAAGGAATTGATTCAAGTCAAAGAACTCATATTTAATAAGACGGTAATGATGCCAGCAATATATGACAATGGCACTCATTTTGTTACAAACCAAAAATTAACAGTAGAAATGCTCAAAGGAATATCTAATTCTGAAGATGTTTTGGAAATTACTGATGAATATATTGGTAGCATTGGAGGATTTTGGTCATCCCAAGAACACTTAAGTCATAAACATATACATAATTATTATTTGTCGCAGAAACAAGTTTAGAGGCAAAGATCACCAATTGAAAAAATTGTCACCAAATAAGTGATATTCTAGGGCCTAAACAGTCCTAAGCATTTAACGTATGCATTAGTAGAGGCAATTGGATCTATCATAATAGCTGGATCATTATAAATGGAAGACTATTACCAAATGTGAATAAAGATGCGTCTCCAGTAGTTCAGACATCATCCTATTCGTTTCCGCTTGTATTAGGATTGATTCGTGGATATGTAGGTGGGCAAACAGGACCACTAGAAGATTTTCAGATAGAACATGGAACGGCTTACAGTCTTGATTTAGATACTAGAACATTATTTTAATATATTTTAAGATGCGAAGGTATTCAGTTTACAAATCTTCTAGTGAGAATAGATCGCATTACAATAGATCGTACTAACGAGCTTCGAAAATACTTATAACAAAGAGAAGAATCACAAATAGAGCAAAAAATTGAACTCTTCAACTACATATTCAGCGGCAATTATTGTAGTAATTGTCATTTCTACTGCCATGATTTTTGGAATACAAAGCCAAACGTGGCATACCGTATTAGCGCAAAGTGCCAAGAGTAATACAACAACACCGGCAACAAATACAGTTGTAACAGTCACCCCAAACCAATCAACTAACAAGACATTCTGGATAAGTACAGTACATCTAGATGGGACAACGAGCTTACAAGCCGGCGTACCATGTGGTAATTGCAGCCCAAAATACTCCGCCGCATCCAGCCGAGAAGTTTCCGAATGCTACTCTTCCTGCTGGTCCAGGGCTTGTTTTAAGACCCCCCAACAAAGTAGGGGCTTGGGATATGAGAGCATTTACATTTTCTCCGGATCAAATAGTCGTTAATCAAGGCGACACGGTCACTCTTCATTTCTTAGGTGTGCAAGGTCCACATCATGTGATAACTGTCGATGGCGTTGGAACCTTTCCACTTGATAGGGGACACATCCACACAGTAA
>JBQCDO010000053.1:0-2931 GCA_051961195.1 Nitrososphaeraceae archaeon | reverse complement strand
GTGAAGAACTGAGAAATGGAATAGCTATTGCGTATTCCTCATGTTCCAGCGCGGAATTCTATGGCATATCAGTATATACTTTTGGCAATATTGCTGGATAAGATAGTTGATGTATTGCATAGGAACTGAGTTGTAATGATATTGGGAACCATGATAATTCAATATACTGGCGATATATCAGATAGCTTGCAGACTTTTCTGAATGACTAGATAAGAATGCTGATCTGCCCAATGGTTACACTTTTAATAATAAATTTTTACTACGTATTCGACGTCTTGTCCCTGGGGGAAATAAGGAGCTTTTAGCAGTTAGAACGATACAGAGAAACTTATTTTTATGTGGCATCTGTAATTAGATTCGAGATAAAGACTAGACTCTCGTCATGTCTAGCTGTATATAACACGCGGTGCATCAGGTAATACCTTGCATGTCAAATCAGGAGAAAATATTGTTAATTCATACAAAATAAATTACAGCTAGGTCATACCTGATCGAGGATTTATCAAGTAACTAAGGTTATTAGTTCCCACCCGGCTATAGTCTAAATGTTTGACATATTTCGTGATGCCAAAATAGTAAAAAATTGAGGTACGGATTCCGGTTTAAACCAAACAGTCGGGGAAAACCAGGTCAAACGAGTAACCAAACAGACACCAATTTGCTAACCCTTATTGAAAGTATATTGATTGTATCTAACAGACAATGCCTAATGCATGACCCTAGAGAAGGCTTAATTCCTCAAATGACTATTTTTAGAATATGTGATTATGCTTTAGAAATAGGATCATGAAATGGTGACGCGTAACTCTATAATTCAAGTATCATTAATTCAGATTAATTGCCAATCAAACCAGATCTAGGTTTACTATTCAAACTGGATCTTTTGAACCAAGCAACCTGTTTCAACAAGGCTAGGTATTTAGATAGATACACACATGTAAGAATACATGATGAACATCTTCAGAAAAATTATCCAAAAATATATAATTAATGACGCAAAATGTCGCAAATTCATGTCTAAGGACGGCATTACTACTCAAGAAATTGCCATAGAGAAAGTTGACGGGATTTTTGATAGTATTCAGATGGATGTACGACCAGAGAGTACTCTTCCCTTGATTGTAAGGGCTTGTGGGATTCTAAAAAATTTGGATGACTATCAATATATTGTATGTTCCGAAGTTCGAGGGATTCCTGATTCCAATCCATACAAAAAGATTCTGCAAAAATACAGGGTCACTATAGTGGCTGCATTTGCAAGGTTTATTATGATTATTCATTCAAAAATAATGACCGTACTACAGGAATGGATTCATTTTGCCAGGTTATTATTGGAAGTCCTCTCAGATACCCTAGCTAAGGCTAGACTCAATACAGACTTTAAACTGAGTAATGAGCCAACCGAATTGATGTTTGACTATTTTGGTATACCTGAGAAGGAAATGGACGAATTATTAGAAAAGATCTACTAGCAACCAATGGTCTTCTGTCTAGAGGGGGAATCATCATTGATAGTTCTCGGCCGTGCTGAAGTTTATGTTGTACAATTGCTTGTTTGGATCCAACAAGATTTGCAAAATAACTTTGCAAAGACTATATCGGCCAGTCTGTCGGACTGATCAAACCCCATGCCAGATATTTGCTTGAGACAGTATTCTGCTTAATCATAGCTTCAAAAAAATTAGAACTTTAATCCAATGTTGTCTGCCACTAGCTCCATACCACGATATTCAAAGCTTGTCTTGTTTACCGGTCATATCTTTGATTTTCTAAGCAAGATCAGAGTATTTCAGGATTTGAACTATTGATTCGGCGCATAAACTTTCGCTGTCATTAGCCCAGTGTGTAGGCGTGAAAATCATCTCAAATACCGCAATAATCACGGGTATAACTAACAATCACGATTTTAAGCAATTAACATTGAGCAGCTACATAGTGGGGGCCAGGGTATGTATAATTCGATTCGACGTCTTCTTCCTTGTCCCTTATCTTGTCACCTTACGCGTTTTTTCCTTAACCTTTTCATTTTTGCTTTTCCAATTTTAGCGCCTTTTACAGCCTCTTTTTTAATAGCAGAAGCGCCCTTTTTAGCAACTCTTCTGGCTTGGTTAGCAGTTCTTTGCGACGCCTTCCGTGCATTTGCCATCCCTTTTTTCACTTGCTTGGTAGTTTTAGGAGCCCTTTTTGGAATTCGCTTAGCAGTAGCTTTCGTTAACCTTGCTGTTTCATTTGCTACCTCAGCCGTCTCTTCAATGGCACCAGCAGTATCCTCTAAGACATGACTATCTTTTACGTCTCTAGTCGTTTGATTGATCACATTTGTCGTGTCTCTCGCAGCTAACGAAGCATCATGTACTGCACCTACAAGATCCATAACTGCTCCACTCTCATGAAACGCTTCAGCTGTCTCCTTTGCTACTGCAGACGTATGTCGAATATTTTTGGCTACATCCTTTATTAAATCGGCTGCCCTCTTGCCACCTGCACCCAAATCCTCCTTTCCACTCGAGGAGTTAGTTTTTGTTCGCTTTGTCCTACTTTTTCCATCTTTTCTGACGGTCAATATCTATCATTACTGTATTTGATATAGTTATATTAAATGGTTAACACTCAACTCATGTTTAAGTCACAGTCCGATTTGTTTGCGACTCAAAGACTGATCCTGTTACTATTTACTATTTACTATTTACTATTTACCTGGTTGAAACTTAATTCCTGAGACTTGGGCTGTAAGTAAATAGAATCAAGTACTATCTGACAGTCTTGCTATCAAAAGGTGCATAATTAGCAAGGAATTAATAAATATATTTAATCACTGGTTTTGGAGAGGTGACAACTGATTGAAAAAGGCCAAAAAGCGTATATATTTTGTGTATATAATTGGTAATTTAATGGATGCAGAGCAGCTTTCTAACAACATACTTTCACTA
>JBQCDO010000052.1:0-4998 GCA_051961195.1 Nitrososphaeraceae archaeon | reverse complement strand
ACAAAAGATGGTTAATTTTCCACTTTGAAAGATCCTTTAGAGAAGGAGCTAAGGATATTAATCTAATTCACAAGTTGACAACTGATAATGAATTATCCGGCCTGCTTAATCTGGCACTAGTTGGTTTGAAGCAATTAGAAAAGGATTGGAGTTTCAGAGACATTTCAGTAGAAGACGTAAAGAGAGATTATGAACGAAAGTCCAATATCGTCAAAGCATTTCTCCAGGATAAATGCAGCATAGATAAAGTCCAGACTACAGTACTCCATCAGGAAAGGTATATGAAGATCATTAGGATTACTGCAAACAAAGAAAAGAAGGCCTCTCGATGTGAATATCTTGGGAATGAAGTTGAAAGAGGTTGGAATAGAAAAAGAATCAGAACCTAGGGAACGATAGAATATTACTACATAGGTATAAAGTTCCATTCAAGGTTAAGGGGACAAAACCAGGCATTACTTTAGCAAGCCTACAACGTTAGGCTATCTAATTAAAATAGCGTCACTTATGATTATGAACCACGAGTAGTTAGAGCATTTCCTGTCTCTAGTGTCCCTAGTTCGCTGCTATTATCTATTCTACTCCTATCCCTGTTACTCTCCACTACTTCTCTATTATTATACACTATGTTAGTTATTTCAGGGATAGATATTGATTACTAGCTAGGGACACTAGTCTAAAATGGAAGCCAATGCCTTCCCTGAATTTACAAATATGATCTCCGCCGGCACTTTTGCACTTGATGCAGCTTACCTACGGACCCCGGGCGAATACCGGCAATTATTTCTCTCAGCTCCTCTTCGCCAGTAATCAAGTTCAAATCACATCGTAGTGCTTCTAATACTATCAGATGAGTCACAGATCGTTCTCACAGACCGGTAGAATAGTGCTATCTTCAATGTCGACATTTTTTGTCGAATCCTATAACTTTGGTATATTGTTAGTTGGCCTCTTGTCACAAGCCCCATAGAATATTGATCGATGACAAATTCGTCGGCGAACATATAGACATACACCTAGGTTATTCTAACTATGTTGAATCTATCTCTGCTATAAGTAACCCGTTACTGTTATGCTAGAATTTACTATCTTGCTTGCTACCCATCCATTATGCTACATATCTGTTACTTACTATCTAATTTACTTCTAATTCCTTACGTATTCGATAGCGGTTCAAGAGAATTGATATAGATATTGGCTGCATTCTTATTGGATTAGCGGCATACATACAAGCAGAATTGTGGAGATGACCGGACTAAGTATAACAATGGATTCATCTGGCAAATGATTTAGTCTTTCGTTCCTCTTTAGTAGTTATATTCAGTTTATTATTCGCTATTCTGATTATTCAGTTAAATAGTAAGATTGTAAAGTCAGTACCGTTCAAATTATAAAGTACTTCATTTGATTTGGCTTTATTTCAACAATATAACCAGGTATAAATTCGCTCTGTAGTATTCTTTAGCCAAGTGAGTTTATATTATTTCAGTCAGCTACTATAATAAATGGTCAACCGAGCAAAATCATTTAAGAAAAGAACTTTAGTGACTGTGGTTGTTGCATCGTTGGCCATCATAATTCCAGTCATATATTTGATTCATAACTCTTCTACTGCTTCGGCAGCTCCTTCTATAACCAAAGATCCAAAGCTGAAGGTTGAGACTCTAGCTAAGGGTCTTTCCTCCCCTACCAGCATGGCATTTATTGATACTAGCAACATATTGGTCTCAGAGAAAGATGGGCAAGTACGTCTCGTGTCAAATGGAGTACTAGAGGATAAGCCAGTCTTGCAAGTATCTGTTGATACAGCAAGTGAACGTGGTCTGCTTGGAATTGCTATTATGAATAGTACAAAGACTAATGCTGCTAATAACAGCAAGTTTGTATATCTGTACTATACTGAATCGAAAGGTGGAGATCTCAGAAATAGAGTTTACAGATATGAATGGAATGGACAAAACCAAAATCTTGTCAACCCTACCCTGATATTAGACCTTCCAGCTCTTCCAGGTCCTAATCATGATGGAGGGAAACTAGTTATTGGTCCAGACCATTATCTTTATGCAGTAATAGGAGACCTTAACCATAGAGGTAAGCTTCAGAATACTAACGATGGACCCGATCCTGATGATACTTCTGTTATACTCAGAGTTAATCCTAACGATGGTTCAGCTGTCAAGGACAATCCATTCATAAAGGACGCTAATATTGCAATGCACAAATACTATGCCTATGGAATACGAAATAGCTTTGGAATTACATTTGATCCTATAACTGGTAATTTGTGGCAGACAGAAAACGGGCCGGATGTGTATGATGAAATTAATGTAGTAAAACCTGGCTTTAATAGTGGATGGACCCAAGTTATGGGATCTCTTTCGAGAAATACAGGTTTTATGATTGGCCAATTGGTTAATTTTCCACACTCTCATTATGCGGATCCTGTATTTAGCTGGAAAAATCCTGTTGCAGTTACAGATATAGAATTTATGAAATCATCAGTGCTGGGAGAGAAATACAAAAATAATATTTTTGTTGGTGATTATAATAATGGTAATTTATATTATTTTGAAGTCAACAGTACTAGAACAGGAATAAATCTTGATATCAACCAAGAGAAGATTGGATTGTCTAGTTTGGTAGTAGACAATGCTAACCAACAATCTGCAGTAACATTTGGTACTGGTTTTGGTGGAATTAGTGATATAAAGATCGGACCAACAGATGGCTTTCTATATGTTTTATCAATCAATGATGGAATAATATACAAAGTTGTACCAAGTCTGTAATAAGCTGCAAGGTGAGTTGATAGTTGGTTTTTTCCAATAGTATTAGTAGTAGTTAACTAGCGCAGAGCAAGCATTCAGATATACCCGACAAGATACGCGAAACCTAGAACTGACATATCTAGCATAGAATGTCATGTCTAAAGCCGATATCTAAGCTATATATAGCGCCAAGAGAATTTTGAACACTTCGGTCTGTTTGCCGGTTTTATGAACATGAGTGATCTTCGTCGGCAGGCCGGCGAAAAGCTAGATAGCATAAATTTCTGGTGAGAATATGCTATGCAAGATGGACACAAAAATATGTGCGAATATGTCGACAGAACAGATAGCTTTCGTCTAAAGGGCATTGACAAGAGAAAAAATCCGGTGAGCAGCAACGTTTGACCTAGAAAGTGGACAAGGAAAAGAAGATGAGGCATGAAGTTGTCTCCGGCATCATCGGGATCATAATTAAAGTCATATTTAATATTCCAAACCCCGCTTTTGGCCGGCTAGATAGTCATCCTTTGATTGTGCAATCACAAGCGGCGTGGTTATCTTTATAATCTCTCTTGCTAGGACAAATAGAAATACCGACTTATCTTCTGCCAGTGATTGTCATGGGAGCCGCTATGATTTTATAATATCCAAGGACACGCTAGCTGCCAAAATGCAGCATACAATCATAACGTTGACCAAGCTTGACTATTCGAACAGGCTAGATTTATACTGATTTAATCAGACACAATTGACCTACTTATAGTAGCAATTTATCAAAAGATAGTTGAATCCCTCTATCACAAGGGATATAATCCCGCCCAGTCCATCATTTTAGAGCGATAAGTTTACTAGGAATATTTGGAGCAACTTTTCTTTTCCTATTGTAGAAACTCTCCCAATGAACTGGATTGGCTTTTCAGGCACCTCAGGTATTGAGAATGAATGGACTTTATATACTATTATTTCATCTTTCATCAACTGATACCGTAATTTACTAAACGATTATTCGAATTATTCCAAGTAGTGTAATAGTACTATAAATTTCTCTAATATCATATTCAGTATCCTCTTGAATGGGAACTAGGTTGTATTGTATTTTTCCTTGTCCGTCTTTTCACGCGATGATTTTTTTAATTGCCTTAGGTGATTTCAAAACATCCCGATAAAGCTTAGATATATTTCTTAATGTTCCCTCTCGATAATTTATGATATCTTCAAGGTAGCGAGAAAAAAATTCTCTAATATCTTTGTCACGTCTGACAACCTCCATCAATCGTTGTTGTGGGGATCCTAATTTCGAAAGTTCTTGCATCTGTTTAATCTGTATTTTCAAATCTGAGGGTAAGGATAAATAATATTCACCGAAACTTCATAATGGTGTATCTATACATAATTGTCAATAAGACCTCAGCATAATCTCGCTGTTGTTTAGTGTAGTGGTTCATAGTTACTAAGGATAAAAATAGGTTGGATGTATGTTGCTGTTGTAGATTGCCCAGCGATTATCAAAATGAAGTTACAACTGTAATTTATAGGAAGATAAGACCAGGTCATGAAAAAGATTACAATGATTGGGTCCAGTGTTATTTGACAATAGAAAGAAAAGCTCCTGGCTACCTTGGCACTACAATAATCATCACCGGAGGTAGCAAATCACCTTTGCGATATATTATTCGCCATTTTGCTCATAAAGCTGATATGGAAAGGTGGGATAACTTAGATGAATCGCTAAAGTTAATAGAAGAAGCAAACAATTATTCTACACGACCCTACGAGACATCAACAGGCTTGGAAACGTGGTTTACATTACTAGATTTAAAAACCCTTAGTCAGTTACCACCATCTAGATGGAAAATGGCAATCGTTATCTTCTTTGCTGCATATGCTATTAGCTCTGTATTACGATCTATTCTTAATCCTTACCTAGGAAAATGGCCAATATTTGGCAATGCTGTAATTTATACTGTAATATTAGTTGTTTCACTTACCTATTTTTGCACTCCCTATAATGAATCGTTTGATGCGACATTGGTTACATCCTGGAAGTGTATGATCTCTAAATGAATATACTACAATGAACTTATTATTTTTATTTAGTTGCAGAAGAGAATACTCAGATTACGATTTGCAAGTAGCAGTTTATTTGAACATGACTTTATGGTGATCATAGTATATTGACCAACGTAGAAAAAGAACGTCATGCCTCATGGCTAGAACTTTTCTACGATTT
>JBQCDO010000051.1:0-4069 GCA_051961195.1 Nitrososphaeraceae archaeon | reverse complement strand
TGATCTAAAAAAGTAGAGAAGTAACGCATTCTTTAACTAATTATTAACTAGAAATGTTTCTCCAAGAAACAATAAACATGGAACTAGAGTAAATAAAAATAACTTCAGTTTTTTCGAGGTTTACCTCCACTCTATTATTAATAATCATCCACTTTTTCTTGCAATTAGGATTCGCCAGTATCAGTTTTGTTTACTCCCCTATACAATCACAGTAATATCGCCATGACAAGCATTTGCCTGCAGATAGCGGATCACATAATCTACTTAGACTTATAATATTTCATCAGATTGATGGGTAGTAGACAGTCAGTTTTAATATTGATTTCACTCTAAACATAGTATTAATACTAGCAATTAATTCTTGAAATATCTACTATAATGCCTGCTTTTCAGATACTTTAAAAACGTGATATTGATTTGATTTTAAAAGGTCATATTCGCGCTAGAACGGCAAACCAGAATAGTTGAAAAGTAGATACTTCTAAGATGCCAGAAGCTAAAAGTCGTGAAAAGAGGTGTCCCAGAATTAGATACAGAACTTAAGAAGTTAGCACAACTAATAACCATATCCAAACACCAGGCGAATAAAGAAAACCATTCTTATAAAATTTCTTATAGTCTGACTATTGATGCGCATATAAAGGGTTTTGTACAATAACAAATAATGTCACAAAATATACCACAAGAGGCCACCAAACTAAAGAAACTAACAAAGGCTACAGTAAGGTATATTGAAATGGAGCAATTCAGAGATTCGGATCATCATACTGGTTACTTTTGCTACAATTGTATATATTTTAAGAAACCAAATCATTGCGCTATAGTATCTGATGAAGGGCAGGATGTAAAAGGTAATGTCTCAGGTGAAATAGCAGCTCATGGAATATGTGCTGTCTGGGAACCCAATGAACAAGAGATGCGATGAGAATTCTTGATCAAGAATATATTAGTGGTAAGCTGTTTATATCTCTTGTTATATTTGGAAAAGGTAAATGATAACACTAAACCGACATTTCTTATTGATATGAAATACAACACAATGTCTGAGAATCCTATTGAAAGAAACAATTCGTTAGCTGGTTTTACTTTAGGACAATCGATATTCTAAAATACAGAAAATGAATATGGACAAAGGCAATAATATAACAACAGAAATCATATATGGTATTGATAATGTAGTGTCTACTCTGCTGAAAGTGATATCTAATGCAAGTCATAGACTAGATGTCTGTGTAGATAGCACTAGACCTATTTTACTATCAGATATTTCACAATTAAGACAAGCGTTTCTTGATGCAAAGAGTAAAGGAATTAAACTGAGATATTTGACAGAAATCACCGATGACAACCGTCACTATTGTAAAGAATTGTTATCGATAGTAGACGAACTACGCCATTTATGTGCTATTAGAGGAAACTTTTATGTAACTGAAGGCGAGTATGCCGCACCATCTACATATCACGAGAAACGCAAATCCGCAGACATGATGATTTATAGCCGTATGAAGCAAGTAGTACAACATCAACAATCTATTTTCGAGAGTCTTTGGAATGCCTCTACTTCTGCTGAAAGAAAGATAAAAGAAATCGAAGAAAATGTCAATTTAGGTACAACAGAAATAATCGATAGTCCCTTAAAGACTCAGACACTATTCCTTGATTTAATAAAGTCTGCAAAACACGAAATACTATTAATTTTACCCACGGTTAATGCTTTTTTGCGTGAATACAGAATTGGGGCACTGCAATTGATAAAAGAACTAGCGATCAAGGGGAGTAAAGTGGCGTTAGAGAACGATAACGAATATGAAGTAAAAGAAAATAGAACAAATACAAAACATATTAACATTAAGATTTTGACTCCTACTAATGACTTGGTCGGTAAGATTATTGATGAATTGGACATAGGCCCAACTGTCGTAGATAACGATATTGATGTTAGCTCAACGGTGACGAATTCAAAAGAAAGTAAGTCGTCGGCCCCTTCATCTTTTCCTTCTCATTATGAGGATAATGTTAATCCTCTTCAAATTAGACATCTAGAATCGCGACCAATGTATAATGTAACTACTGTGACCATACTAATAATAGATAGAAAAATTGCTCTAGCGATAGAAAAAATTGATGATTCCAAAATCGAGTTTATTGAGGCAGTAGGATTATCAACCTATTCAACTAGCCCACCTACTATTGCTTCCTACGTTTCCATCTTTGAAAACTTCTGGAGCCAGCTAGAATTATATGAAAGACTTAGGGCAAATGAGCGAATAGAAAGAGAATTTATCAATTTGGCAGCCCACGAGTTAAGAACACCAGCGCAAGCAATTTTAGGCTATATAGAATTAGCAATGATGGAGGCAAATGATGACGGTACAACTAACAGTGAAAAAGGAGGATACATAGCAGCTGCATATAGAAATGCATTAAGGCTTCAAAGACTGACAAAGGATATTTTAGATGTAGCAAGAATTGAAAGCAATACACTAAAGTTAGATAAAGATCGATTTGATCTAGTAGAACGAATAAATGATGTTATCAATGATACACTACACGCACAGCTGGTAGATACAAGGACAAGGAATAATACAGAAATTGTGTTTGACAAACCAGACTCGACTTTATTTGTAAAGGCCGACAAGGGGAGGATAACTGAAGTATTGTCAAATTTATTATCTAATGCAATTAATGCGACCAGAAATAGTAATACTGGTAGAGTTACAGTGTCTACTCAAGTTGTTGAAAGTTCAAAAAATGATACCAGCTGTCCTGATGAAAATGGCAATAAAACATGCGTTATCATTAGTCTAAAGGATAATGGGGCTGGAATAGATCCTAAAATAGAACCCCGACTATTTACTAAATTTGTAACTACATCTGAATCAGGTTTAGGTTTGGGATTATACGTCTCTAAAAGTATTATCAATGCTCACAAAGGCAAAATATGGGGAGAAAATAATCAGAATGAAATTGGGGCTACCTTTAGCTTTAGCCTACCAATAGAATAGCTACTGATGATCCGTTGCCCAATATCTAATGATAGTTAGATTAACTAAAACAAACATCGACCACTCGATCGATTGAAGACTATCAAAAGGATTACAATATAGGTAGTACAGCAGTTTCTGCGGGTTTTTATCAGAAGATCATTTTATTATAGGAAGGATGAGACAAATGATTTACTTATCCCCAGCCACGTTAACACAAACAATATTATTTTAATATCTGTAATATTCAGAAATAACTATACATACATGAATAATTTTCCATGCAATTGTATACACTGGCGTTTTTGACGTGACATATGTACTTTCCACTGAGGTATGCTTAGGCCAATTATTGAATAATGATGTCGGGCAGCAATTACAGGTAGTGACAAGCTTATGAATCACCCTATATCTCTCAATATGGAATAGCAATACACGGTAGTTGAAGTCTACACCATACAAGATATAGTAATAATTATTACCAATATATCTGGTATCGCAATAATGTTAACATACATAACCTATATTTGGATAAATTGCTGGCCGGCAAAAACACGCTATCGCTGAGCAATACAATTACAATAATAACTGACAAGTGATGGAGCATATAGTACGATATTTTTACAATGTTATAGTAATTTGGAAATTCAAATTTCGGAATTCATTTGTTAAAACGGGATAGACTTTGTCTCGACTGAATAACTACATGGCTATGGCATAATTGACTACTACTGTAGAATTTACTAACAGTTATGATGTGTTGGATAAGCTCTGATGTATAAAAAAAGGTTTACTAGTTAATTGCTATAGTTACTAACTGGCTGCGACTTCTTTAGCTAATGTAGTACACAGTTTGAGATGTTTTTGTTCTTGTCTTAAAATAGAATTAAGTGTAGTGAATATTTGTTTATTTTTATTTAATTTTACTTTTTTTGCTATGGCTGCGAGAACTTCATAGTGTGTCACTTCGCCACCTTCTGCAAGACACAAGAATTCTATTGCTTCAGATGAATCAGGATCCTGGCCAAGATAAGTTTTCATCATTTCAGATGCTTTCTGTTCTGTTTCTTGAGCTGCTTCTTGTA
>JBQCDO010000050.1:0-2057 GCA_051961195.1 Nitrososphaeraceae archaeon | reverse complement strand
TGAAACGAATATTGCTTGGAAGTGTTGCTTCAGAAATACTGAGATATGCAGATTGTCCTGTACTAATAGTAAAATAAGTAACAAGCTCCTACAGATAACTTCCTAACAGTTATTATTAAGACCATATAAGAGTATACACAAATTTATCAATATATTTAATTCTAAAATCAGTTTCTGCCTTTAGTATCTAAGTACAGAATTTTAAATACACAGTTGCCAGACAACTTCTGTTTCAGTCATTTCAGCTTTATTTCAATTAGATATTTTTATTTTATTGATATCGGCCTTGTATACTTCAGTTTTATATCCACTATCTTATCTTGGAGGCTCACATATTATTCTGAAAACCCAAGTTAATGATACTGTTTATGGTACAGCACCATCTGAATATATTATTTCCCGAAAAGTTAAGTTTATTCTAGGCATTACAATTTTTTTTGTCTTCGGTAAGCTATGTAGCCAGTAGATTTGAGTCTCATCCTTCATTACGAGCAAACTTCCATGTTCAAGTATAATCGAGATTGTTTGTTTAGTCTTTTTGTGTTTAAGTGAAAATTTTCTCTCCGCTCCAAAACTCAAGGAAGCAATAGTGCCATTTCTTCTCAATACTTTTTCATCATCGCTATGCCAGGCCAGACCTTCATTTCCGTCGTGATATAAGTTTAGTAGGCAAGAATTGAATTTTGTTTCTGTTAACTTTTCGACCAATTGTTTAAGGTCTCTAAGTTCGCTAGTCCATGGTAGTGCTCGTCTTGTAGTATTTGAATATGTATATAGATAATCAGAGTCGCCGTACCATGCAGTTTTTCTTTTGGTGATTATATGCTTTCCCAAAATTATTGCTTCATCATTTTTCCATACTATATTTTGTAATAAAATTTCAAAATACAGGTTAGCTTCCACATTTGTTGTTATTTTTCCATAATAGTCTACTCTTCCATCTCTATTCAAGATCTGGACTATTTTATTATTATCAATTAGATTCATCTATCTGTTCAATTCCCTATATTCTTTATGAATATCTTCACCATGGGGACAATATCTAAGTTATAAAGTCCTGTCATATTCTGATCGAAATATACACATTCTATTTTTATTCTTCTTTCTATTGAGCTGTAATTTGGTTTATCGTTAATCTTATTAATCTTATTAAACTCAAAGCAAAGCAAATTCATCTTTCTTTTATCATTTCATATATATGCTACTACTCCTCATAGTTAATATTATATAGATAAATATATTTTCTAGGCCATCATAAAAAAATAATTTCAAGTGTATCTCTTTCCATCATGCACTTCACTAAATCCATATCTCATTTGAGGATTGATAAATATCCTTTGGATCTGTGGCCTGAAATTTGAAGTCAATAGCTTTTGATTATACTCGGAATTTGTTGTGTTGATACAAATCTCAGTCATAGCCATCTAAGGCTCATCTAAAAATATAACGAGTTAAAATGGAAAAATCTTTTCATGCGAATCTTGATGCGGTATATAATGGCCTATTCTAATATTCCAATATAGAATTGTAGTTTTTCATTATTTTCATGAGTCTAAGTTCAGATCTGATTCAAGTTATTCACACATATAAGCAGGATTGGGTATTAAAGAATATCCTTTCGGTTTAATTCTTTAATTACTTTTTGTCGGTTTACGTCGAAAATCTTTCGCGTATTTTTATTCAAACTAATTATTATTTTGTATCTTCATTAATACTTTTTTAGGATAGAATCGTACATTTTCAAAGTCATCAATGGTTATATTATTGCTAATGGATATGCCTTCTTTTTTGAGAAGCTCTATTTTTTTATAAATCCCGCCACTGTAACCGCCCAACATTCCATCAGATTTTACTACGCGGTGACACGGTACTTTGATTGGATTAGGATTTCTACCCACGATTTGCCCTATTAATCTGGAAGATGAAGGATGTCCGAGGGCCGCTGCAAGATCCCCATACGTAGTAGTCTTTCCCTTAGGTATTTGTAGCAGTAAGTGATAAACATCTTCATCTTTTATTGCCTTGTGAATTGGACCCTTGTTATCATGATTCATCGT
>JBQCDO010000049.1:0-4101 GCA_051961195.1 Nitrososphaeraceae archaeon | reverse complement strand
CTTCTTTATCTAAGACATCTTCACCGTTCTCTGCAGCAGTCCTTAGTAACGTTATGAATTTAGCGGACTTTGGATGTATAGACATGTATTGAATAATGCTAATATAGTGACTCCATCGTTTTCAGCGTCTAGTAAAAATAGTAATTACAGCTATAGTCACATAATCGAACAAGCTAAAAGCATCGACTACGACGATTTTTGTTATTACAAGGCCGCGGAGGATTCCTATATCTCAATCAGCAAGGACGGCTGGTATATATGAGGTGTCTTTATCTGCTCTCTGGAGTAAAGTCTATCTTCTACAACATATCTATTTTTTGGCTTTGAATTTCTTTAGCTTTTTCCAATTTATAGTCACATCATTCATCTCATAAAAGTGGGCAATTGCCGCAATGTAGAGGGACACCGAAGCGAACGCTAATCTCTTATTATGTCTTAGATGGACAATATAATCTCTTAATAATCCCTCTAGAGTAATCTTATCAAAACGCAACATATCGTCATAACTAGTTTTTTTACAAAAACGCATAAAGTAAGGAAATGTCTTTCTGTAAGATTCTTTTGTTGCATCGCTATGGATACTATTAGTAAAAATCTTGTATGCCTCAGTCTCTTCCAAAGGTTGTTGGTCTGACACACCTAGAATAGATCTTAACAGATAATTAAAGGTAGGATGTAGGATTGTTAAATAACATTAAAAGTATATAACATAGAAAAATTATATATGTAGGTAACAAAAATGTCATGTCTAAGTTAGTCCTAGTAAACCAGCTAATTAGAAATCGGGTGTTGGCTACCGGAACCGGTTTTGTAGTGATTTTCATTGTAATAGTCGATCTGCTCATGACACGTCAGATACTTGCATATACAAACTTCACAGAATTTGTTATGTTTATTTTGACCATAGTAGTAGGATATGGTGTAGGTTCTTGGGTCCTTTTGGGGTATACCGAACAAGTGAGTAAAGAGCTTAGGTCCAAGTCACGATTTATCAAGTTCAGTAACTGGGTCGTAATAATAAGTCAATATTCGTTTTTAGCTATACTATTATTCATTCTTTTTAGTAGTACCACTGGATTTTTGTCTCCTTTGGTTTTTGGAGTAAGTTCCGTATTAGCGACCATAATTATGGGAATAATGACCCTCAAATTTTTTTCCTGGTATAGATCAAGTAGCAATAAAAAGAATTTGACACTCTTGTTATACGGCCTAGCAGCATTAACGTTGGCAATGTCAATAGCAGAGGACGTCGCGACTAAGTTGTTAATGATCGATATAGTACATGAAAGATCACCTCCCGGGGTCATCCCAAAATCCTCTTTTCTGTACAAACATTCTAGTAAATATAATGGCGAAATAGAATACAAAGTGGTGGACCCGAACACCACCACACTCTATTTACTACCGAATTCAAATTTGATGTTGTACAACCTTTTGAATTCGATAGTGCTTCCTGTAGGATTCATGTTTAGATGGATGGCTTCGGTTGTACTATTGCGAAGTATTTATCATAAAATGGGGAAGATGCCTTTATCGTTTTGGATAATTCTTTCTCTGCCTCTAATATTCTATTTGATAGGAAAGATGCCTGGATTCTTTTCCGGTGAAAGCCTCTCAGGTGTTGATGAACCATACAGATATTTTTTTAGAGTATTGTTCAGGGCAGGTACAGTAGGCGGAAATATTCTTTTTGGAGTACCATTTTTTATAGCCGCTAGAGGTATGGTTTCATCAAAAGTAAAGGATTATCTCATTATTTGCGGTATAGGAATTACTTTGGTGGGTATATGTCTTTCAACATCTGCCTTACAGCAAACATACGGAATGGCTGCTCATTCACTAGTATTGCTATCTTCGTATTTGTTCACTGTAGGGTTTTATTCTTCGGTGATTTCCGTGTCTCAGGATAAGTCGCTGCGAGAGTCTATAAAGAGATCAGCCACGGATGTTTCTAGGCTGCTCGATGTTCTTGGATCTCCCCAAATGAAACAGGAGATTGAAACTAGAGTCCTGAATATAGCGAAAGAGCAGCAGCAAGTTCTCACAAAACAAACTGGAATATACCCATCCATAACAGAGCTTGAAATGAAACAATATCTTGGTAAGGTACTTAAAGAGATAAAAGTTTTGAGTAATGTTGATGATATTCTAAAAAAAGGAAGGGATATTTTGGAAAAGTCCCTCGATTATATGGTTTGTTCAAAATTCGGTAACCTGCGATTAGTCTACAATAATTACTTCGATCTGTATGAGAAAGTAATGACTACTAAATATAAAAATCTGCAACACAAGGGTATCAGATTGGTTACGTCTATAGATACAGACAGTGCAGAATTGGTTAAAAAATTTGTCAACAAAGGTATTCAAATAAGACATGTAAGAAATATGCCACCAATCGATTTTGCCCTTTCAGATAAGGAGATGATTGCAACAATACAAAAAACTGAGGGCGGATATGAGATCCAAAATCTTCTGGTTAGTAACGAGCCAGCATATATGAAGCATTTTGTATCAATTTTTGAAGAACTTTGGAACGCAGGAATAGAAGCCAGTGAAAGAATTGAAGCAATTGAGCAAGGCATAGAATCCGAGTTTCTTGAAGTTATAAATGATAGAGAAAAAGTCAGTCAAATTCTTCTCGATCTATCTAAATCTGTGAAGAAAGAGGCACTCTTGCTTCTACCTAACGATATAGCTATGTTGAGGATGGAGAAAATGGGCGTGATTGAATGCCTAATAAATGCGTCGACCAAAATTAGTGCATCAATAAAAATAATTTGTCCTATGTCGTCTAAGAATTCTGATATCATTCAATGTATATCTAACCGTGCTCCAGACATCAAGATCCTTAATGGTGCAAATTCATCTTCAGGCATGTTCATTGTTGACGGTATCAAATTTCTAAGAGCTGAGCTTAAGGATCCTGATGCACAGGATTTCTCGCAAGCAATAGGTTTCAGCATATATTCGAATAGTAGGAAGAGTGTTGAATCATTTAAGTCGATTTTTGAATTGCTTTGGGAACAGACCGAATTATCAGAAAAACTAAGAAAGGCAAATATGCTGTTTGAAATTGCAAATGAACAGTTAAAAACTCGCGATAAACAACAACAGGAATTTATTAATATTGCAGCCCATGAATTAAGAACACCTATACAGCCAATACTTGGACTCACAGAAGTTGCACTCTCGAGAACAAGCGATAAGGAACAGGTAGAGTTATTGGGCATTGTTAACCGGAATGCAAAACGATTACGTGGTTTGACAGAAGATTTGCTAGATGTAACAAGAATTGAGAGTCAATCACTCAAATTAACTAAGGAAAGAGTCGAACTAGGCGATATATTACAATCTGCGGTGACCGATTTTCAAAACCACATCGCTAAACTACATGACAATAATGGAAATGTAGATTTCACGTGTACGATGAAAGAAAATGTATTTGTGCTGGCAGATAAACGCAGAATTACACAAGTTGTCTCCAACTTGTTGAGCAATGCGATAAAGTTTATTGATCAGGAAGGGGGCAACATTCAAATAATAACAGAAATGGATCATATCCACGATCGTCTTAGTAACAGTCACATCGTCGTAGCTATAAAAGATACAGGAAAAGGAATAGATCCTAAAATAATGCCAAGATTATTTTCCAAATTTAGTACAAATTCGCAACAGGGAACTGGTCTAGGTCTTTATATCTCCAAAAATATTGTGGAAGCACATGGTGGCAGAATATGGGCAGGAAATAATGAAGATGGTATAGGAGCATGTTTTTACTTTACTCTTCCAATTGCAACGTAGGTTCTTTAATCCATTTGTAGTTTTTTCACATATACATTTATCGGATTTTATTTCTAAATGAATTCATATTTAAAATGTAATCCCCTATGTATCTAGTATATTAATTTGCCAAAGCTAGAGGCTAGGATAGTCTTTTAGCACCTGATTGTGATAAGAAGTGTTACATCTCGTATCTTATTTCTGGTAACCATTTCATATTGGAAAGGTATAAACATTGGACTTACTTGTACTCACTATTGATTCATTGTCGGGTTTATAACAAATACATATCATATTTACTCATCATCACGCAAATATAGG
>JBQCDO010000048.1:0-4521 GCA_051961195.1 Nitrososphaeraceae archaeon | reverse complement strand
TGCTACTGTAACATTCTATTCCAATCTTGTCCGCTTAATTAATTTCAATATTTTTCTTCATTTTTCTTGACATCTTCTTTAAATTCTTGAGCGGTCATTTCATATGTTTCCATAGCATGCTTTTTGGCATTTTCAAATAATTCCTTGTTCTGTTACCTGCAATCATGTGAAAACAGTTCGGATCGCCCGCATCTATATAATTTATTTATAATATTGGGTTCAGTTCAAAGCCATATCCATTGTATATAAAGATAGATTACTATTAATGGGCAGTTTGAATATATTTAGCAATATCTGTCTACTGCTTTAAACTTTATTCGTTGACAGGAGTCGAGATATTGTGGGGAAATAATTGGATAGCTACATTACTGGCTGATACTTTAGTAAATTACCCGTCTTGATATTCGTTGCTTATCTGAGAATCGGTACACTACATGAACGTATCGATTTAAGCTATCGTGTTAAAGATTAATGCAACATAGTTAACCTAATCTTATATCTCGAGTCTACAATATTAATTTGTGAGGTGAAATTGTTAAAAATGCATATTAATATTATTAATAAACTAGAACACGACAAAGTAACCTTTGGATTGGTAGCTGCATTGGTGATCGTAGTTGGGGTATTGGGATATATAGTCTTACGTATATAATGGACTAGTAATTCATCTGGGGCCATAATACTTTCTTTTTTTGAGCGTATAAAATCAACTAATACTATTTTATCTTTTCAATCATTTAATTATTTATGATAAAGGTACAGTTATGCGACGATACATATTACGAGATATGTTTTTGACAATTAGGCATGGACTATTATTAATAGTTTTGATGCTGACAATTCAAATATCTGTGTCATATTTACTGTCTTGTTATATGAACAACTGGTAATTTTCTTTTAGATATTTTCCTATCGTCTAAGCGCCTCTAGAGGAGACAGCCTTGAAGCTCTCCAAGCTGGAAACAAACCAGCAGCTAGACTCAGTATTACAGAAAGAATCCATACATCGAAGAGGCTAACTGCAACAAAATCTGGGGTTATGTGGGATGCCCCTGCCCCAAGCCCAGCTCCTCCGGTACCTGGTGTCCTTGGACTAGAGCCAGACGTCAGAACATAAGCACCGCCAATGCCGGTCACTATTCCTAATGTGGCCCCCAAAAGACCAATAAATAGTGCCTCTACTAAAAATAGTACCAGGATGAACCTGCTTTTTGCACCAATAGCTTTCATAGTTCCAATTTCTTTCGTTCTTTCGTTAACTGAAGTATAAAGTGTAGTTATAATTCCTACAGCTCCTACTAGTAATGCAATAAACGCTATAGCCAATGTAAATGCACTATTTCCACTTTGAAATTGTTGTCTTGTTTGCAGTATCGCTTTAGGAGTAATTACTCCAATATTATTACCATATAATCCAGTAATTTCTTGTTGAACTGTATTAACATAGTCACCAGATAATGCAGCCACTACCATCTGATCGTATTTTCCTCCTTTATGGAACAAGGAATTGCCAGTAGCTTCGTTAATAATTACTGCCCTATCGATCTGATTATTGCCAGATGGTTGGATTATACCACTTATTACAAAGCTCTTTGATTCATCTTTTGATTTCCCTGTAGTAGCATCCACGTATGTAAATGTCGCTCTAACCGTTTGACCAACTGTTACAAATGGGGTAGACTTGCCTGGAGGATTAGCTATACTGTCTCCTACGAGCATAGACGAAGGATTATTTGATTGAATTACTGAGCCAGGAACAAGTTGGAGTGAAGGATTAATCAAGTATATCTTCTGTGGATCCATAGACAGCACCTGCGCGTTCAAAATGTTTCCTTGCGCATTAAGCTGCAGTTGACCCTGATAAGATGGAACTACTTGCTCAACAAACGGCAATGATTTTATTCTATTAACTACCTGTGAATTCAGGATGATTGTTGGTGTACTAGATCCTCCACCACGAAATCCATGCTGACCAGAGCTTACGAACAAAACATTTGGAGCTAGAGTATTTAATTGCTTATTTAGAAACTTGCTTTGTCCAGCACTCATTCCGTTGAGTGCGACCATTAGGCCACTACCTACTACAACCATTAAAATTGTTAGGGCAGATCTTGCCTTCCTATCCTTAAGTGCATCAAACGACAGTACGAAAATTTGTTTGATGTTTTTATGAGAATTTCCGGCCTTGCGTACTACTAGTGTGGACTTTGAGCTATGAATTGCTCTGCCTGTTGCAGACTCTTTAGAACTCGAATTACTGCGTATACCATTGTTAACCTCTTTGACACCCATTTCAAGCTACCATTTTCGTATTCTGATTTTCTAATAGAGCAATTTACCTTGATGACCCAATTCTAGTCGAAAAACTCCTGAGCAGCATTAATATTCATCCATTCATTTTCTAGATTGCTAGTTTCCTTGCACATACTTTTATAGTTAATATCTATAAGTCGTATACAATTAAGAAGATATAATTCATTAAGCATCACTACGCATAATAATCGGAGCTATTGTTATAAAAATAGTGTTATACATTCGACGAATGTACTATAACGAAATGTAAATCTTCATTTTTATTTATCCCTTCATCGTAATTTCAAGAGCATTGAGAAAATAACGTGCATACAATATTTATTACAATAGCTCAAGCGAATTCATAATATCAGTAAAATGTTTGCATACATTGGATATCGTGAATTTCTATAGTACATGAAATTTTGCGTATCATATCTCCTGCTATGGTCCATGTTACAACTGTTTTGTAGTAGCCTTGCACAGCATTGGCAGTAGCCATTATCAATTAGAAATCAAGATAAACTTTCAAAGTGCCTAGTGATTAGTAATGAAAGTAAAGTCTATACCGTATTTTATTGGTGAAAATTAGTCGAAAATTAGATGTAAACAGACCAGTTCAAAGTTAATAAAAGGAAATGAGTGGTGAGTATATATGCAAATAGATGCCATATTATCTGACTACGACGGAACATTGTGTCCAACAACTTCTATAAATAATAAAGACAATGCTGTCACAAAAGAGATAGAAAATATTTTATGGCATATTTCTGAAATGATACCGGTCTGCATTGTATCTAGTAAAGATTTTGAATTTCTTCATAGAAGGACTAGATATGCTAACGTGACTTCTTGTATTATGGGAATTGAAACTCTGGTTTTACAAAGACATAAAGTGATGGCAGATTTATCGACATATTCAGAAATTGGGAAAGCGGAAAGACTTTTGGAATGTCGAAATCTTGGCTGTATAAAAGAGAGTTTTTTAAGGAACCAAGAGGAGGTACTCCAGTACAACTCTCATCTATTATATCAATTAGCAGAACTCGCCAGAATCAATTTTGATGAAATACGGATTGAAGAGAAGTTTACTGTGACCGGTAAAAAAGTATTGGCAGGCATAACATTAGATTGGAGAAATGTAAAGGATTGGAAACTATTTAAAACACATTCCGAGCCAAAATTGAAAAAAATGATTATTCAAAAGCAGAATGGACTTGATTCGAAACGACCTAGTTTATATATTCAAAATTATAGCACTCATCCATTTCTTGATCTATATTCTACCACATGTGACAAGGGCATGGCTTATGACCAAATTATTTCTATGATGCCAATTGTCGAGAAAAGACAATGTAATGTAATCTATCTAGGCGATTCAGAGAATGATAATCCTGGGTTTCGAAAGGCCACAGTTTCAATTGGCATATACTCTGATACTAGATTGAAACCAAGATTAGATTGTAGCTATTATCTTCACATTAGTAAGCTATCAATATTCTTAAAAAATCTTCTCGCAAACAATTTACAATTTTCACCCAGTCTAATTACCAGGTAAGCCAAGAAATAATGCAGTACAAAAACTATGAATAATCAATATAAGATGACTAGTGAAATTTATACAACGGGGAAGGCTATTATTTGATAAACCTTGCGATATAAAGTGATATTGAGTAGACAAATAATAACAACATGTATTAATTAATTAATTGACACGCTATATAGATAATTATGGTAGAACGGTGGCTTGGGTTTACTAACCTGCCATTACTGGAACAGGCTCGAGCTAGGGTAACTAGAACATTAATTGATGGTATACAGCTTAACATGTCAACTGAAGAGGCGGAAAAATTGCTGAAAAGACATGTAAATACCAGAATCAATCTGGTAACTATGATCGTAGATATTAATGACTCAACACAATTGAGTCTCTCATTGCCTGAGGACAAATTCGCTTTAGTAGTACAAACTTTTGTTCAAGAAGTAAGTATTGCTGTATTAGGTTATGGTGGCTATGTGTTCAAGTATGAAGGTGATGCCATAATCATATTATTTTCAGCAGGTTTTGACGAGGTCAAAGCATGCGAGAATGCATTACGATTTTCAACAGCAATATTGGGAATCATGAGAGAGGTTATTAATCCCACATTTAGAACAAATGATTTACCAGAAATTTCGGTAAAAATCGGACTGGCTTATGGCTATATCTTAGTAGTACTTTATGGTAAG
>JBQCDO010000047.1:0-2779 GCA_051961195.1 Nitrososphaeraceae archaeon | reverse complement strand
GTATCTAATAGTATCATCAAATACAGTAGGACAGGTGAGCAAATTCAGAATGACACATTCAGTAACAACTCCTTTATTACTAATAGTTAGCTATCTAATTTGGCATAAAGACAGTGCTATTAAAAGATGGCTAGTAATGTAAAATTCAATATTAGACAACTTGCAGAAAGTGACTTGTCAGTAGCGGATTACATGCATCGTTTGGCTTTTGGCACTTTCTTGGGACTACAAGATCCAATGACATTTTCTGGTGATGCTGACAATGTAAAGACAAGATTCTTTGCAGATCCAACTTCTACATTAGCAGCTGAATCTGCCAATGGTCAACTTGTGGGTTTTAATTTCGTTACAAATTGGGGAAGTGTAGGATACTTTGGGCCATTGGTTGTCCATCCTGACTATTGGGATCAAGGCGTAGCTAAGCAATTACTTGAGCCAACAATGAATATTTTTGATAAGAAATGGCATACAAGACATGCAGGTTTATTTACATTTGCTCATAGTGCAAAACACGTGGGGCTTTACCAGAAGTTTGGCTTTTGGCCTCGTTTTCTTACTATGATAATGTCAAAACCTACATGGCAAGTAGAAGTAGAACAACAATATGGAAAGTATAATGGCGATACTAATAGTTATTTTCATTTGTCTAGATTTTCTGAAATACCAATGCACAAACAAGGACAAACGTTGGATAAGTGTAGGTTATTGACAAATAGCGTGTATAATGGATTAGACTTAAAACATGAAATTGTCTCTGTTAACTACCAGAATCTAGGAGATACAATATTACTTTATAAAAACAATAACAATAACACAGCAGATAAAGATGACAATAAGAGTTTAACAGGTCTTGCTGTTTGTCATTGTGGGGCTGGTTCTGAGGCTGGAAGTGGTATATGCTATATCAAGTTTGGAATAGTAAAATCAGACAGTAATTCACAAGAGAATTTCAGGATTTTGTTAAATGCAACTTCATTATTAGCCAAAGATAGGCATATGTCTAAAATCGTAGCTGGAGTTAATACAGAACGAAGTGAAGCTTATCGTTTGATCGTAGCACATGGCTTTAAGGTTGAAATGCAAGGAATAGCTATGCATAGACCTAACGAATCAGGTTACAATCACCCTGATGTATATTTGATAGATGACTGGAGGTAGTAATATTGACAGTTACAAAAATAGCAAGTATAGATATGATACCTCTCAAACGCTTCTTACATTCAACTATTCCTATAATATGTTTACTGATCTCTTGTATAAAGGTGAAAATAAATTTTCCAATAATTTCAATATTGACGAGTTATTCAGGATAGAATATCAATACAAGTTAAAACTAACGTTTTATCCTAATTAACGCATTTAATTCATAATTATCTTCCAACTCACTGTAAGACACATTTCTAATCTTAATAAGATGTTAGTATTTTAATGACTATCATAGTTTTGAATTAACATCGTTACTCAATATTCTTGAGTATGATTAATACTTACCATTATCAATATGCTGCGCGAACAACAACATCTGACAGAATCTTCTTACAAATGTAAAGAATGCGGTAAGTCATGTAATAGTTAGAGGAGAGCTTGATGATCATATCCGGCAAATACATGGAATATAGAATAGGATTAATATAGCAATCTTAGCCAATTATTTAAAAGCAATACTAGTTGGGAAATTTAATCGCTCTTGAATTGATCCGATATTGTTTTCTTCACACAGATAACCAAATTTTCACTTGCTAACCAGATCCGGTCTTACCAACTTATATAGTTACTATTCTTAATCTAGTGACAATAGGTGAGTATGAATAATGGAAAATCATCATGAAGAAAATATAGAATGTCCTTGTCCGTGTCATGCATCAGGCGGCTCATGTTCAACATGTGTTAGCACAGGATGCAAAATGAAAAGTGGAATAGGCGGAGCCATGAACCCAGTCGAGATAGGAGTTATGATGTGGCAAAAGGCGTTCTTTAAGGCCAATATGGAATTAATGGCAGAGAAATTAAAGAAGAGAATGGAAGCAAGATGGGGTCAGGCAACTGATAAAGCAGCTGATGCTTTAATCGAAAAAATGGAAGGGCAATGGATGGCGATGTTTCAGCAGACAGGAGCAGAGAAAGAATTTCGTGAGAAACTTGCAAAGATCTACGCCGAGGGACAAAAATAACAATACTATAGTGTTGGGTGTGTAAAAGGCTAAAAAATCAATTTAGAATACAGCAAACAAACGAGTAATATATCTTTATCATTTTTCTCTTTTCTTTTTACTAACAAAGCGACTTTTCTAAAGAATCCACTTTGTTCTTTCAAAAAATAAAACCATTACAAAACAATCGGTCTCAAATCGCGTATTCTTTATTTTTTTACTGCAATTAAATGGATAAACTAGAAATCTCTGGCTAGTTGATTAGATAGAATTAAACTCTAAAATACCGGCCGTAGGTCAAAATAGACAATGATTTCAATAGGGCGCAAATTATTCGAAGAGGTTGATAAACTTACTGAAAGTACATTTCTGAAGATGTAATCACCAAGACAGTAGAAAGAGAGAGTAGATGGACTGCTGAAATCAAAGGTATAAATTCATTTCCAAATGGAAAAGCATCAGGTAGTGGCGTGTCCTTAATATATAGTAACGGTATCACAATTTCGAATTGACAAGGCACATTTACTACTTATAGTGGAGAACAAATTACATTTAAAGGAAGGGATATTAACAAGAATGGTAAATTCGTAGTATTAAGAACATACTTTACTGACTCGCCAGAATTGCTA
>JBQCDO010000046.1:0-4497 GCA_051961195.1 Nitrososphaeraceae archaeon | reverse complement strand
GCCATGCCTTAACAGGATCTGACAATCTCTGGTATCTTGTATTGCATTTCTGGGTAGGTTCCTTCTGTGATGTTATTAATAATGATCGGAGATTTGTATTTCCAAGAGAGGTTATTGCTTGAGTACTTAGTAGTTCAGATTTACTGATTGATTTTCTGACATCTTCTAAAAGTTCAATCACTACCTTTTAATCCGATCTTTTGGTAATAAGTTGAGAACTTACTTACACAATAAATGCATAGATACAATAAGATAATAGTCAAATAGCAATGAAAAGACTGCTCATTCTCCGTCATGCTAAATCTGACTGGAAAGATCCAGATTTACCAGACCATGATAGGCCACTTAATAAGCGTGGCAGGCATGATGCACCCCTGATGGGAAAGCTGCTTAAAGATGAAGACTTAAAGCCGGATCTTATTGTAAGTTCACCTGCGACCAGAGCTAAGAAGACAGCAGAACTTGTAGCTAAGCGATGTAAATATAAAGGAGAGATTGTTATTAATCAAGCTCTTTACGAAGCTGAACCAAAAGACTACCTTAAGATCTTGGAAGGGCTTTCTGTTACATATAAGACTGTATTAATGGTAGGGCATAGCCCCACGATAGAGGAGACAATTGAAATGATTACAAATTCATCAGATGTCATAATGCCAACATGTGCTCTAGCTCATATACGTTTACCGATAGAGAATTGGGCTGACATCAATAAACAGAAAATAAGGGAAAATTGGCTAAGATATGGAAACCAAAGGAATTGTCTTAAAGTCCATCTGACATATAATAAATTAGCATTTTATTGTATTATCATCGTATGCTTTTATTTTAAAGCTCATTTTCAGGATAAAACCTGCCATAAATTGGTAGATATGATAGCCATTGCCAGTCCATAGCACGATATGATGGCCATGTATACTTGTTTTAATTTTCTTTAAGATTCTGTTCAACGCCCTATCAAATTTATCTTTCGAAGCAAAGTCTTTTTAATCGATATCTATCATTAGAAAAGTTGGAGTTCTATTAATGCCATCGTATTTAGTAAAGGAAGGATAAGCATTGATTCTACAATCCTTAGTTTGATGCCCTAATATAATCAAGGACTTCCTTTATGTTGAACACTTCTTTCTGATAGCCAAGAGCCCTAGTCATGATATTACTTGGGAAAAAGCGCTCTTGGAAATGCGATAATATGAGGTTTAGATTCTGTTTTACCTCATTTAAATTCTGACTACAAAGGGGGTAGATTTCTTTCTGTATTGGGATGAAAGAAAAATTCCCTCCTTGTATACCATTTTCTTCGTTTTGAGCTGGTCCAGTGTTTATTGTAATCTATATGACTAATACTAATTTGATTAATATACATTTTATTTATCCATACTGCATTTGAACTACCTTAACTAAAATTTCTGATTACTAAAGGGGTAGATTTCTTTCAGTGCATTTGATGTCTTGGAAAATTCGCATGATAACAGAGAAAAGCTGCAGGCAATGGAACTATTCAAGGATACACACCTAGTCAAGCTGTAGTTACTATTAAAAATGTTCATTGCCATAAAAATTCTGATTTAAATTCATGGATTGCTATCATACCTTGGAATAAAGTTTTGGAAAATCTATTGCATTATTTTTGTTTTTCAATCTTCGTTGATGTACAGTTTCCCATTTTTGTGTATATGTTTTAGTGACATCCTCTATCTTATCTGCAGTAAAGGCCAACACATATTGATATTCTTTTCTCCAGTTTTCTTCATAATAGTGTGGATGATTTAGCGAGATTGGATAATCTAAAGTAGAATCTACATGGACCCATTGCCCATCTTCTGAAGAAGAATAAGAAAGCATAGCTTCGTTCCAGCAATGATCAAGGAAGTCATGTACAATTCTTGTTTTTATTCCTAAACTACTTAATATAGCTCCAAAAAGCATGGACCATTCACTACACCTTCCGGTTTTATTCTCAACAATCTTTAGAATTTCGCCATATCTAGGAAAGGCATATTCGCTTTTACAGACGCTGCAGCCAAAGACTTCTACTTTGCGTATCTTCCATGGATCGCCTATTATTATTTTCTTAATTTGCATTATTGGTGCTGCTGATGCTACTGACCTACTACTAATACTATTACTGTCACTTACACCATTAGGACTATCACATCTGTTAACGCACACTTCACAAACAGGATCCTTTGGAATCCATTTCATAAACTCATTTTTGAACCATTTCAATAATGGTATAATGTTGCCATCTTCTTTTGTTGTTGCTTTCAAAATAACGTCTTGTGGTATTAACGATCTAACTTTTTTCAGGATCTCTGGATTTTCATACTGCTCTGTCACTCTTTTATAAAGCATAAAAGTATCTTTCAAAGGATCAGAAGGCAATCCAAGTAGACAGGACCAATCAAGCATGATATATTATGTACAAGTACAATTGTTATTATTATGTTATTCTTGGCAAAGAGTGATGATATTTCATACCACTTTTGCAATTACAAGATTTAACATCACAGCATATAAAACCAGATTCAATTCTAGGGCTATGAAATGAAATAGGATATTGTGCGTTTGACCTTCATTATTTGGCACCAATCCAAGAATCATGATATGGAATGGATGATGATAGTGATAGTGATGGTGGTGCGCTTTCTATCTATCTTAATAGTCGCCCCTCCACGCGAGTTAATGCATTAGAGTCGTACTATGCCCTTTAGATCAACAGCTATAGGATTAGCATGTGTAGGCATCCCTGTTATGAATAGTGTATGAAATTCGAAAAGTTTTGATTAATATTATACGAAAAGCGCCTAGCAGTCATAGACGTCAGGGCATCCATAGTGCTATATTGGGTTCTACATTATGCATTAAGCTAATGGCACCTTTTTTACGAACATCTTCTCACTTACAGAATGAATATGTACTATGGTTACTATGGATACCCTGACGAGACAGAATATCGCTAGAGATCTTAGTGTGAAATATTATGAAAAATCACTAACAAAACTAATCCGTCAGGGTTGATTTTCTATAACATCAGATACAATTGCGCGCGCGGTTATGATTAATATTTTCATTGCGTTTATTTCTTAGCCATATTAGACTTCTGTAAGCTTGCCTTTAACGCTGCCACAAGATCCTTAGTCTCTTCCTCTTTGACTTTTTGTGGCTCGGCGACTATCATTCTACCTTTTACTTTTGTGTCTATCAGTTTTTCTAATTCTTTAGCATAGGTATCAGAATACTTGCTCAGATCTAAATCTTCACTAGATAGATTTTCAACTAGCAATTTTCCCAATGATAATTCTTTATTATCCACAGCAGCGCGCTGTAGGTCTCTAAGTTCACTAATTCCATCTACCGGTCGTATATCATCTATATAATGAAGTAGATGCATTACTATTACTCTCTGATAAGGTCTGAGAGCCACAACATACTCTTTTTCTCTAAGCACTATTTTTCCAAGTGCATCTTTGTTCTTATTGTCAGTAAACTAGTAGTAGGATATTTACAACATGCTGCCGGAGATATAGTTGCACATTAACATTTAGCATTTAGAACATGTTTTATCCACAAAGACATGTTGTTTATTCTCATTTTTTTCTAACAAATTTAATTATTCTGATAAAGATATTGTCATTATCTCCGCTTGATATAGTTCTTGCTATAACTGAAAACAGAATCGCCAGACCAGTCGCAGATGAGATTAGCCAAAGAATATAGCTATTTGCAAGATCTATCCTTCCAGACCAAAGGTCATATATTATTCGCAAAGCTATGGTAAACAATCCCTGACCTGCACCAATTCCTATCAAAATCTTTCCAAGGTTAACTCTGTTTGCTGCAAACAAACTTGCACCTACAAGCACAGTAATTCCTCCTAACTGGCTAATAATTACTACTATGCCTATTGGAACTATAACTAGAGCCCAAATATTGCTTGGTAAGTTGGTCAACATCTCATTTTGAATTATGTAGTAAAATCTTACATCGGCTTTGTAACCAGAAATCAAAAATATAATCCCTGAAACAAAAGCAATAACCGCAGCTAGCTGATTTCTTTCCCATCTCCTAAATCGTATAGTTTCATATATGTCATAAAAAATCCTCTTGGCCTTTGCAGTAGTAGTACTATATGTTCTATCAACAATTCCTAAAGGTGTGATAGTATTTTTCATCCTTTCGATAGAATATCTCTGATGTACCTCATAAGCAGTTATTTTAAGTTCTATATCTTTTTTGCTTATTGATAATATCGTGGACCTGGGAACAGCATATTTCCTCAACCAAGTAAATTCGCTTTGTATAACTATGGTGTCTGCAAAAACTTTTTTGACAAATCCCAATTTTTTGCCATCGCTGGAGTATACCGACTTGTGTAATATTCCAGACTCATCAGCATAATACATATTTCATTACTCCGATATGTAATACTTACTCATGTAGGTCAATTGTGTGACTTGTTTGATCTTATAAACATACTATACTTGTTTATAAGTTTCA
>JBQCDO010000045.1:0-5417 GCA_051961195.1 Nitrososphaeraceae archaeon | reverse complement strand
ATTAAGAAAGCTCGGAAAGATTTATTGCAGTATAGATCAATAAAGGTAATCAATGAGAAAGTTGGAAAGGTTAGGAAATCAAAGGATCTTTTTTTATTAACTACAGACAAAAGGAGCAATTCTATTAAGTGCAGATACGTTGTAATAGCAACAGGAATTGAAGATATAAAGCCAAGTATTAAAAATTTTATAAAGTTCGATGGAAATGGAGCATGGCATTGCCCTCATTGTGATGGATTCCAAAGCGAAGGGACAAGGCTGATCATTATTTCGTCTGGTGATAATAGCATAAATTATGCAAAAGAATTCTTGGGATGGACTGAGAATATTACGCTTTTTATAAATGATAATTATAAGATGAAACAGGAAGAATTAGATGATGTCAAGAAATTAAAGATCAAGATAGTACAAAATGATATACCTATAGGAATTACCGCAAATAAGAAAGGATCTCTCACAGGAATTATATGTAAAAATGGGAGACTATATCCAGGAGATGTGATATTTTATAATATTGGATACAAAGTTAGAAATCAGCTTGCAAGGCAAATTGGATGTGAAGTAGATGAGCATGGGTTTGTCAAAGCGAATAACTTCCAGCAAACCACAGTTCCTAACGTTTATGCAGTAGGAGATATAGCTACTGATAGACACTATGTAGTCCTAGCAGCAGCCAGTGGAGCACTTGCTTCTATATCGATTTACGAAACCCTTCTGAGAGATGCCATCAAGAGAAGAAGATCTGGAACATCTAAATCAACCATTAACACAACGTGAAAAAATGAAAGATGATGCAATAGCACACCTGTCAGATCAACTTGTGGCTATAACAACAAGACTACAAGAACTTGAAAGAAGACAAATAATACCGTAGATATTTTATTAATAGATATTCGTTTTATCATGTTTCTGATACTTTTGCCCATCATTTACATGTCAACTTGTTTGTTAGCAGTCAATAACAGCAGAAGCAAAAATGATCAATCAGTCTAATCCATATTAAATATTAGCTTGTTTTCCTTAATTAAGAGAACACGGATAGTCTCGAAGACTAACTCTAGTTATCTTCTACATGAGAAGGTTCTGTCGTTCATCTAATAGGTCGACTATATAAAATTAAAACCAGAAAAATACGATCTCAGTATTGATATTTTTATTCGCAGTTTGTAAATCTCACAAATCCTATATTCAACTACTATGAAACAATCGTTTTCAAAGTGCTAGTATTATTACTATTAATCTAATCTAACTCTACTGATAATCTTTTAATTAAATATTCTATTGACACTGGCTTTTCAATAAAACATCCAAAGCCTACATTACGATATACTTCTCTTAGTGCTCGAATATTTACTTCTAATGCAGACATAAAACATACTCTCATGTTAACATCTAATTCTAATATCTTTTCACATAACTCAAAGCCGTTCACCTTTGGCATATAGATATCAGTTAGAAGAAGATCATAAAAATGTGGTTTGAATTCTTTCAATACTAATAGAGGATCGTTATATGCATATACTTCAAATCTTTTCTTCTTGTCACCATCTCCAAAATAATGACCATCTAAACCCGCTTTAAAAGTTAATGTTACATCAGGATCATCATCTACTAGAAGTATTCTTTTAATAGATGGTGGTTTTAGAGAAACTTCTGCCTCAGTTTCTATGATGGTATGTAAATTTGATCCCTGATTTTGTAGGTAGTTGGGATCAGTAAGAGAGTAAGAAGACTCAGTAAGATGTTGCTGATCATGAAGGCGATTGCCATTATTACTATAAGAATGATAAAATTAACTAATCCCATTATCTGAATTTAAAAAAGAAAAATGGTTTTTAGCTCGAGTGAGCAATATCATTTAATTTTTCGGTTCCCATCCTTATATAACTTTCTTGTGGTTAGTCGCTAAAGTTAGGTTAGTTGACAATTATACACGTTTTTGTCTATAGGTCTTTCCTTTATTGTGTTTATAGACAATAATATGTAATATGTGTGAATATGTAATATGTAATATTACATTAGCAGGAACTACAACTATGTCGAGGCTCCGGAGTATATCCTTGCAAGCCAAAATCACATTCAAATTAAAATAAAATAAATAGTTGATAGACTACATCTGAAGTCCAAAACCCTCTATTGTGCAATTATCTTATATGTGATATCTTGGGCAAAATTGGTATCTGGGTTAGATGGATCAATTAGACTAGATTTGAAATGAATCGGATATGTGCCTTTTGTAAGCGGTTCAGTTATTATATAACGACCATCAGCCACAGCCTTAGACACCCCGCCTTTCAGAACACCAAAGATTCCGTTGTCAGGAAAGACCACGTCAAAGGCATCCGTGTAGGTTCTATACTTGTCAAGGTCTTGAAAGTATACTCTTTATCACCTATCTTACTACTAGTCATAGACGCTGCAACTCCTATCACCAATTTCCTCAACAAGAATAAGAAATTGCATAAGTATGTTGAAGTTTAGCAGTCTTATCGTAATCGGCAAGAGTAGCTGAGATTAGAAACCGGCTACTCTTGCCAATGTTGTGATTTTTGACTCGGTTGTGATTCGAGTTGCTTGGACTCGTTGACAGAACAATGCCCACCACCAAGTAAAACATTGATCTGCATACCTAGATAGCACAATATTATGTAAAAGTTTTGTCTTATATGCTAAATTTAGCCTATGTGCCTTTTTTTGCATAATGAATTATACTTAAATTAAACAAAATGGCTCTTTACTAGTACAAGAGCCTTCACAAGTTCTTCATAGGTTTCATTGGCATAGGTGTTTAATGTACCAGCGTTAGATTCTGGCCGCTGGTACAATCTATGCCATAGTTTTTATTTTACATCGAAGCAATTCTGCGACTGATATGACGACTAATCAATGATTAACTTTGGAGTAGAGGAATCGTAGCAGCAGACGTATTCGTAAATGATATACATTTTGCGCATAGTCTTTCCTGTCTTTCTCTGCATTCACAGATTAGATTCATTCTATCGAAATAAATCGAATGTATTTACCAGCCACAGTCTAATTTAAATCCATCATGCAATGTAATTAGAAAAGTAAGAATAGATAAAAATTCCAGATGTAATGGCAAAGTGCCATATTACTTACAGTCTGAATTAGCATAGAAAATTAACTATACTACAGTATGTACTAAATTAAAACTACATGCTTTGAAAGATCTCAAATTATTATGATAGAACTGCGATAGTCGTGTTACTAATCATAATAAGAAACTACAAACAATGTACAGTTGAATTAATTATTTTAGTTAGTTATCAATCTAATCCAATGATCCGCAAAAGCATGTCAATTATATCTCAACAAGATTGCACTCATATCACAATATCCTATCTATGATCTTTGATTCATTTTGAGATATTGGCATAGACTCTAGATTTTTGTTATCATTACAAATAGGACATTTAATATTTGAATGGATATTCCTATTCGTATAGAGTGACGCAACCCAAATACACTTGTTACAAATGAGAAGGTCTATTTTCTCAGCTACGCTGCCACTACTAGGACGGCTATGTAATAAATTATTATAACAGGAGGACATTGCTACTGGCACTAAATAATAGTGATGTTCAACTGGTAATATAACCAAATCTAAATACGCAATTCTAGTATAAATGTGCAGCTTTGGTATAAATACACATTACCATCAACATGTCATCAGAAATTACAAGTTGTAACTTATAATATATGTAATCACAATAGTAGTAATTCAGACATATTTTCTATATGTAATATCCTTTATTATAAAATGAAAATTGTGGACCAGTAGGAAGTAATTAGAAAACTATTTTACATTAGTATGTTTGATTTGTTGTATTCTTATTTACTGGAGGATAATTTTGGGTAGGTTTTTAGTTTCCTTTTTGCTTTTTTGTATGTCCACTATTTATTTTAACTTCTATGTTCTTGATAGAAGTATTGATTGCCAATATCTGCATAACCTTTAGAAATCTACCAGCTATTTCTTTCCGCCTAGTTCAACTTCAGGAGTTTTTATTTTCTTAATTATATTCTGTTCTCCGTTCTTAGTATATGATGGTAACTGAATTGCAAGATCCTTTAATTCTCGTAAGTATATGGCATATCTATTATTAAATCCATTATTATCACCATCAAAATAGATATCAATGTTGTCAGGTTCAGATAGTCGTGCAAGTAATGTAAGTAGCTGTCTTACATCCTTATCTTGGTGCAGCGAAGGCTCATTTGCAATTACTGCCAAAACTATAGTGAGTCTCTTATGTAGACCGAGCAAATAAGAGCAGTGTGTGAGGTAGAGCTTGGTATCTATTGTTCTATCATTGTATTTTATCCTCTCTCTGGTAGAGCCAATCCTTTCTTCTGATGCATCCAATACAGAAAGACAGAAATCAAATAATAGGCCCTTCAATGGTAAACCTGAAGACTGGTACAATGCCGAAGAGTACTTGAAATAATTATTGCTTCTGATAGTATCTTGTAATACGTTGTATCGCTTCTTACTTACAATCTCTTCTATTTTACCATCCTTTAAGAATTTATTTAAAAGCTTGACTATGTCCCTAAGACTAACAAGAGTGTCTATGGCTGGTTCTATTATTCCTAGTCTAGTCACCACACCATCGATATCATGGAAACGAAACTGTGAATCTATTGTTACATTGTCTTCTAGCTTACTGTTAATTGGGACATCACTTCTGATAGGTATATATTCAACAAGTCTTAGTATTTCTTCGAAAATTCCAAATGCCATGATCTAACAATTCCTCATTTATAGCCTGAATGTGTCCTGTTTTGTTTCTGTGTCCTGATTGCACATATTAGTATCAAGTGTTGTAGTAAGATAGAGTTTGTATATCAGCAGCATCAATTCTCTGTCTATATATTATCTAATTGAGTATATTATCTATTTCAAATATGCAAAAAATAATGATAGGCGTAAAATATGCCAGATTACCTATTTATCATATAGTACTATAACGTCTTCTATATCATAATTCTGTGGAGTATAACCTAGAATTATTTTTGTCTCTGGAAGGTATCTATTCTTTTTAGATATTCAATATTATATTGACAGTAACACAATAACACTATTCATTAAAATAAAATAAATAAAAGAAGAAATTTAAAAAGATGTTTCGGTACTTTTGTCTGTTCTATTTACCTCATCATATTCCTGCATTCTTTTGCACATGCACGGCAAGCATCAGCACACATCTTACATTCTTCCATTTTTGATGCATGTTTATCGCATTCCATTGCACATGCGTCGCATACATCAGCACACATTTCACACATCTGTTTTGCATATTCGCTACCTCTTGACATCATGCATGAAGCCATCATACACATATCGGCACAATCACGGCACATCATCATACATCGTGTCATCATACCAGCCATTT
>JBQCDO010000044.1:0-21938 GCA_051961195.1 Nitrososphaeraceae archaeon | reverse complement strand
ATAAAGCCTGTTCTGATGCAGACGTAGCTGTTATCGAAGGAGTAATGGGACTATTCGATGGGATCTCTGGTAAGGATGAACAAGGCAGCACTGGAGCCTTAGCAAAATTGCTAAGAGCTGAAGTAATCTTGGTTATAGACTGTGGTAAGGCAGGTCGTTCTATAGCTGCGATCACACTGGGCTTTCAAAATTTTGATAGGGATCTAAGAATAACAGGCGTGGTTTTAAACAATGTAGCTAGCGATAAACATGAAAGGATCCTTAAGGAGGCCTTTACAGAAAAGATCAGAATTCCGATTATCGGAATAATTAGACGAGATCAAGAGTTGAAAGATGCCGAGAGGCATCTCGGTTTAATACCCACAGCGGAGCTAGATGCTCTTAGTAAGGCCAGGCTGTTAACTAATGCAAAGCGAGTTTCTGAGAAACTCCATTTTGATTTATTAACAAATAACTGGAAAATAGCTTCGAAATCTTTGTCTAATAAACAAAAGACACAAGAGTATAATACAGATTTAAGAATTGCAGTTGCGCTCGATGAGTCCTTTAATTTTTATTACTTTGACAATTTGCAACTACTTAGAGAAAATAAACTGGAGTTGGTCTACTTTAGCCCGCTCCACGATAAAGAATTGCCCGAAAATATTGCTGGTCTTATCATCGGCGGAGGCTTCCCGGAGATTATGGCAAAAAGACTCGAGACAAACAGGTCGATAATGCAATCGATAATAAAATCGGCCGAAGAGGGACTGCCTATATTAGCAGAGTGTGGAGGACTGATGTACCTCACCAAGTCTTTGCGCGAGAATAATGATGAAAGCGGGGTGAAGTGCCGTATGGTTGGACTCATAGACGCAGAAACCCAAATGGGTTCAAAGCTCACACTAAATTATACAGAAGCACATTCAAATGGTTCAATTTTGGGAAAAATTGAGGCAATAAGGGGACATGAATTCCATTATTCTAGCATAAAAAATATCGCAAAAGACGCAAAATTCGCATTTCAAATGACTCGAGGTTCTGGAATATATAATAATCTTGACGGTTTTGTTGTATACAAGTGTCTTGCATCCTACACCCATCTCCATTTTTCTAATGAGCTGTTGCTAAAGCGTCTGGTATCATGTTTTCGGGCATATAGAGAAAAATAGTCAATGCTTTCCCTTTCAGAATTAGCTCATCAAATAGAAGTAGATTTTCTGCGATATAATGAGAGCTAAATTAGTAGGTTAATGACACAATCATTTGACTTTCTGATGGGTGGAATAGGCTGGCCAAAATTTTAAATCGATATATTAGTGTTGACAGGCTATCTAAATCATTTAACTACCTTAATTCTGTCATTGTCTTATTCTTGGATTCAACTTCCAGCTTAAGGGCTGTATTCATGTTGTTCTCGCTCTCGAAAACGTCCTTTACTAAAAATCTACTCCCTATTAAAGCACCTAATCCACTAAATATTTCCTTGTGTTCAAAGCGGACCGACTGACTGCCGTTATGATTAATTTTAAAAATACGTTCGCCATCCAGTATACCTGGCATAAAAGCCCTTCCATACCATCTTAGCTCACTATTCGGAGTAACTACAGTAACTACAGGATTGTAAGTTCTTACCTTTTTTTTAGGAGTTACTATTTTTAATTCTAACTTAGATCCGACTATTAGATCCCCCCTAATTTCCTTTATGAAGGGATTCCACCTAGGATAGCTTCGAAAATCCGTCAGCACATTCCAAACATCTACACTAGAGCCCTGAATGACTATTTCTGTGGATATTTCTTTCATCTTGACTTATTATGCTATTCTGTATCCGTACTATTTAATTATCAAGACTTGGTTAGAAAATGCAAATAAAATAATATTAATATACTTCTCAAATTCCAGCATCGTGTCTTGGCAATATTGTTGGAAGACTAATTTTTCACCAAAAGGTTATTTTAAGCCTGGAAGGTCTATGAAGTGATTGTCAGAGTATTTGGATAGAGATATTGCGGTACTAGCTATTACAAAACACGGATTGGATATAGCGCGAGTTATCAAAAGAAATCTAAAAGGTATTAAAATCTACTCACCAGCAAAATTCAATGATTCCGACAACGAGATCGTTTGGTTTACAGAGCAAACTTCAAAGATCGTCCAAAATTTATTCAAAACTAGTCGAGCATTGATATGTATCTTTTCATTAGGAGCTGTAATTAGATTAATTTCACCCCATATCGGCGATAAGAAGACTGATCCTGCTATTTTGGTTATTGACGATAAGGCAAACTTTGTAATCAGTGCTCTATCAGGCCATTTAGGAGGTGCCAATTCTATGGCCGAGCAAATTGCAACATACTTTCCTGGTGCAAAACCTGTTATAACGACTGCTGCTGATGTAAATGAAACTATAGCAGTGGACCTTGTAGGCAGAGAATATAGTTGGGAGATTGAAAATTATGAAAATATCACGAAGGTTAGCGCTATGATGGTCAATGAGGAAAAAATTGGACTTTTTCAGGATGCGGGTCAGAAAAAGTGGTACAAAGGCAAGCTTCCGAATAACGTTAGCAGGGTCAAAGATCTCAAGGAACTTTGGGCTCCCGAATTCAAAGGAGGTCTTGTCATATCAGAAAAGGTTATAAAAGATCCCGATATACTTGAAAAAGCAGTTATATATAGACCAAAGAGTTTGGTGGTTGGAGTGGGTCTACATTGGGACACTAGTAAGAACACTATTTCAGAGGGTATTAAAGATGTGATGCAAAAAAATGAGTTGAGTCTTAGAAGTATTAGAAATATTTCAACTCTTCAGAGAGATAGGAAAATAAGCGGTTTACACGAATTCTCCTCAGATTATAAGATTCCTGTACAAATGTTTAGCAAAGAGGAATTGGCTTCTATTCCAGTGCCTAATCCATCGGAAATCGTAAATAAATTTGAAGGCACATTTAGTGTTGCCGAGTCCTCTGCAATCCTTAGTTCACAGGGAGTCCTCATCGTCCCGAAGCAGAAACTTCCGCCCAATCTTACTATCGCTGTAGCCAGAGTAAGGTTTGATTAAATTGAAAAAGGCCCTTTTGATGATCGATAGAGGAAGCAAAGAGATAGAGGTAAGAGATGAACTTGGATCTATTTGTTCGATGTTACTCTCTAGGGCAGATTATAAATATGCTAATTATTGTTTTTTGGAAGTTGTTCCTCCGTTCATCAATGAAGGCATTAAATCGTGTATTGAAAATGGAGCAGATTCAATAACTATTTTGCCCTACTTTCTTTACCCTGGACTGAAATTAAAAGAATCTGTCAAAATATCAGCTCAGATTTGTGCCGCTAAAAATATAAAGATGGCAATTGCAAGACCATTGACCTTTCATTCCATTATGCCTCAAATAATCCTGGAAAGAATTGGGCAAGCTAAGATGGAACATCAGATCAGCTATGAAAACTCCAATTGTGATATCATGTTGATAGGACATGGAAGTAGCGACAGAAGCGCTAGACAAGCTCTATTATATGTCGTTAATGCACTAAGACCGTACTTCCGGAATGTTGAGTTCTGTTTCCTAGAATTAGAACACCCATCTATAGCTGAAGGAATCGAATTAGCACTTTTAAAATCTCCGAATATCCTGATCCTGATCCCTTATTTTCTTCATCGGGGGATCCATATTAAGCGTGATCTGGTCCTTGACATCAAGGGATCCCTTGAGAATTCCGGCTTCAACAATGCGTATGTGGGAAAACACTTAGGTGTAGATGATAAAATAGTCGACTTAATATTGGAACGAGCAAAAGAGGTAGAAGAAAGAGCTGGATTTTAAGAACTCGAGTGATTCTTCTAAATTAAGGAGAATGTCAGACAAGGCCCTCAATATAGAGCAAAGAAGTTTCCAAATAATTGATGCTGAAGTCGGTCAACACGAATATTCCCAGTCGGAATGGAACATAGTACGTAGAGTTATTCATTCTACTGCAGACTTTGATTTTGCTGGTAAAAATAGGATCATTTTTCGTAATGAGCCGATAAGTTCGGCCCTTAAGGCAATAGAGAGGAAATGTGTAATTGTAGCCGACGTAGATATGGTTGTTTCAGGTATCAATAAAAATTCCATCAAAAGTCTTGGCCTGAAGGTGTCGTGTCACATCTCTAAAGAAAGTGTGATAGAAAACTCAATAAAATCAAATAAGACTCGAGCCCAGTTAGCTATGCGTTATGCAAGTTCAGAAATAAATGGAGGGATCGTAATAGTAGGCAATGCACCTAGTTCATTACTTGAAGTGATCGATATGGTGCGGGAGAATACTTCGATGCCTGCACTCATAATTGGTACCCCAGTCGGATTTGTCTCTGCATCAGAATCGAAAATAGATCTACTTGGATTAGATGTTCCTTTAATAAGCAATATAGGAAGAAAAGGCGGAAGTTCAGTTGCTGCATCAATAATTAATGCGTTGATGTTAATACAAAGAAATAATTCACAGCTGTAGCATACATCAGTGAATAAAATGAAATAGAGAGACCGGCGCAAAAAGGTTCTCTATCGAAAATATACCACACATTTTAACATTACGTTAAGCTATTCATAAAGGCGGTTCTTGGACCGATCTGACTAGCATCTTTCTCCGATTCAAAAATATATCTAAATCAAATCTTTGACAATATACTGATGTTTATCTTGATTGTGGTCTTGCAGAATCATTAAAAGAGCCAATACCTATACCAATTATTTTACATTCGAGTGTAGAATTTAAAAAAATGCTGCTTGGATAACTTGGGATTGCCGTATTGCCATCTCCCACTCTAACTGGCCAGTTCCCTGTAACTATTATCCTACTGGTTGAGTTCATACAACTGCACTTAGCGTGTCCGAACTCTCGTAGGGGTATCTGCTACATACTGTACCATCAAACTCGAACATAACAACTTCGATTTCGATGACATAGTTTGAATACATACGCAGAAATTCGAAAACCTTCCTACATAGGTTATCGAAAAAATCCTGTCTAGAGTATCGTCTAACAATTTCTCCGACATGCCTGGCTGTATTTGCCTTTCCAATTTCTGCTATTGCGTCTGCTGGCAATTTACAATCCGTCGCAAGAGCTGCCATAAATTTTAAATCGACATGCGATCCCTTAACATGAGTTTGGCTAACACCCATTGCCATTTTAGTTAGCTTTCCAATGAATCCGGTAATGATGGCCTTGGAAATCTTCTTAGTTGCAGATTGTCTAACAGCGTATCCAACAAAATCGCCTATTTGGATGAATGAATGCTCTGGCAAAGATGATCCGAACAATAGTTTTGCATAATCTTCGCTAGTTGACCCGGTACTAAGTATAACTGTACTAGTCCCCATAGCTACTGCAACATCAATACTCTGTTTTATTGATGCAGCAAAGGATGCCGTCGAATATGGAAACACAATACCTGTAGTTCCTAAAATAGAAATACCTCCGATTATGCCCAATCTAGGATTATCAGTCTTTTTTGCAATCTGTTCACCGTCCGGGACAGATATTGTGATCTTGACACCGCTATTCTTAAGCACTTCAGAAGCAATTTCAGAACTTACCTGTTCAATCATTTTTTTTGGTACTCTATTAATTGCCGGTCGCCCAATCTCCAAGCCAAGGCCTGGTTTTGTGACTCTACCAACTCCAATACCACCCTCGATGGTAAGAACCCCTACGTCGCGCGTTAGTGAGACAGTTGAGCAAATTTCAGCCCCATTTGTTACATCTGGATCATCTCCACCATCCTTTATCACTGCAGCTGTGGCAGATCCGTCTGACTCTAGCCTGCTCCATGCAATTTTAAGCCATGCATGTTTTTTATTTGGCAAAAGAATCTCTGCTTCTTTAACCTTCTCACCAAAAAGAAGTAACTTCAATGAGGCATTCGTCGCGGCTGCGGCAGATGCTCCTGTAGTATACCCAGTTCTCAAATTTCGCTTTTCAGGTTTATCTTTGGATATACGTTGTAAATCCAAGTGCTCGCTAGCGATTTGGCCCTTATTCAACTTCTCTGGCCCAGCCGCCACTTGATCATTTTTCATAGATTATCTCCGGTTGCCCTAAAGATATACCTCTCATATCACATATTCAATACCATCGTCAAACAGCATTGCACTACTTTTATCATTCATTACACCCGTATCGCCTCCATATTCATCTATTAATCAATTGGTTAAAAGTTTGTACAGGTATTTGTTACTTTATCAATAGTGACTGCCTATCGACTTTTTCCCACGTAAAGGATGGATCTGTTCGGCCGAAATGTCCATACGCTGCAGTCTTCTTGTAAATTGGTCTTTTCAGATTCAAATTCTCGATTATGGATCCTGGGCGCATATCAAAAGTTCTTCTGATTTTATCTTCTATCTGATCCTCTGGTAGTATACCGGTCTTGAACGTGTCAACCATGACAGACACAGGTTCAGCAACACCAATTGCATATGCAATCTGGACCTCACATCTGTCCGCTAATCCTGATGCAACTATATTTTTTGCAATATATCGAGCCATATAAGAACCTGACCTATCTACTTTGGATGGATCTTTTCCCGAGAACGCACCGCCGCCATGTCTTCCCATTCCTCCATATGTGTCGGCTATAACCTTTCTTCCTGTTAAGCCGGTATCCCCTGAAGGCCCGCCAATGACAAATCTCCCTGTTGGGTTAACGAAGAATTTGGTTTTGGTGTCAAGCCAGCTTCCGCAGACGGTCATGATTATTTTGTCAATGACTTCCTGTCTCAATTGATCCAAGCCTATCTCTGGAGAATGTTGCGTCGAGATGACGACAGAATCAATTCTTAGCGGCTTCGAATCTTCATAAACAACTGAAACCTGGGACTTGCCATCTGGCCTAATCCAGCCTATCTCCTTACTTCTTCGAAGTTGCGAGAGCTTCATTGATAGCTTGTGTGCCATGGCTATTGGCAATGGCATTAAATCAGCGGTTTCATTCGTAGCATACCCGAACATGATACCCTGATCTCCAGCCCCTTGTTCCTTATTTTCTCCCGTATCTACTCCCATAGAAATATCTGGGCTTTGCTCTTGTAACGAAGTCAGGACAGCGCAGCTATTACTATCAAAACCATGTTCTGCTCTGTCATACCCAATTTCACCAATCGTTTTTCTAATGACCTTTTGCAGATCTACTCCAGCATTTGAACTAACTTCCCCTGCAACAAGCACCATGCCCTTTGTGGTCATTGCCTCGACTGCGACCCGGGCATTAGGATCTGCAGCAAGAAATTCATCGAGTATTGAATCTGAGACTTGATCGCAAACCTTATCAGGATGTCCCTCGGTTACGCTTTCGGAGGTAAAAAGATATCTCCTAACCATTTCAGAATTTACTACCCAAGTATTCTAACTATTACCACTCGTTCAAAATTCCTTCTCCAGACTTATGAAGAGGACATTGTTCCCACGTATTACAACCTTGCCATAATTCGCAAGTGCAGATGAGCCATTAAATTCTTCTGCATCAACTAGGATCAGATTCATGTAGGAGTCAACGTTGCTCATTTTTCCACGATATTCTATCTCATTTTTTAATCTAACCGCTACTCTACGGTTTATTGATCGCTGGAGTGTAGATAATGGCCTTTTCGGTTGGTGCTGCGATGGCGAAGACGACAATTCAATTAATCCCTGTAAAAGTCAAAACATCGTCGCTAGAATAAAAATCTTCGCCTATGCTCCATAAGCGAAATTTAGATCAAAATCTGATGGTTATAATTTCGTTATCTCAGGCATAGCTCAGATTACTGGCAACTGTCTATATTTAATCACAACCACATAAGTCAGGTATAGATCTTACCTGACTAATTACATCTCAAAATAGTACAGCTAAATCCTCGGTAGAGCGCAGTATCATTTTCTGAGTGGGATTCATTTCATAACAGCATCACCTTACAAAGGAATTCTGCTCATTTAGTTGAAAACTGAATTAGAACTGAAGATTTGTTGGGTTTAATTTTATTCCAGTCATAATTCTCTCCATAACGCCTTCGTTTTTGCTAAGACGATGAATGCAATTAAATAAACAATTTGGATGGATAGACCCATTGGGATAGACCAATCGTTTGGAGTATGAAGGCCCATAATTGATTGAAATATTAGGGATGCATGTGTAGTAGGCACCAGGTAGGCAATATATTGTAGATTTTCAGGAAGCCTTGTTATAGAATAGTAAACAGGAGGCAGTACTGCAAGAACCACATTTACAAACGATATGATTTGAGTTGCATTTCTAAGGTGCAGCATATGTGAGGATAGAAAAAATCCAATTGCTGACATTGATCCCCATACTAGAAAGATAGTCGAAATCAGCAGCGGCAGGTCGCTAAGCGATGTTCCAAAGTTTAATACAAGAAAAGCAAGGACCCCTAACGCCGGCAGCCCAAATAGGAGTTCTGAGAGGGCAAGTCCAGTCATATATGTGAGTGAGGATACTGGCGAGGCAACAAACATATCTTGGATTTTATATTCAGTTTTGTAAAACGAAATATCCTGGCCGAGGGATAGACCATATCCTACAAGAGACATGACAAGACTCCCCGCGAGTGCAAACTGCACGTATTGGCCGTTGCTAACTACGAAAAGCACAAAAAGAAGTGAAAATGGGCTCAGAGCAGAGAATACCATTGACATCGGATTTCTTCGTAACCAAAGAACACCAGTCAGATACGCTATGAGTACTACTTGTTTACAGACAAGAAATAAATTAAATTTAGGTTTGATTATGAAGAATTGTGTCTATAATAGTCTTTTAAGGTTTTGTCATGCAAAGATAAGACGGTTTTCTAAACATTCGAATATTAGATTCTATTTTGCCAGGGTTAGATACCCTTACGACATAATCCTCTACCTGTACTGACACAGATCAAGGTAGATCATTTTTATAACCTTAGATTATGATTCTGATAAGAGGACGATTTGGTTCAACTAAAGCTTCAGCTCGCTATCTTGATTAGTTTTCTATTTTTTTTCAGCGTTTCGAATTTGCAGGTTGTCACCCTTAATTATACTATAGCAGCCGTAAAAAATCAATCATCAAGTTCAGTTTCAGCGCAAGACTTCAAGACATACGATAATCCAAAATATGGAATAAGATTAAAGTATCCCAGCAATTGGAATTCAGTTGAAAATATAGGAAATATCTCAAATCATTCTATTGTGGCAAACCTGTACTCTTATGGATACAACAATATATCAGCCTATACGCAAAACGTTAATTTAGTAATTGGTAAACTCTCTAATAACAGAACTTCGCTTCAGAATTATACCACAGCAGGTATCGCCTTGCTCGCCCATCAATTCAGTAACTTTACTTTAGATCAGATAAATAGGACAACTCTTTCAGCTAATCCAGCAAGTCAGATTATTTACACATTAAATGATGGCCAAACATTGGTAAAGCAGATGCAAGTGTGGACACTTAAAGACGGTAAAGATTATATTCTGACATATTCGGCTGCTCCTTCAAGACAATTCGATAATTCAATTGCAAAGAAAATATTTGATTCATTCGTCATAGTAAAGTGAGAAAGAAGTTGCAGTGCTGGCATATCATGAATCAGTATATCGTCTTCCTTTAAATCCACGTAAGTAGTAATTTAAATTGTTCTCGCTACTAACTGAATAGGTTTTAGACCTTTTATAGTTTGTAGCGTACAGGTTAATATGGTTTGTCATCTACTGGTTAAAAATCATCTAAACTAAATAGATAAATAACTTCACTAGGCCTATTCCCAATTTCTTCGCTGGAGAACATATTTATAATAAAGTGTAAGACTAGAGATAAGTGAAAAGCCGTTCTACGATTGCAGGATTTATATTTCTTTTCTTTTTTCTCTCTTATGCTATCTCATATGATCACTTAATTGCAGCGAAGTCACCTTTAGAATCAATACACAAACCTGTTTCAATTAATACTTCCGCACATTCGCCATTTGGTGATCACCATTTTATTCTAAATGTTTATGCCGTAATTCCAAGAAAAAGTTCTGACTCAGATCAATACCTAGAGGTAGGTCCCAATATAGGAGCGTTAGCTGCAGTGGGAACAGATACCTCGCTCTTGAATGGCTCGATTGCCAGACCACTATCTAATAGTACAAGGAATACCTATTATGACGTACGAGGGGTCAACATAGGAGCATTGGCTGCAGTCGCAGCTGACAAGGCTTTTATAGATGCTACAATAACTCAGCTAAATGGATCTGCGATCACGATCCAAATTGCAAAGAACACGATTCGTGCAGGGGATAATCAAACTATCACTATAACACTAGTTGATAAATTGACAAAGAAGGGGTTAGAAAAAGCAAGTATCGATGGATGGGTATCCTCTTCGTCAGGCATCTCAACTTCATTTTTCTCTGGCTTGACCAATAGTTCTGGGATAATGTCTAGTACAGTACATGTTGCAAATGGTACCGCTCTTGGAAAAGCAACAATATTTGTAGAAGCTTACCATAAAGGGTATCAGAGATCCTCAAAGTCTAATTCTTTTCTAATAGTGTCATAGATGTTGGTGTGAGCAAACTAATATTTGGATTCCAAGAAACTTTCGTTTTGTCTGAGACAAATCTTAACCCAAATACATAACAGAAACGCCACAACAGTAACAAAATCTCTTAAACAAGCTTGACTATACTCAATTATGATGACGAATAGCGGAGTATTAATTAAAATTTCAATAAGAACCAATTATTGTATTATAAGAAACATCTACGTTGTAAGGTATACTTTAGTTCAGAACGCTACATAAGAGCGAGGGCTGCTATTCCTAGTATATCAAAGACGTTCTTCATAGTGATTTCGAAGGATTTAACTAAAGCCAATCTCAATACGACTTTTTCTGGGTCTGCTTCCCGCAAGACTGGAACTTTTTCATAAAAATAGTTGAATTTTACTGCTAATCTATATGCATATCTTGCTAAGACTTTCGGATTTAGATTTTTCGTAGCATCCTCTATTATCATGTCAAATTTTGTGATATCCATTAATAACGAAATTTCTGATTCTTCAGACAAGAGCTCAAAATTAATAGTCGATAATTCCACATTGGATTTTTCCAAAATTCTTTGAGATCTCGCATAAGCATATTGCAAATATGGTCCTGTGTCACCTTCGAGGCTCAGTGAGTCAGTAATGTCAAAGGTAATCATTTTATCTAGGTCCTGCTTTATAAGATTATACCTCAGCGCAGATACTGCAATGCTTTCGGCGCTAGATCGTAATGATATGTCTTCAGCATTATTACGTCGTTTTTTTATTTCGTCCAATGCCTTGTGGTGTAGAATGTCAAGAACATAATCAGCATTTACAACAACTCCTTTTCTACCTGACATATGTGCAAAGTCTTTTTGTCCGATATCTAACCCTATCATTTTCGCAGTATTGGAGCTTAGCGTTACAGGTTCGTAGGCTAAGTGCCGATATTCTTTTGTGTCGGTCTCCTGCATCTTCGAGATTACATAAGAGACCAAGTCCTGTAATTTTGATTGTCTGGAATCTATGATAGTGACTGCTAGTTCAGCTGAATTAAATTTGGGATGATCTCCTGAATAGGAATCTGGGACAAGTGTTGTGGCCCAGATCACTGAATTGTCCCATTGCTTAGCAAATTTATAATAATTTGAATAGTCTGGGATCAATCCTAATTTCCAGAGGGCAAATGGTATGTCCTTTGCGATATATGTAGCGGTCCCATCGCTCCTGACGACGACCTTGTCATCGGCCAGGTTGCTTCTTATTATCCAACAATCCTTATTCTTCCCTTGCGTTTCTAGAACTAGGACTCCCTTATCCTTTAGGATTTCTAAAGTCTTGGTCCATTGTCTAGAGGCAAGTATATGAGATTCGAAGCTAAGTAGGTCATAACGAGCTTTTAATCTCCAGCATGTCTTCAGCTGGTCTGCCAAGACTCTTTGACTAATATTCAACGCCAACTTCGCAATGTCTGATTTTCCTAATTCCATTTCTCTCAGCACATACTTTCTTTTTTCTGCTAAGTTCTGGTCTGTGGCATATAACTCGTTTATTTTTACATATACCTCATCACCACAATATATATCAAATTTCAGAGATTTGTTAGGGTCCATTTGGAATCCACCGAAAAGGAATCCAACCACAAGATCTGCGACCTGTAGACCAGAGTCGTCAATATAGTTTAGTACAATTGGATTATGATTGGTCCTCCGCAGCAATCTATACAAGGTATCTCCGATTACGAGATTTCGTACATGGCCAATATGCAACGCTTTATTTGGATTTACACTAGTATGCTCGATAATTACTCTCTCTCCTTTCCCTATATCAGGTTCGGCGTAATGCGGATTGAGCAATATCTCAGGTAGTGTGGACGATGCAAGATTTATGGCATTTAATTTGAAGTTAATATAACCAGCGAGGTGGGGGTTTGCGGACTCTATTAGTGAAAGACGTCCCGCAGTCTTGCAGGCGGCTAAATACTGATTAATATGGTCTTCAACAAAATTCTTCGCTATCTCGGTTGGCTTTTGACCCGTATTTTTGGCAATCAGGAAAGCTATATTAGTTGCCACATCTCCAAATTCTGGTCTTGATGTCTGTGTAATGTCAAATTTTAATCCATCAATGCCTAAATCCTTAAGGACCCCAGCAATTACCTTTCGTATCTCATCGATTGCCGTCCTAAATGTCATTTTTGGGCCGTCCCAAATGTTTGTTCGTTATTAATTTTAATGCCTGAACTAGCCCTCTTCCTTGTTTTTCAGAAACAACGTATTTCGCCACAGCCTTCACGTTATCGGCTGCCTGCCCTAATGCTACACTAAATCCACAAATCCTAAACAGTGGCACATCAGTTTCGCTATCGCCTATAGCCACTGTTTCTTCGAGCTTTCCTCCAAGGATCCGTAGTGCTTCTACCAAGCCTGTACCCTTATGAATGCCCCTTTCATTAATATGGTAAGCGTACATACTATCTACTAAGCATAAATTCAGATTATGGTGGTCAAGTATCCTTTGGCCTTCTTTGATATCAAATGTTCTATACAAAACTACCTCAGTGTGTCGATTAAATACTGGTTTCATTTTTACTCCCTTAAGATTCTGACGCAGCACTTCATATCCGCTCCTGCAGACGGCTTTATCTGCCAATAGAATATATTGACGCGGCGCAAGCATCACAGCTCCTCCGTTTTCGCCTACAGATAATTTTGTCGTTCCACCAAAGCTGGCAATTACATACGCCTCTTCTGAGGATCTCCCAGTTACATAAATGATTTTGTAACCAAGATTTTCAAGATATCGCAAAGTGGCAAGTGCAGGCAGATGGATAATCCCTCCGCCATTTTCTGTTAGAGTGCCATCTATATCAATTGCGAAATATCTAATTGACACCAATCAGTATGCGTTGACTTGTCTTTTGGGATATAAGTATTATTAGTGATCCCATTTGATAAATCGACATATGATTGACCATTTGAAGTGCAGGTGCGAAAGCCTATTTCTGGCCTTCGTTAAGTGGTTCAGCGATATCTAGCAAAGTTCTTGCAATGACGCTTCGAGGGCATGTCGTTCCACCAAAAATAGTGATATCCTATCTAGCTGCTATTTCTATGCTATGTTCCAGTGTCTTCTTTTGGAGACCTGTTGAAGTCTGCAGCTGAGCTCGCTTCGTCCTTGCTGATTTGCGCTTATTCGTTCTCAATTTTATCTTAAAGCCGAACTGACCCTTGTTGCTCCACTTATCAATTTCTGCAATATTGCCTATTCCCGCGACGCGTTCCCCACCGCTAGTGACAACGATGAAGTGTGTGGCACTTCCAGGTTTAATTGAGGCAAGGTTTTCATAAAAATGATGCCAATCAAGGGGATTTCTTATCAATGCTTCGACTGATACAGTGTCGCCTAACTCAATACTACTCATGTATGAGTCAAGAATTTCTAAATTTCCGATTCGAACATACACATACCTATATAGGTTATGTTAAATATATAACCATTATTTAATAGCTTCTTGTAATAATAATCATTTTAAATTATAACAGTATAAAATATTGGAATCAGCGCTAATATTTATAAAAGATCTGTATTCAGCTGTTTATCGTTGTTATTCTTTAAATAATCTTTTGCACTATTTTTGATGGGGTCCGTGACCCAGTCAGGAGAGGGTGCTGAATAAAGGCATAGGCCTCCGAAGCCAGCCTGCACGGGATCGAAGCCCGTCGGACCCGTTTATTTGATTCGGTTCGTCAAACTTGTACTAGCGTATTATATAACAAGTGATGTCAATATCATGCTGTCGTAGTACTTGACAAATAAAACTTAAACAAGCGATTGAGATTTAATTCAAAAATGCACAACTTTATATATATAAGACAATATCTTCATATTTCGATTTGTCAATTGAAGTTCTCACCCTAAACGATCGTAATAACAGTCTATTAAGCAGAAGAGAAATCAGTGTTGTATTTAGTAATGCCGCAGGAAAGATAAAAAGAAATGAAGCAGCTCAGATGGTAGCTGAAAAGAACAATTTGGATCCGAAAACTGTAATTCCAATTTCTATGAATGGGGAGAAAGGCAAAACTGATTTACGTGGCATTTTTTACGTTTATGGCAGTCTGGATCAAGCAAAGTCATTGCTTCCACGATATAGAATTATGAGAACTCTACCGAAGGACGAAAGAAAGAAAATAATAGATGACGAGAAAGCTGCTAGGCTGAAAGCTAAACAAGCTCTAGCGAAAGGAGCAAAAGCAGCATCAGGAAAGGGGAAAAAATAATTGCCTGGCAAGGAGAAGTCTGCTGCTGCCGAGGTATCAATATACAAGTTCTATAAGGTTGAGGGCGACAAACTCATTAGGAGTCGACGGGAATGTCCAAGATGTGGGAGGGGCGTATTTATGGCTGAACATAAGAATAGGAATACGTGCGGTAAATGTGGCTTTACAGAATTTAGGCGTAGTGATGAGTCGAAGAAACAAACCAGCAAAAGCTAAGCAGACATTTTAATTGTCTATTTCGTTAGCTATTATTTTTCCAACCGGACGACTAATTATTGAATCAAGTGATTCGATATATGGATTGGAATTAGCGAGTGCTAGGCGTCCCGCACTATCGATCTTTCTTTTGTAGCCGTTGAAGTATGTTCTAGCGATTTTTTTAGCCATGTCGATGTTCGAAGTTTTCCCTAGAGCACAAGCGATGAGCCGAATCGCATCCCAATTGAGATCACCAGAACGAAATTCAAGGTGATCCAAGCCAGTAAAAAAAATAGATTTGTTAGATATGATAAGATCCGCGGGTCGAACACTTCCCAATGCTGAATGGTTGAGATGGATCGTCGCGATGTCCTCTCCGGCAATCCCTAGCCAGTATAATGAATTCAGATTTCTCCCTGCAAGCAGATTATTAGTCAGTGCTTCTAAAGTCATTCCTTCGATGTGTTCTGTTACCAGTAGGCGACTTCCAATCACCACGGATTCGATCAATGGTGTTCTTATTCCAATGCTACGTAGATATCTCAATGCTTTGTATTCAGTCCCAAGTAGGAATAGAGGATGTGATCTGGGTATTTTTTGTGAAGTCAGCCAAGAAACCAAAATTGGACTTCTACTCATGTTTGATCTAGCAAAATTCTTGACAATGATAGACTTCTGATACTTTGTATCAGCATCGGAGATCGTGTATTTCAATATTTCATTGTGTGCTTTTCCTAATCTTTTCTTGACTGCAACCCCGTATTTCTGAAAACCTTTGTATTTAGCGTATTCTTGGAGCCAGTTCGTGCCGTTGAAAATTAACTTCCCTTCCGGGATATTCCAATAAAAGTCTTCTGGGCTTTTAATAAATCGCGGCAATTTAAGAGGAAGTTGTCTCTGCCTATTAATTTTAGATTGAGTCTCTCGCATCATATAATGTAGTATTTTTCTTCCGGCATAAGCATGAATTGCATACGAGCTTAACTCGTGAAATTTTTTTCCTAGTCGGAAATTTACGCCTCTGCTTGTGGTACTCGTACGAAGTTGTGAATTGACCAAGCGCAACATATTTCCATTTACAGTAACATCTACTAACTGACTGTTGTCACTGATAATTTCTTGGAATGCCATTCGATATCCCTTAATCGCGATTTTGATATTTCGAGGGGCATTATTTCCCACATATGTTTGCAAAAAGCTATATACTGCATTGGGGTGTAATGAACACCTATTCTTTATTTTCGAAAACATTATGTACTCTAACGGGAACGAAACTTCGGTACTAAACTTAGACAAAGATTTCGCTACACTACCAAGTTGTTCGATAATTACTCGTTTCTTATAGGTTCTTTCAAGCCTTTCGAAAAGGTCCGGATTTAATATTGGTTCGTATACATGTAATAATCGTCCTATAACAAACTCTCCAAGGAATGAGTATTTTGCGTCTTTCTCTACTGATAGAAGATCAACTATCAAAATAGAAATTCTAAGCCCTTGCATTTTCTTGTATAGATACTTTACAATATGAGAATAATTCTCAAGAATGACCAAAATGTCATAGTCACTCTCACTTCTTGCATATCCGGCGGCCCTTGAGCCGTATAAGCAAACTCCGGCAATATTATTACCCCTTGTTACCTTGTTAATACACTCATTAATCTTTTTTAATTCTCCATTAGCAATGCTAGGCATTGTGTCGTAATCTTCCAGTGTTTAACTGTTGGCTTTCGAATTTGAATATTTTTTCTTTAAGATCAGGGTCTATTTTAACTGAAGCGATCTTATCAATTGGTAATCTCGTCACATTTGAATCTAATGGAATAGTTGTCATTGGAAGACGCTTATGTATCCATTCTTTTACTACTCTATTCTCCAATCGTGAATCTTTAAATCCTGTAGAGAATCTACTTAAAAGATGATGAATTAAAGTAGGGTCGTTTTTAAACACAACTTTTTCGTGAATAATCTGAGAGTGGTCCATATATTTTTGCTCAAAGAAAGTACGTGATATTTCATCGGAAAGTACGTCCATTTTCATTATTTTACTCATCAATTTGAGATAATGAAGAAACTCGTGTGCTAATATTGCATGAATACTTCCAAGATGACCGCAAGTAATCAAAGGTGCAGTAATTTGAATAACAATTCTTAAATCATTATCAATTACTAGCGGAATTGTTCTCGCAAATAATATTCCAAATTGTCCTGACTCGATAGCAGAAGTTGAGATTATAAGACGGGGTTCAATATAATAGAGCGGATATGTTATCCCGGTCGCTCTTTCTATACGTGAAATTCCCTGTGTTACTAGATGAAATCTATTATTTATAAGCCGGTAAACCCTTGTAGGGAGTTGACCAGAATCCGTTGTAATTCGTACCATTTTTAACGGATCCAATTACCCTCACTCATTACAGCGGTTAAGCTAAAAAATGTTACTGAATGATTACGTCCAGAATATCAAATGATATACATTCACAATTTGAACCAATTAGCATAGAGATATTCGGATTTGCATATTCTATTCCACCGACAAACTGTTTAATTGGCAGTCCACTATCTGCAATTGTTGTCAGATAAAATTGCGACCTATTAATCCTATCCACCAAAACCGAGTAAATTTTTTTTTCTATTGAGCTAAACCTATTTTTGAATTTTACGGTAGTTCCCGCTAATGAATCTAGCTGCTTTAAATTCTTTTCTGAGAGTGATTCCGAGCAATGAATCAAAATTTTCGTAACTGTCCTGGATCTAGTTGGTGATCGAGGAAAGCCCTCCTCAAGGATATCTAGTCTAGCATGAATTTCAGATTCGCTGATAATTAATGTATTATTTGAAAAGGTTCTCTTTTTAGGGTTTAAAATTTCTACAAAAAATGGTCTGCCCCTCCCTAATACAAGGCTATTCTTGTCTTCACTACCCACCCAACTAAATCTGACGTCGCTTCCTTTAGTATCAGCTATTACTTTATCAGAGATGATTCCTTCAATACTCTTACAGTTTAAACTGTCGTCGTCTAGTCTAGTGTTGAACTCCTCAGCTTTAGGCCTTCTTTGAGATACCCCTCTTTGATTTTTTGTGTATCTTCCAGCAGCTACTATGGATTTTGACTTGGCTGTAAAGCCGTAAGTCTTATCCGAAAAGATATTTAGAATGATCACAAGATCTGGTTTTTCGAATTTTTCCCTAGCGCTGGTTAGGGTCCGAAACTTATTTCTAACTGCATTTGTTATATGATTTTTAATACTCATCGTTCCTCGTATTTTAAATTTAGCCCTGACCTCATCTTCTCTTTCGATGAATTGTGTAGCCAGCGAGGTGCCGATTAAGAACGAATCAAATTCATATTCATCGTCCAACGCTGTGTACATTTCTTGCGCTATCGCATTTATTTTATCCAGTATTCCTGCGCAAATATAACATAGAGATGACTTATGGAATGATCTTCTACTAGGTAGCCCTTGTCTGGATCTACATGCCTTACATAGATAAATTGAGTTTTCGAATATTCGTCTCAAATCTCATCATTCAGCAGAATCAACCTAGACCTAACCTACGTAACATCCCTTGCATCTGTCTTCCTTTTGCCTGTTTCATCATTGACTTCGAGTTGTGATATTGCTTAATCAAATCCTTGACGTCGTGTTCCATTAAACCAGAGCCTCTAGCTATCCTTTTTCTCCTTGAATCATTTACGATTTCAGGATTCATTTTTTCATTTCTTGTCATAGACTGGATTATCACCCTCCATTTTTCCAGTTTTCCTTGCATTGCATCCAGATGATCCTCTTTAACCATACCCGAAAGGCCAGGCAAGTTGTCAATTACATTTCTAAATCCCATCTTACCAACATTCTCCATCTGTGCGTAAAAGTCCTCTATTGTCATTTTACCGCTAAGTAGTCTCTTTGCCTGATTTTCATCCCCTTGCAATTCCAGTCCTTTTGCCATGTCAAGTATAGCCTTGATATCACCCATTCCAAGTAATCTGCCAACGAACCTCGTAGGAGAAAATAGTTCTAAATCGTCAATGCGTTCGCCGGTTCCTATGAACATTACTCTAGCGCCTGTTGCAGCCGAAGCAGCAATTACTCCTCCCCCCTTTGCCGTTCCATCTAATTTAGTTATGACAATACCACCAACTGGCGCTGCATCGTGAAATGCTTTTGATTGATTATACGCCTGTTGTCCAATAGTTCCGTCGATAACCAGTAATACTAGATCTGGTTTGGATACACCATGCATTGATTTCATTTCTTCAAGTAAACCGGTTTCGTCCTTGTGTCTGCCTGCGGTATCGATCAGTATCACGTCAAGGTTTTCAGGTGAGAAGTGTCTTAATCCGTTGCTTACTATTCCAACTGCGTCCTTGTTAGTCTCTTCACCATATACCTCCACATCTATTCTGCTACAATTCATTTTGAGCTGGGTCAATGCACCTGGTCTCCAAGTGTCGGCGCCTATTACTCCAGTGCGATACCCAGACTTTGTTAGCCATCGTGCAAGTTTAGACGTTACTGTAGTTTTTCCGCTGCCCTGAATTCCTAACATTAGAATTACATTTTGTTTTCCAGGGTGTAACGGTAACGCATCAGCAGCTACATCTGCGGACTTATCAGTATTTTTGATAGTCTCGCCGCTATACCCAAGAAGCCTAGATAGTTCATCATATAAGATAGTGATAATATGATCTTTTCGTGGTAGTCCTTTAGGAGGCTGTTCATTTAACGCGCGATCTTTCAAATTCTTTGTAATTGTAATAACTAGTTTAACGTTCACATCAGATTGTAAAAGAGCTCTCTGAACATCCTTACATAGAGAGTCTATCAACTCCTCATTAATATCAGAAGCGCCTACAACCTTCTTCAGGGCAGTTCGTAGGCTCGTACGTAGATTGTCAAACATCTAAATCACACATGTACTAACGCAGCCTCTGATATTTCTAATATACCGCTCATGTGATCCCAGGTTACAGACCATTTTGTGATTTCTAGGCGTTTACTGTGATATAAAGGGCAGCTCACCACCAAAGTTTCCGCCTCACCTCCTTCAAAGGAAATATGAAAACCATTCTTTTTACTTAGCGATAATAACTCCTCTAGTGATTTGATGTCTACCAATTTACCTAGCCACTGCAAATCCAATCCCAATGCTGATACTCGGGTAATGATAAATTCGAAGTGATTTCTAATTAGCTCGTACATATATTCAATTGGTTCCCTATTCCATAGTGGTGTCAAAGCAACGATCCCGTTGCTGCGGCAAAGATTTTCGAATGCCTGCTTTTGGAACACGCTAGATATACCGCCATGAACTATACCTTCAACTTTATAAATTTGCACGGCTTTTTTGATAGATTGTTCTAGTTCTGCGAACTCATCCCTGAATGAAATACTGATAGTGTCCTTCATGAGCAATGGAATTTTCATTGCCTCTGCGAGATAACTAACTAACCAAATATCTGGATAGTGAAAAAGCATACTCTCGTCAGATTTGGGTTTCATTGTTATGAGGCAGACCACATCATGGCCGCTTTGTCTCGCGGAATATATGGAATAAGTGCTATCTTTTCCGCCTGAAAAGAGTGCTGCCAATTTCATTTTAGGTAATGACTTTCGAGTGTGTTGTATATATGTCATATTATATGTCAATCTATTGAAGAGTTAGATGAATACGTAAAGCAGGGATAATACTTAATCTCATAGCGTTCCTGTCTTGCTGTCGACAATTTCAAAAGTTAAAAATTGTACCTTGAAACCAAACTATATTGCTTTGCTGCTGATTTAACCAACTAATATACCACTTGATTATAAACAGGCCAGGAGTTAAGAGGAATATCCATATTGGATGCCTCAGGGACTCATAATCTTCCTCATTTTAATGCTGAACCTTCTAATTTTCAGACGGCTCTTCCTATACTTCATCAGCATCCGAGATGTGTTATTGCTTACTCTTATATAGACCAATCAGAAGATTTTAGCTCTAAATTCGTTTTATCGCGAAACGATTCCTATTGTCAGTATTAGACACTATAATGATTCTGGAAACGAGTGATCGGAATGCTTTAAATTGAACTATTATGAGCTCATTTAAGAACTGGTAGGGTGGCAGAGCGGCTATGCGTTCGCCTGCAGATAAATTGTTAGATAGCGAATCAATAAGGGTTCGAATCCCTTCCCTACCTGCTTTCGGAATGATGCAGTTGTTCCCTTGTCATAATCTCTTGCAAACCTTGCTAGGGCCAATGACCGGCTGGAGCTCCACAAACTAATAGAACAGATATATATTTCAGTGGTGAAGGATCGAATTCATGAACACACTTTCTTTACTTACTCTTCTCATACTACCCCCAGGAACAGTCAAGAATGAGGGTGTATTCTTTGGAATGCTGTCTGTTCTAATAGCCCTTATTGTCTTGGCGATGATATTACGGAGAAGACGTCTACGGAACTCCGATTCTGATAATGTCTAAGACCAAGAGACTACAGTACATAAATTTTTCATCTTGAATTCTATATTATACTCATAGACGTGTTGTATTAAGGACAGAGAGGAGCTTAATAATTTAGTAGATTATAATTGAGTTTAGGAAATATGTAACTTATGAATATTTATTGATAAAATGGGCTCGACAAAATTTATATTATTATGTATAAGTGGCGGAAAATAACTCACGGATATCCTTTCAGAATTTATTGTAACTACTGCAGTCGAAATAATAACATCTACCCAGTATTGTGACTAGTAACGCATTTGCTTATCCTAAATTAAGGCCCCCCTACCAATATTCAGAATTTGACTACTTTTACCCTCAAGTATCACTGGGATCATGGGTACTGGAATGCTCGCAGAGGCCAGAAAGACATGGACATGGTAATGGCGACAGTGAAGCTTACAGCGCTTGTGGCTAGTAGCGTAGGTTATATCGGCTATGGCTGCAGAACTATAGGGTATATCTCT
>JBQCDO010000043.1:0-10905 GCA_051961195.1 Nitrososphaeraceae archaeon | reverse complement strand
TATATTTAATCACTGGTTTTGGAGAGGTGACAACTGATTGAAAAAGGCCAAAAAGCGTATATATTTTGTGTATATAATTGGTAATTTAATGGATGCAGAGCAGCTTTCTAACAACATACTTTCACTAGATTCTAATATACGGTTTGCAGGCGTATTAGAAAAATCAGGGCATCTTTACGCCGGGGGTACGAGAGGTGGGGTAACAGAATATCTCAAGAATAGAGATTCTGAAATTAGTTTTTCTCAGACTGCCTACATAGTTGATCTGAGAAAGATGTTTACTCCACATCTGGGTAATCTAGAATATATTGTGTATGTCCATAACAAAGTGAAAATCTTTAGCATACCCGTAAAAGATCATATAGTGGTATTTTCTACGAATAGCGAGGCAGTCGACGTAGAGGAAATAGCAAAAAGTGTACTGGATTACATAAGATCTGTAGAGACTCAGTTATCGTTGTATCCGCCTTCCAATGTCGTTAATCGGGAGAAAAGGGAAACAGTGAAAAATCTCCATGATTCAGGTATGTCTGAGGAGCTAATTGCTGAACAGCTCGATCTTAACGTTGATACTGTTAAAGTAATAGTTAAGGATACGGGAATGTAGTCCAAATATCCAGTCGCAGTACCGAGTCCATGACTTGCAATGCTTGGAAGCAGAGAAATATTATTCACTATTCGAGAGTTTTCACCTCTCTCAGTTGTATCACTCTAGATAGGATTTGTAACATCGTCCATTCATGATGTATATGAGGGCATGGTTTGGAATGTAGATTATACCATATAATAGTAATACAACGTGTACTAAGGAATATATCCGCATGAACTCGTCGATCATTAGCTACCGTGGTTTATTCCGTATATTGTTCCTGCCTGAATAACTGTACCTGGCGGGATCTGTCTACCAGGCAAGATTATAACCGAAGCACCGATCGCGCAATTTTCTCCAACGACAGCACCGAAATGGTCTAGTCCGGTATCCAATAATAACTTCTCTCCAACATCATTAACAATTTCATATTTGATATTCTTTCTGCTAAGGAGAACATTTGCAGTCCCAGAATAGCCGCCAAACCAAGCGTTCTCTCCTATTATACTATCCAGTATAACATTTTGATGAGATATCTTGGCATTACCAGCAAAATAGGATTTCGCGATTTCACAGTTAAACCCTATTTTTGTTTCTTTCCCAAACATACAATTCCTTATAAGTGAGCTCATGCCTACGTGACTGCCTTTGCTAATATAAGTAGGACCCTTTATCTTGCAAAAGTCATCAATTGTGACGTCATCCTCAATTATGCATGGACCTTCTATGACGGTGGTTCTTGCTACCGATGCGTTCGGTGAAATGATAGTACGAGTAACTTCAGCCCTTAGCGTTTTTTGGACAATGTTCAGAAAGTCCCAGGGGTAGACCACATTATCTACCAGTAGGCCTTGTTCTATTGTATGATATATAAATGAGTTAATCGGGGCTTCAAAATTTTGAAGTCCAGCTATAACTGGATTCTGATCGATAAATGGTAAAGCAGATTTTCGACTAGAAACAAGTTCATTGGCAATAAAAGAAGTGTCATCGTATTCCTTTACTTTTATAGAGGGAAAGTTTGTTGCTATTAGATCAATTGTATTGGGAAGGTTAGAAGGTATCAATACAGTATCAACAGTCATGAATTTTCTTGTTACGTCTACATTTCTAACTATCAATGGTTCTCCAAAGAGCTTGAGTGATGACGTGGGACAATTTCCATTATCAAAGTCAGCTCTAGACAGTAAAGACTCCAAGTGGTGCACGGAATTATGCAAGATCAACCTCAAAACAATGGCTCACATCATGAAAGAAACAAACAAAAGTATATCTTCGCTTTGTAGCTAATCTCCTTAACATTAATCGTGAAGGTAATTAATTGTACAATTAGCGTACAATTTTGAAGGAGATTATAGATGTAAATTCACCTGTACTAATCGCTAGACTTTCTATGCGTATCTATTATCAATTCTATTCAAAGGCACGTAGGTACAATAACTTCTGCCTCTATCCAAGGTAACCACAATGTGTTCTCATCAGAAACTTTCTGCTGAGTTTATGATAAAAAATAGCCGCAACTCGACTATCGAATTTGCGGATCCTTGGAAAGCCTCATCAAACAAATTTAGATAGACATCGATATCCTAAAGGCCCACCTTTATCAGAGGTAGAATTTCTCTCTTCGATCATATGCATATGATATTCTTTTCTATTGAATTTGCTGGTCAGTATACATTCCATGTTGGTACGGGATTTGGGACCGAATCAAACAAATATGATAAAATCTAGGATGATGGCTAGTTCATTTTTCCAAACATGACGAGGATAAGCGCCTGATTGCTATCAATTACTAGGAGATACCGCGATCTATGTAACGATAATCCTTCTTCAACACCATTAACATTAAAAGATACTATTAGCATTGAATATTATACGAAGGCGGAGACGGGTCCAGAAAAATTAAGCAAATGTATTTGAAAGCAATTTATTTAGGATAGAGAATTTGGATCAAATACTATGCTATTCCAGAAGCTAGTCAGGACTGCACTGAGTCTAAGGTCAGAATGCATACTAAATAAGACTAGGTTCAGTTCAAATTCTGGGTTTAAGCTAATTGAAATGATTATGCCATTGAAAATAGAATTAAGAACCAAACCAGATTCAGTCCCGGTATCTATAAGGGGCGAGGCATCCCGGGAATTGTAAAGATGACACTTATTTTGATAATTGTTGCGATTATGGCCTGGCTAGTAATCGGTTGCGGGTTTTTAAATTATCCGCATACAATAGTTGCTCAGACTGCGTTATCCACATTCCAGGACTTGGGCAAAAATATGAAAACATACACTAACGAACAGTACAAATTTGCAATATCTTATCCTACTACATGGGATAAGATCGTCTTTGTGCAAGGTATAACTGAGAGCGGCCGTCAGATTCTTGTAACATTTCTATCACCGCTCGAAAATCCATCTGATTTGTTCAGAGAGTATTTGACAGTCGAAGTCGCTAACTTTTCCCCTGGAACAGCAGTTGAAAAGTCAAAGCTCATCCAATATGGCGAAAACCAGGTCAGTATCTATAGAAAGTCACTGCAAGGATTTCATGTCTTGGCAAGATCTGATCAATTCAATAACAGTGTATCAAATATTGGAAATCCAGCTTGCTATAAAGTGTTATATAATTTCATTGATACCACTGCCGGAAAAATTAATGTACTTGATATTTACTGCGCCAAGGAATCTAAAGTTTATCTCATTTCATTTCAATCTGATTCAAATAAGTATCCTCTCTATCTACCAATAATCAAACTAATGGTTAATTCACTCAAGCTGTCATAATCTCTCCTTGCTGTTTGGAGATAAACACAATTTGATTATGCTATATCACAAATACTGCTACATTTGACTTTCAAATAACGGCGGTCCATTCTTTTGGTAGTGGACATGAGACCTATGTTCCGAATAAATAAATAAATAAATAAATAAATAACTCTTAGTGTGTTTGTCGATTGATAGTACTGTACTAGTAAATTAATGAGATGGTACATCTCTGCCAACTGATTCGTGCCCACTTTTGGTAAGTTGGGGCTTTGGGAATTTATCCCTATTTATTCATATAGAAAAAAAATAACTTTAACATCAGTAATGCATACAAAATCACAGGATTCATTCATCTTACAATATCAGTCAATCAAGATGGGTGGCAAACAGCCATCTAAAGCACATCTAGATAAGCCTTGCATATTTAGTCCTGGCGTAGTAATATATTGCCTAAGCGAATCGACTCTCCATTTATTGTTTAATCATCAAATAATGATTGGTTTTTCCATCATCTAATGATACTGTGATGATTTCTCCTATCGCTATAACAATTTCTATGGGAACTCGGCCACGTCATAATGTAATTTGTGCCAACACCATCATCCTTTGATAGCTACGCTCATATCCGGACCAAGCTCAATATGATGCTCCTTTTGCCCCAAAAATCGGGAAATTCATGTGTATGTTAAGCAGTCCGATTATTCCATATTATGTGGGTATTGAAGACTTTAGCACTCCATCCGAGACCACCAGAACCCGGTTCTCAAAGGTAAGTATATGGCAGATCCCATTACATTAAGGAATCGATCTTACTCTTACTAATAAAGTCGTTGAGCGAAGTAGCACTTTTCTCCAGATTGAGTGGATTCGCTGCTGAGGACAATCGTGACTATGTCTAACAAGGATCGGCATTATAGCATAATTCGCAGGGTGCACCACATAAGCTTAACTACCTATACTAGAATTATCATTCGTGAAGCAATTTCAAATGGCTGTCCTTTAACATATATTTCCAGAGATATTGGAGATAGAACATACAGTTAAAGATCTAGACCCTACTATTGGGTGGATACTGATCAACGATCACTTCTTGCATGGATCATCTCCGCAATCGTTTTATATATCGAACACATTGTCTCGTAATCAATAATATAGCTTCTGCTGCTTTTTCTGATAGATATAGACCTTGCAATTCTAGAAATAGTTTGGATTTGACGAACTCTTATGATCTACCGGCAATAATCTCAATAATGAATTCAAATTTCTAGTACTAAAGCAAGTATGATGTCGTCGCACAATACTGGGGAATCATTATGAAAAATACAAAAAAATGTTCTGTAAAATCGTGTCCGAATGACTCTGCAATACTATAGCGATTGCGATTGTAGTTTGTAAGGTTGAATGCGTCATAGTCTACGAGGACCAAATGCCATCATGTGAGATCTTTCTTTTCATGTCTGATTTTTCGTCATAAAACTACGTATTTTACTGTCGAGATCTAGTATGTTCTGATCTAGGCTAACTATCCTTTCGAGGAGCTCTCCCCTCTTTTTGGCTGATAATTCTAAACGTATCAAGATTTTTCTATTACCCTCTTCTAGCTTAGTTATTCTATGTAGTATACTATCTTGCTGCCTCGAAGTTTTATTCTGCCGGTTATAAATCCACCAGCTAATGAAACCTCCTACCAACGCACCAGCTATTATTCCCAAATATGTACTGGAGGTATTTCTCATGTCGACACATTGGTTACTGAGTTCTGGAATGCATCCCCATATACCGAGAATTTGAGGCCACATGATACGATGATGTTCTCTACTAACTATAAAATTTTTTTTATTCTATCAAGATATTAGCTAATTGATATACTCTGAATTTACTATTAACTTCATAGATTAAGCTATTACTTAGCATCCTGTGTCCTCAAAATATCTTTTCGTTATTATGGTTGACGCAAAGATGGGATTTCATGTATCTGAACGAATATGATTTCTTTTTTTAGATCAATAACATGATAACGAACTTAAATATATGTACACTTAGTGATCCAGCCATGTAGATTAGTAAACGTGAGGTTTAGGCCGGTAATTGGCCTAATTACATTAATAATTGAGTAGGGGATAGGTCGAAAAGTTAATGCATATTGAAGAGTAAGATCCAGTTCTTGATTTCATTGTCACTAGCATGCTAGTGACATTCTATGATCAAGATTTTCTTTGAGATCCAATATATTTGATCCTGAATTGGTAGTTGATCGGATATTGAACTTGAATCAATAAAGACCCTGTCTATCGATCTGAATAATTCGATCACTTCCAGCCTAAATAATTAATTTACCCTATATGAAATAGCCCCAGCTATGCTTTTGTTTAATTGTTTGAGGATAAGCATTGCTAGATATATTCTCCTGCTTTACCCGCTTTAGAATCGTTGAATATACAGTTTTGTAAGAATTAAAGGATTTTAACTATCAATAATATTCGATCAGTATGTTATGATAGCCAAATACAGTTATATCTTTATACCTTGAATGTTTTCTATAAGTCAGAGTTAGATAGCTTTTCGCAACAAATTCCTAGATGAACATCCAGTGATGTGCCATAATAAGACAACAAATATAGATGAAATCGTAACTAGCTCCTATTATTATGGAGGAAAGGGCAGTTAAGGAATTTGAATGGTATTTGCGTGATTATCTTTTTCGACAGTATAATCTGAATAACCGACGAATTGTGTTAAAACAATTGCCAATGGAAATGATCAACACTTACTTACGTTATAGACATTCTGATCAAACAGATCTTAAACAATATCTGGAAGAAGTCCTGAAGAATTTGTTGGCTCGCCACGTCATTAAAGAAATTGTGATTGATGGTTCGATCGAACTGCATGATAACCTTTTTAGACTGCAATGTGCAAAATGCTACTACATCTCGTATCTAAACCATCTTGAGCCTAGAGAATGTCTGAGATGTGCAAGTACTGATTTGAATGAATTTCCTCGTAGGAATAAATGAGCACGATATGCTGCTACCAAATTCTATCCTAAGTCAATCAAACAATAGGTCAATACTAGGTACGTCCAAATCAAATCTTCTATCATTTTAATCACAACCCTTCTTCTGAACTCGTAGGTGAAGTCCTCACACACTTAGCAGAATAGCACTATCCAGACTCATCTTTTTAGTTGATCTAGCCACTAAAACCAATGATCTGGCACAAGAGTACCGACTAGAATAAAATATACTCATATAGTATAAGGCTATTATTCTTAATTCAAGGGTAACTTGCTGTTCCTCTAATGTAACAGAATATACAATTCCACGACTTTGTTATTCATTTGCAGACCTTCTGTCCAGCCATTTCATTTTTTTACAAGACACACGAAACTGATGTTATTGATTAAATGACATATGTAGAACTTAAAATATACTAAGGGTTTGACTAAAGTGCGGGGATCCTAGGAATCAGTATATTGGTAGTAAGGCCAAGTCAATATTTATAGGATAAGGGGTATCGCTTCACATTAAAGATAGATTGAATGGAAGCGCATGTTGAGGAGTTAAACATATTGAATCGCAAATGATTTAAATATAATAGCATGTGTAATCTATTCAATGAACAAGGCTTTTTCATTTGCTTCAGCTATGGTACTCTTAGCATTGCTGTTAGCTACAGGAGTCGGACTGATTCATCCTGCCAACGCATGCCCAAATAATCCAAGCGGTACCGCAGGTATGAAAGGCAATCCGAATGTATCAACTAGTCCTAGTACCCAAATAGCACAACCATCACAACCTTTGCAGTTCAAGTCAGTTTAGATCCGGCAACAACTTTCTCCTATTTTATTTGTTAATAAAAGAGAGATAAGCTAATATTCTGAGTGGCTTGACTTAAAATTTGCAACTTACCAGAGTAAGGCGTAGCTGCCTAATCGAGTCACACCGGCTAGATGGAGAAATTGTTTTAGAATTAGTTGACCGCTATTTAGAAAGTACAGTGGAATACCTTCTTATCCAACAGGCAATATCAAATTTGATAGTAAGTGCAAATGGTGTAAATCAAAGATATTACCACAGACATCAAAAATATACAACTAAGACCATTTTCTAATTAGTGTCATTTTCAAGTTTCCTGTGTGACTGGTATGTCACAGTTGAACTTAAAAGTGGTTCTTAATCACTGCACCTAGCCCTACTAATATATTTCCAATGCCGAATCTGGAAGACTATAGACAAATTTCAAGGTATGAGTCGTCAGTATTTTGTGATTTGAAAATTTGAGTGACCCTTTATATACAACCAACACGTCTAATTATAATGCCTCATGGATGGTAATAATTCAAATTTTGATGCATTCCACGATAGAGTGACAAAATCCTACAAAAAGGAATTACCATCAGATATGGATGTTTCAGATGAAATTTCGTTTTTCGAATATTCTCAACATTACTGCATCTGCTATATAGATATATCAGAATCTACAAAAACTACAGCCGCGATCAAAGATTCTCAAAAGATTAGAGATTACTACTCTACTTTTCTCAATTCTATGGCGGCTGTAATATCAGAATTTCACGGAAAGATAATCAAGAGTACTGGTGATGGTATCCTTTACTACTTTCCGAGTACTAGTAATGTGGAAAGTGGTTCTGCCTTCAGCGACGTGCTCGAATGTGGACTTACTATGATCAGTTTAAGATCAGTTATCGGCGAAAAACTAGCAGGAATAGTACCACAAATAAGTTACAGAGTTAGTGCAGATTATGGCAGAGTAGAGATCGCCAGATCAGCGGGAAATCCTGAACGAGATGACCTATTCGGTTCTACGGTAAATCTGTGTACGAAGATAAACTCAAAAGCATCTCCAAATGAAATGGTCATAGGTGGAGATCTTTATCAAGTTCTGAAGAATCCATCGTTTTCATCTCTGAACAGCAAGTATAAATTCAAAGGAACAACCGAATATTGTCTGGACGTGAGACATCCGTATCCTGTGTATAATGTAGTAAGAAGGGAAAGCGTGGACTCTAATGACCTAATGCGTCGGTATGATAAATTCTTCGATGCTATGATCGTGAAAAACCACAAGGTACAGGCTGCGGTTGGTGATAAATCAGGTCAATACCGACTGAATTCACACGGATATTTAGATCAACAAATACAAAGTAATGAGTCCGCACGTAATGTCTTGATAGTCGATGATGAACCTGATGTACTGTTAACATACAGGTCTTTCTTGGAGGATGCTGGTTATAACGTTGAAGCATATACCGATCCACAGGAATCATTAAAGAGATTCGCGGAACATTCTTCTTCTTACTATGACCTGGTAATCCTTGATATAAGGATGCCGGTTGTAAATGGTCTACAATTATACAGTAGAATGAAAGCTATTGATGCTGAAATAAAGATTATATTTCTTTCCGCGCTAGACGCTGCGGAAGAATTGTTGAGCATATTGCCAGGTGTAAAGAATAAGAATACCTTTATCAGAAAACCAGTAGACCTGAGTATGTTTCTTAGTGCGGTTAAGACCGTGCTGAATTAGGCTTTGCTTATCATCCGGTGGCAGTATCTTTCTGAACATGTAGTACTGTACTTTCGTTTCGTATTAATTAGGAATCCGCCACAAAATGTCTTGACGCCATAGTATTATCTATTGTTGATGTTGGTTAATGTATGGCAAGGTTTGTCGCTATTTCATATTTTATGTCAGAATATTCTAGCCTGTGTGGCATTCAAGTCTTTTGGCCTGAACATAAGCTCCTCTGGACCACTTTATCAATTTCCTTGCCCTTACCATAGTACAATACCAATCTTTAATAGTTATTTTTGCAATGTATACTCAAATACCAAACATTGTCCTACGAATTCCAGATCAATTCTGATCAGAATATCTCAATAATAGGTACATTCTCTAATAAATAAATAAGCTGGTTTGTATGAATCCTTTTGTCATTAGCTACTTCTCTAATCTAATAAGCCTGTCAATATAGTCTAATATTAAGATCAGTTCTAATGGGAGTAGCTAAGTTCGTAACCAGCGCCATATTGTACGTATAAATATTAGGCTCATGCTCAATTAATCGGTTAATCAGCATAAGAAATTGAGATCAACCAAGCAATGCAAGCAAACTCGATCCAACAGTCGAATAATCAGAAACTACAAGAACCATATCAACAGTTTGGATTATTATGTAACCAGACAAGGGTATAAACTGTCAATGCGTCAATTAATGACTTATCTAAAAATGGATAACCATTCCGACTTACCAAAAATAGAAGCTTAGAAACTAGAACGTTTGATAAGAGATTGTGTTTATTCATATGTGTAATGATTGCAAGTTATCTTCAGGTACATATATGCAAGAACTGCAGCAATTGCTCATTTTTACGAAATGAATGATGTAGGCTTGCGATGGAAGAAGCTAAAGAAGTTCAAGGGTAAATTTAAAAATGTAATAGAGGATAGATCCTACTCAAGAGACAAGATTAAAAAACTAACGGAGGTATAGGAATTCCAAATAATGATGAAAACCAGTAGTAACATATAGAAGTCAGACCTTTTAGACTCTCAATAAGTTTTACTTTTTATTGTTTTAGGTTAGTATTCAGTTAACCTTTAGATTCTAGTAGTTGTAAAATGCCCCATTCTGTGATAACAGAACATGGCAAAGAAACTACTACATTCTTTTAGTTAGGTTCCTGATCTACTATATCAAAAAGATAATTATTTTCTCACCCCTGTTGAGAAATTGCCGGAAAAAATTGAATTAATAGCAAACTGTCCAGAGGTTGTATATAATCAAGGTGAATTAAGTTCATGCACTGCAAACGCTATTGGCGAATCAATCGAGTATATTTTAATAAAAGGCAAAAAAGAAGTTTTTGCACCTTCTCGTCTGTTCATTTATTATACCGAACGTAGAATGGAAGGGACTATACACGAAGACGCCGGAGCAATGATTAGAGATGGAATAAAATCGGTAAATAAGGAAGGAGCATGAAAAGAGACAAATCTGGCCGGATATTATTGGCGAGTTTACAAAAGAGCCATCAATAAAATCCCTAGAGATGCAGTACCTCACCCGATCTTGGTATACCAGCATATAAACAGAAAACTAAACAACTTCAAGTCAATTCCAGCACTAAATTTTCCATTTGTATTCGGGTCACAGTTTACGAATCTTTCATGTCACTACAATTAGCAAGAACCAGAGTTATGCCAATGCGTGGGTCATGGAACAAGCTTTAGGAGGACCCGCGTTGCTTGTAGTAGGATACAGCGACTCTTTTCATAGATTCATAGTAAGAAATTCGTGGGGCGAAGCTTGGATAAAGATAGGTATTTCCAATGCCTTCTCATACCTGCTAGACCCGAACCTTGGCGACGGCTTTTGGGTAATAATGATGGTAGAATAATCATGTTGTCTGTTTGCATACAATAAGTATCGCCGCTGGACCCACAGGGGATGGTACAGAAGTCCATGACGATACTTGACCCATAATGGGTAAGTATAATGCACAATATTTTATAGAAATATTTTAT
>JBQCDO010000042.1:0-8656 GCA_051961195.1 Nitrososphaeraceae archaeon | reverse complement strand
TTCTCAATATTACTATTATTTTTCTCTACGACTTATTACCTGCTAGGAAGTTCGTATTATGCAAATGCTAAAATGTGTAATGATAATAATAATGACGGGAACAGCCCTTCGTCTTCATGTGGTTCCCTACGACAGCTTTACAGTAATAATGGTAAAGCTTCAGCTTCAGCTTCAGCGAGTACCGATGATGGGACGGACGACGATAATCTAGACAGACCTGACAATCATGATAGACCAAATCATGATGTTGTTATGAACCATCAGAATAAAGACAATCATAGAAACGGTGGGGACGGGCACCAATCCAAGGACGATACTCCATTCAGTTTACCCTTTCCATAATAATCTCAATTAATTATCTCGACCCGCCTAATTATTATATTCTTTCCCGCCTGTTAGCACGATGAATCATACATCAAGCCATTGATATCATACTAATAACTGAGAGATTTTTAACTTTGATATCCTGCTGCCTCTTGATTTACCAGTAAAAATCGAAAGGTTACTGTACCAATATCTATGAAAATAGGCCAATCACAACGAATCGAATAATAGAATAATCATAATCAAGAGCAAAATTCCTTCTTATAGTATTAACATCGAAAAATGAGATTGTTATTGATAATAACATAATAAATTAAGGATATATGGGCAGAATACCGATCTCATACTATATGACTAGTTCTATCTTTTTCGGAGGAACGATATTTCGCATTACCCGCCAAGAGTTTTAATATGTTCTATCTAGGGTATTGAGCGATTTCAACACTACACACATTTTCCTCATAGTGCCAAGCAAAATGCATCTATCTTATACTGGAGCATAGACTATCTCAAAGTATCTAGTAAACTCTAAAATTGGTTGTGCAACGTGCATATCGATTTGGATTTCTGATGATGCTGAATAGCACAGGATTTGAATTCTAATTATAATGTGCTATATTTCTGTTATCGTTGAGGTGTATGCCTATATGCATTAATTGGATCAGTCCTTTCTCAGCTCATTAACAGAATTAATATCAATTTATATTAAGAGAGGTCCGACTACCGGCACTAAAAAGAGGCTGGAAAAAATAATATATAGTAAAGTTGTCGCCAAGAAAAAGTACAAGCATATTTGATTCGAAGTTGATTCGTAAACTTAATGAGATTAAACTGTGACTACTCTATCTATCAAAGATATGGTCGATAGAAATGAAGTCCCTAACCCAGATCTCAAATCATATGATCCTGCCATCTTTTTAAGAGTTTAATCCAAATATGTTTATAAAAATAGACTGACTGTAAATGGTTCCTGTCCTGTTTGATTGGATTGGTCATTGCTCGATACAGATGCGGTCGAGACAGGAGCAGTGATTATTCCTTTTTGACATGAATAAGTATCTCCCAAATCGTCCGAGTGGACTAAAATTTTTATGCAAGCAGTGTATTCGTCTCCTGGTTTAACTACTCCATGCGGAAATGTTACTGGAACATGAATGATCCCGTCACCATCATCTTGAGGATCGAGCAATGCTATGGGATTGATATTATATGCTGAGGTATGGTTATTCACAGTTACCCAAACTTGTGCCAATTTATCAGAGTAGTCTATGCCCCTAATTTTCAGATTAATTGTGAATGAATCTTTGTCGTTGTTTGCTGACGATGAACGAATGTCGCTCGAAAATGGTGCGACTGGAGTTACTGGTGTGATCGCTTTTGATGTATCCTCCTTCTCAAATAGTTGAGCAAATGCGGACGGATGTGACGTAAACAGGACTGAGTTACTTGTGATTGTCGTTACCGCGAGAGCTACTAGAAGAACTATCAAAGGGGATAGTGCCAGGCTTCGTTTGTATCTAGAAAAGTGTGACATTAGGATATAATCAAGTGATTTTCATTTTTATACAAGCTGCTAAATTATTCTAGATGATATTATCTGATTTATCTACTACTGAATTTGCTTAGGATTACTACTTATTGATTTAGATCTACATTTTAACCTAATGTTTTTAGTTTAACATATGAATTGATGAAAAAGCCAACTCTATCTCAATGCACAAACGTTAAATGACTAGATATCCTTAAAAAATTGCCGGGGTACCCAAGCTAGGCAAGTCAATGACCCTAAAAGGGGTCAGCCTCGAGATCTGTAGTGTAAGGGCAAGCTGATGTCCTCCGGGACCCGTGGGTTCGAGTCCCACTCCCGGCGCTAGAATTCAACAAGTTGTGGAAATATATTAAGTAGAAATTTTATAACACATTACGCTGAACTTCAGAAACAGGCAGCTGATCACGGAGCCTTTACCGATCCCATAGCATGTCGATTGTTCATATAATGTAGCGCAAAACATTCCTATAGGTGATAATTTCAAAAGCCAGTACAGAATTCGATTCTGAAATTTAATAAATCGCAGATTAGCATTAGCAACTTTATTCTCCCATATTGTACAACACTGATAGCAGATGTGTGGTCTGGTATTACAATCTATCTCCAGACAACAATATGCCCCATAGAACAGTATCACAACATAGCTGCAGTTGGGACCAATGAGCTTTTGTGGGAATCCCACGAATCTATGAAATCCAATATTCATCTAATAAATCATCGATATTGCTAACTCTAATATGCAAATGAATTGATTAGTGTAGTGCTTATGGTAGTATTTGCTGTTGCGTTCCTATTGAGTCTAACCTTTGCATACCTGTATATCTTTGGGCATTTGCTAATTTCAAGAGTCGCTATTCAAATCGGATTTGTCTCTTGAGTCCAACAATAGGGAGTCTGAATTTTTGTGCTCTCAAATTACGCAATAGTGAATATAATTAATGAGCTACGAATCGTATTTCTTTCTAGATCACCAATTGGAACTGGTCTTCCGGATTAATAAAAATAATCGCGAATTTCAATCGTCTACTAATGATCGTAAAATGGTAGACTAACGAGTATCGAACCCTTTCTTACTCCATGTTGTGACAAATGTCTAAGAATGCTTTTTCAGTTGAAGTCTTCATCACCCTATCCACAATATGCGATGAACTGCGGCTAGCACATATTTTCAAAGCCTTGGCATACACCAGTCACACAGAAATTGATATCTAACAATAGTCAAATTAAAGAAGTGTCGAAGACTTGCTAGATGATCGTACGAGGATAATAGCTGGAGTAGTATGGCCAGAATAGAAAAAATTCATTGATAGAATAAAGCAAGTAATCGAGATTGCAATACTTCTTTGAACAATAGTAGTATGTAATAAGCGTCTGTCATCACAATGCCATCGAGATATGAATTAGATTGATTCAGCACCTACAAAGATACACAAATAATACTTCTAATTTAAGTTTTGAATCAAAATCTAAAAAAATAGGAAAAGTTGAGAATGCACTCCACGTATTTTTACTTTTTACCTTTCGAGGTTTTCTTTACAGATTTTTTCTTTGCTGCCATCAATTATTCATTGTTACATGTTTGGTATATAAGCCTTCTTGAATCAACTATGGTTTCTCTAGTTTCTTTTTTAGAGAACAATAATTTATTTGTTGTTGCAATCTGATGGTTGCCAATGACTGCATTTTTACAATAGTATGATTGATTATAGATTTATCCAGTATTCAAGACTTGTCAAATGTTGAAACCAACCAATTTATAATATTCATGTGTTGGTTTAAGAGATAGAAACAGTCAAGAAGAGATGCAATTTTATATATTGTTAGATAAAAATAATGCATCTTGCATTTAAGATCATGCAATAAAGAATGCTAACCAAACTATAGATAAGGCTAGCAATCAAATCGTATGAAAAATCACTATGATGTTTTTGACAGGCTAACGAGCCTTTTATCAGTATTTGTTAGTAAGTATTAGTAGTACGTTTGTTAATTCACACGTTGTTAAGTGGGAGTCAGATCCATATGTTTTTTTGTGCTAAATCAATATCTAGTCTGTTGATACATATCAGATTTGTTTTTGTATTTCAGAACAGTAAATATTTGTCTAGTAGTATCATTTCCCAAGGTTCCGAATGCATTATTCCATAGAATATTAACTCAAAGTAATTTAGCCCTAGATATTTCATTTCAGTGGTGGTAGGAAGGAAGACTGATGGCAGCAAAGAAAGCCTCATTGACGGCAGTACACTAAAACCGCCAGAGACAAACTTTTAATCCCCTTCTACCACTACCTGTTCGTTATATGGAAAGGTCTAGAATAAAAATGGATGCGATCCATAATTTGTACGGCTTACACGATTTTATATGAAAAATTGCTCTAATTTTTATTGATCAATGATATTCATAACCTAGTAGTTTATAGAAAATAGACATTTATATTTTCAAGACATTGATAGATATCATATAAGAAATTCAATTATATATCTATATTGTAAGGTATTCTAGAAAGAACTATCAAATCCAATAAAAACCAGAAACCTGTTTTCGCAAGTTGGACTACACTTCTCAGATTGCCTATCATCGTACTTATATATGATTGAATTACCTTCTAAATTATATTTTCATCGCGACTAGATTACTGTGAGAATAAGCAGAATAGACTATTTAGTGCAATCTAAAAAAATCTAAATACGCTAGGCTTTATGTATTCCAAACTAAAGCATAGATGATCTTGTAAAAATCAACAAAATGAAGAAAGATCGGATAGCGTAGATACGCCGAAAGTATTTATTTATAGTAGAAGTTGGATGCCGGTACTGAGGCTTTTAGATAATAGACATTAGCTCCCATTATGAACAAAAGCGTATATTTCCACCACAATTTTGTAATCTTAGCAGACTGAATGATCACAGTATCTCTTCTTTCAAACTTTTCTAAAGGATCCCGATATCTGCAGGCATTGTTTCGATGTCTCTTGAAGGCTGATGAGTCGTATACATCATCTTTTCAAGGTCTATCCGGTAATAGTCTAGCTTATCTGGATCATACTTTTGCACAAGTTCTATCGATTCGCCTCTATTCTTTCGGCTTAGTATCACGATCCTATGGACATAGCCGGTTACAAAGATATATCCTCTGTTTCTCGCTTCCTTTAGAAACTCTGATCTTAGAACATGGCCACCAGCTTCCCCCCAGTAACCAGATTTGATACCAATCCATTCCATATATGCTGTATTCCTTTTTCCTAGGTTAGAATCATACGTACCTCGTCTTAGTTCGTAGATCTCCAGAGGTCCGCCTTTTACATACCCAACGATTTTACCATTTTCGTCATTAACCCTTAACGTAATTAGAATCGTCTTAGGATCAGATAGTGATTTATTGAATTTCTTATCACGAATTGTTGGTACTGGAAGTGATAACTCCCTATAAATTTTCAAAATGGATCTTCTTACGTCCGAACTCATACTCTCACAGTTTTCTATCAAAATGGGCACTAGTTCAGTTTGATTTCTTCTAATGGATGCTCTTATCCTATTTTCTTCTTCCCAAGCCTCCCTAAAACCTTCCATATTATCAAAGAAATTTCTCTTGTAGATTTGAGGGACGTATTCTAAAACACATTTGACCATGTCTTTCTCATCCTTTAAAATACTGAAGTAGCGTACTGATTCTTCATTTATTCGCGATGGATGCCACCCCAATGCGTGAGCATTGCGACGTGCAAGATCCCGTGCATGTTCAAAGTCGCCCAAAGCGTATCCTGCTATACGTTCTGACACAGACAGGAACCATCCAAGATATTTATAATGTTCTCTAATCCTAGAATTGTTTACTTGAACACCTGCGGCTGTGAACAATTCTTCAATCCTGGTAGAGGCATGTTCGGAAATCTTATCTCTGAATGGATACGCCGTCCGATGAATCAACACCATTAAGATATCAATATTTATTCCTACATCGTCGACAAATTTTTTAATGCTCTTATCATTTCTTAAGAATCTTTCGACTGAATCCTCATGAGGCTTATCAAACTGCTTCATTGGATCGTAGTCATGAAATAGAGCGGCTACAAATAAATAAATTAAATCCTGCTGGTCAAAGTTATGCTCTTGTTTATACTGGTCGTTGGCCGCTAATAGAGTAAAATAGGCGGCCTCGAGCTCATGCTGAATGTTGTGATACCCATAATAATTAGCACCAAGTCCCTTCTTTGAAAACTCCGATACTGCATGTCTTATAAGAGCTGCTGTCCACCTATCTTGAAAGCCGATTTCTGAAGCCAATCTTATGATTCTTTTCTTCAGGACAGCGGCCTCGGCTACACCAATATTATATTTAACCCACCAGGGCAGTAGCCTTATTCGTCTATAAAGTTCGCTATGCCATTTTAATGGTTTTATCAAAGGATTGGCTATAATAGATATATCTTCATCAGCAGTAGTGTTGTTGTCATCTGCGTCTACCTGACTAAAATTAGAGTCTATCTTTTCGGGCATGCCCTCCGGGTGACCTCCGTGCCGCTTTGAAAGCCTTCAAATAGTCTTAACGTTATCTTAGAGATAGGATTACAAGTGTAGTCTATTTTGAAAACAACAGATGAAATCATTGCAGATACAGAGATGAGATTGTTTCTTGTAGAGTAAAATAGAGCCTTCAAAGCAGGTGACAATAAAAGCTGTGCACCTACTATCATAAAATTTCTTGATAATGGAACATTGGTAATGCCTAGAATTCTGACACATTGTTGTGGATTGTAGAGAAAAATGACTAATTTAGGGCCTTTTAGCAATTTCATCTGACCAATATACTATTTCCACTGTTGTTATTATCTTTATATCCAATTACAACCCCAAGCCGTACAGAATAATTATAACCTCGCAAGACCATCACTATTCATACGGGCTTGAACAATCATCAAGTGTATATTTTTTATGAAACAATTTCAGGCAATGTATCTTCACAATGTCGTTAAACGCTATCTCCTCATTCCTGGCAATTTATAGCTTCTCTGATGTACATGCATTAGGAATGTATTAAGTGAATTATTCAACCTCCTTGTAAGATGATGAAGGCATATGATGACTAGCATTATCACTCTCTATAAATTTATTAATAAAAGACTGTGCAAGCTGGATTAATCAACCTGGTGATCAAATGACAAACAAAAAAGTACAATATTATGATGGCTGGTTCTGTGTTCTCCCTAGTGCATTAGCTATCCAAGCCTTTATTCTCTTGCTAATAAATGGCAGCAGTGCTACTGAATGATTTGTTTATCCTTTCATTAGTGTAAATAGTTCTATCAAAATATTACAAACTGAGCCTAATTTGGAAATAAATCCAGCACATGTCCTTATTTTCAAGGACTAGACAAGCCCTGTTTTAAAATCTTGAGGCAGTTAAAAGCCAATGTTGCTGGTCATCATATTTAAATCAAAAATATTGGAAGAACGAACATAGTCCCCGATATCATTATAGTCTTATATTACATTACTGTTTATGATCCATAGTGCACTCTGAACCGACTGGCAAGCAAGCCGAGCTATACGTTAGACTTCAAAATGGAAGAATAAGATGTACTGCCTGTGCTAGGCTTTGTGAAATACCCAACGGTAAAATTGGTTTATGTGGTGTTAGAGGCGTCACAGACGACAAATTATATTTATATGTATATGGCAAAGTCATTGCAGGGCACATAGACCCGATTGAGAAAAAACCTGTAACTCATTATATGCCAGGAACGGCAATCTATTCGATCGCCACTACTGGCTGTAATTGGCTATGTAAATATTGCCAGAATTATGATATTTCGCAGCGACGAAAAGTGGAAGGCAGTGAAATGACACCTCCACAAGTAATTAGTAGCGCTCAACGTTTAGGTGCTAATGGAATAGCCTATACGTATAACGAACCTTCTATTTTCATAGAATTTGCTAGAGACTGTGGCCTTGAAGCTCACAGGAGAGGTCTCTTTAACATTTTTGTTTCAAATGGTTATGATACACCTGAGTCAGTTGCAATGATGAGTAAATTTTTGGATTGCATGACAGTTGACTTTAAGGGAAGTGGCAAACAAGATTTTGTAAGACGATATGTGGGCATTCCTTCTGCAGAGCCAATATTTCAGACATTAACCGAATTAAAAAGTAAGACATCCGTTCATACCGAAATCACTGATCTCGTAGTTCCTGAGGTTGGAGATGATTTGGGTGCTGCTAGGGATCTAAGCAGATTCGTATACGATCGTTTAGGCCCAGATGTCCCAATTCACTTTTTGAGATTTCACCCGGACTACAAAATGATGGAATTTGGCACGACACCTATCGAAACTTTGGAGAAACATTACGCGATTGCGAAGGCAGAAGGTCTGAAATTTGTATACCTGGGCAATGTACCTGGCCACCCACTAGAACATACGTATTGTCCAGAATGTAATAATATAGCAATAGAGCGTTATGGATTCAATATAATTTCATGGAATCTTGATGATAATAACTGTTGCAGTGTATGCGGAAATTCTCTTCCAATTATAGGAAGACCCATGAAAAATAGAAGAAACATTTTTCGTATTATCCAATAAAACATACCAAACTAAACCTTTTTCCAGACTTGAGTGGATCGAGCTAAACATAAATTCTGAATATTCTCAATAATAAGTTTTGTTGAAAAACTAATTCTTATGTTAGCTAGGGATAAATTATACTAAGCGGCCTGACTGCTCAACTAGCACGCCGATTCTATTCTAACCTTTTTTTTCGTTAGAAGTTGAAACATATTGAT
>JBQCDO010000041.1:0-20936 GCA_051961195.1 Nitrososphaeraceae archaeon | reverse complement strand
TGGGTTAGATGTATCTGGAACATTTTGTGTAGAATAAACGACGTTAATTTCGGGATGATTGGACCTCACGTACAGTGTGATAGTCATTTAGATATAAACTGTTTGCGCAGTACTTTTGATTGTTGTCCCCGCTAAAGTCTGCTTGAGTGGAGCAAGCCAAGAGGTGTGTGAACGTGATATAGATAACCCAATATCAACTATTGCAGCAAATTAAGCCATCGCGGAATAATGTGAGACAGTCTGGCAACTCAAATCGCGATGTTACTAGGAGAGGGATTAGATATTCATCTATTCAAATCTACCTGTCATGAATTCGTTGTCTCTCCAACTTTCAATTCAGCGGATTTCCTTTTCACTCTAGATCCAAACAAGATAGCCGTGAAGACCACAAAAACACCGCAAGTCAATGCGAACATAAATATTTCGTCAGCCATATCACGGTGTATATACTTCCACTTTTTTAAAGGTATTGGAACACTGGATCACAAACGTATGACAAAGACACCTTGGCAACATGGGTCAATATAATACAAGAATCTATGACCAGACTGAATTTAATCGGAACGGATTCGATTTGGATTGATGTTAGAGCATATTTGGATTATAATAGTATCCGGAACAAGACGGCCAACCAATTGAACTCAATAAGACGATTAGTTGCTTTAGCTATACCTCGGCAATTGAGCGAAGGCCTGATGCTTAGTATTAATAGTAAGGAGATCTGATCTAACTTAGGAAGAATTGCCGTTAAGGTCAACAGGTTGGACTAATAGAGGATGGTTGGAAATTGTTGAATTCATTCTCTCTATGTGCATAGACGGGTCCCGAAAAACGCATGTCATGTATCGATGTAATCTCAATTCGAAACAAATCAATGAGTATTTGGATTTCCTGTACCAGTGTTCAATGCTTGAAAAAACTCCCGAGCATCCCAATTCCAAGAGATATATATACAAAACTAGTAAACTGGGAAAGGAAGCTATTGATAGTTATCATAAGTTGGTGAGCCTATTTAAAAAAGATCCGACCTTTCTATCATGATTGATTGAAACTCACTATTTGGAACGTTATGATGATTCTATCAGATAGTTCCACTCATGTTATATTGAATGTAAGTTTAGTTGAATTGTCTGAGATGAAAAATCGTAGTCGTTACGAGGTAATAGCCGCTATTCTGAAGTCTGCAAACAAAGAAGAGACAAGGACTAAGATAATGTACAAAGCCATGCTGAGCAATGATCAGTGCAAGATTTATCTAGAATCTCTCCTTCAAAGCGGCCTAATTCAAGAAGTGGACAACGGAGCCAAAATAGTGTATCGAACTACAAGCAAAGGAGATAAATTTTTGTCTTATTATGACCAAATGAAGGAGCTGTTACCCGTTGGGATTGAAGATAACCTCACTGAGGAATATTATCGTCTGAGTGTCTAAGGTTATTACACTAGACAATCTAATGTAACCGCAGGAACTCCCAGTGACCTATGTACAGAAAGGGCATGGGAATGGCCATCTGGGATAATGGATTCTAATAGAAGAGTATTGTGTAATAGATTAAGTCTCAGAAGCATATCCACATTGCGTACTAATTCTTTATACCTTACCGGTTTAATAGAAACCAATATGGAAAGATCAACATTAAATCTGAGAAACGGTATTATTTTTGAAAACAGGGAATCTCCATCTGATCTATTATCTAAGTCATCCAACATTAGCATGCTCATCAAAATCTTGTTCTTACGCTGACTTTGTACCTTAGACACCACTTCTTTTAGTCTCTTAAATCTTTCAGAGGATGTATCCTGAGTACCATATTCATCAATAAATTCCGATATTTCAGTGTCATTTTTTGAGTAGTGTAGCAACCTGAGGTTTTTCCCAAGTTTCCTACTCAAATAAGGCTGGAGGAAATCTAAGAAAAGCCGCGGTTCAATGCCAGGCACTGGCTGCGCTATAATGTTACTATCGTTACTAAGGAACTGGGCAATTATTTTAGCCAAAAATGATGTACACACATTAGGGGTAATAACTGGATCTACTTCAATGAGCACGATTTTGTTCTCCTGAACTTCATGAGAAAATTCGATGCTTAGGCTTTCACAAATTATTCTAATGAATTTTTTCACATTGCTTGAGTTCGAGGGTAGATCTAACGGCGAGGATGTTTTGTGTTCACTTCGATCTCTCTTCGACAGAGGATTGATTCTCTTGTTGGTGATAAGAAATTCAGAGGGATCGTAATGGTTATAGCTTTTGAATACGCCATTATTAAGTGTGAATATATAAGAAGATCGATTTATCTTGGTGCCCCGCAGTTTAGCGAGAAATATTTGTCTAATATCAGCATTTCTATAGACTTTCTGCTTCAGCTCTACTATCCCGTCGACTAAAAAATCAAGTGTATTATCTTCAGAGTCTTCACTTGTGAAGATCAACTTTGCTCCAGCCCTCTCACGCCATGTTTGCAAAACTCTTTCGTTATTCAGCCGAGCCTCAGTATCCATGAATGAGGCTATTGCGTCCCAGCTATCGATAATTATAATTGGAGCTTTAACATCCATTAATTGATTCGTAATCCGTTCGAATAGTGATTCGGGCTCGTCAAGACGTGCATCCTCAAAACTTGAAAGACTGGATCGCTGGTTTGACGGATCATTTACTTCTATATTTTCTCGAACGACAAACTTTTCCAGCCAAGGATAATTTACAAAAAGTTGTCTCGGTGAGAGCCTGGTAGATATATAAAAGAAATTGCTTCTGATCTCAAGTGCCCTCAAAATCGTTAGAGATAATGTAGTTTTGCCAGTCCCGGAATTGCCCTTGACTAGCAGCGAGTAGGTATCACGTTTAACAAATTGCATTAGTTCTGGCGGTATCTGCATCAGATTATCATCAACCTTTGAGAAACTTGCCATTTTTATATTATCCATATGTCTCGACTATAACTATCGTAATGAATTGTCTATAATATCATCTAATAGTCGCATCGAATGCGTTTCACATACAAATTCACAATTAATGCTTTCGATAGGCATGCCGGCTAATCTTACGACCATGGATTTATTCCCTTTTGATATCTCGAAGCATCAATTAGTCCTTCTGCATATCCTATACTCAATACGGCAAGTTCTAACTTTCCCTGTCCCAAGAATCGTTCAGCGTCATAGATATAGTGCTCGGCATTATCAAGGGACTCTAGGATCCCTTTGTTGCTAAGGGAATCGTTTTCTTTCTCAATAATACATTTTAAATTTCTAAGCGCCAGCTTCGCTTTCGGAGCGTAACGTTCGATCATCTTGACTGAGAGTCGATGCACATTCAAAGTGTTATCCAATGGACCGTCTAGGTTATGGGTTAGATTAACGACGGCATCCTCTTCGCTAAAATGAAACGGTCCAGTAACAACCATAGAATGCGGTCCCGAGCCAAAGTCCAATTCCATCAGGGATCGAATTTTTCCGGAAACTATATTATTATCTTCAGTTCCTATTCTAGAAGCAATAATAGCGAAAGTATCCTGGTTCAGAATTCCGTATTTTAAATCATCTTCAACTCCCAATAGCATTTTTAATGCTTCTTTTGGGTCAAGAAAGGGCGATTTGACAGAATCATTAACCGCATATTCGGTTAAAATTAATGTGTGATTGCCTGCCAATAAATTGTCGTGGATAGTATTGTAAACGCTAATGGCGGATTGTGGTTCGGACATCATCGTCACACTTCTGCCACATTTATAAAAGTGCAAACCTGCTTCTCCTATCACAGAGGTTAAACCTGAAGCTGCATGAATCACTCTTACGTCAATGGAGCTCTTCTTAGCTCTAACGTATAGTTCTGAATGGGTGGTGGCGATAAGGGGGTCTCCATACGATAATAACGCTACTCTTTTTTTTCTTGCTTCTTCTAGAATTAGTCTGCCATCTTCCACGACCCATCTCTTAACTACAATTATTTCTATTGTGTCGTCAGCTATTAACACTTGTAAGTTTGTCAGATCACGCTCCGAGATTTCACTTGTGAATCTCTCTACACATATTTTTTTACAGCTCTTCAGTATATCTAACGCATGAACGCTAAGTCCTTGGTACCCATTAATTCCCAATCCAACAAACCAAAGCATAATAATGACACGAACGAACTAGAATTAAATCTTGTTTGAGTAGATATTATGAGACACTCTTGCGTGCGTGTAGTCTTGAGATATGAAAAAGTGCCCTTGAGAAAATGTCTATGCTGGTGAGATATTCTTCTAGGTTTACTCGTTCATCGACCGTGTGAGATGCGTGAGGTTCACCAGGACCGTATGTCACTACAGGTATCTTGAAGGCATTACCCAAAATATTCATATCTCCAGTCCCAGTTTTCCGTAGAAGGGTTGGTCGAATCTTTCTTACGTCAATGATCGATAAGGACATAGCCCTAACTAAGGTTGAGGTGTAACTTGCTTCAAAAGGTTCGGTTTGGTCTTGGATTCTATAGGTAGCTCTCACTCCTTTTTTAGTTGCAACATTACCTATAATCTGGTCAATAACTGATAATATATATTGAGATTTGATGGTTACCGGAATACGAATGTCAAGAGTCATACTAGATTTCCGTGGAGTAACGTTATGACTTGATCCGCCGACTATTTCAGTCAAACTACAGCTTATAGTTTTAGTTTTGTTTTCATCAGCACTAATTCTTGCCACCTCGGACTTTATCTCTGTCCAGAAATCATAGATTTCCTCAATCGAGTTCTTAGATAGCCAAGGTGCGCTAGCATGTGCGCTGTTACCGACATCGCATGTCAATCTAATAGATACTCTCCCTTTATAGGCAATTGTAATATTATGTATGCCGCTTGGTTCACCAAAGATAGCATAGTCAAGTGGTAATCTGGACGCAACAAGGTTTTTCACTCCTGTGGCGTTTCCTTCTTCATCTACAACACCCACAAATGAGATCGTGCCTTTCTGTTTTGGAAATTCGGAAGCCGCGAGAAGCATAGAAATCAACGCCGCTTTCGCATCCGATGCTCCTCGTCCATATAAATAGCCGCCGTCGATCCTTACAGGAATTCGTCCAGGGACTGTGTCCATGTGACCACAAAGCAAGATTTTAGGATCTCCAGTACCCCTAGTTGCTAAGATATTTCCTACACTATCAATATAGGTCTGCTCAAATCCTAATTCTTCGCTGCATCTTGTCTTTAGCATGTTAGCCAGCGCTGCTTCCGATCTGGACGGCGTATACAATTCTAGGGCCATCTTTAGTAATTCTATGGCATAATTTATCGAAACCATTTTTTAGTGGCTCTAATTTCCTACTTTGTGCACGAATTCTACTATTTGTCCCGGAATATCCACGCCGGTCACCTTGACGGTATTTTTAAACTCAGTCGTATTATTCACCTCGTGAACTACGAGTCCCTCCTTCTTGCTCTCCATTAAATCGACACCGACAATTTTGCCGTTGACTGCTCTGCTAGCTTCTAGGCATACATCTTCTAGCTCCTTGGTAACGGGACAATTTTCGGCACGAGCACCTAAGGCCATATTTGTTTTCCACTCACCAATTGCCGAGTATCGATAGATGGCGGCTACCACCCTTTCGCCAACAATTATAGCCCTTATATCTCTTGGTGGCCGATCAACAAATTCTTCAAAATAATATACCTGATATAAGGGAAACATATGCTCCCTATGCTCGATTACACCCTTTGCTGCCTCTTTATCATTCAACACAGCAATTAGCCTGCCCCAACTACCAATCGTTGGCTTTATTATGGCAGGGTATCCCAACTCATCGAGCGCTGCAATAGCTGATGATTCCGAGAACGCAGTAATCGCCTTGGGCGTCCTTACACCAGCTTTCCGAAGCATCATGTGCGTGTACAGTTTGTTGCCGCATACTGAATTTGTAATTAACGGATTAAACACATTTGCCCCCAGACCTTCTAACGCGGCTGTAGAATGAATATTCTTAAAGTAACTTACACATCGTTGTATGATTGTAAAACCCTTATATTGAAACTCTTTATTCAAATCTACAAAGAGGCTTTTGCAATCGATATTGACGGGGTCAAATCCGCGCTTCTTTGCTGCTTCATATAATGCCTTTTCTTCCCACCTAATTTGGTCATAGAGAATTGCGAAATGAGGAGAAGATTTAACTTCGTCCGTCACTGGCCCCAATCCTCACCGACTGTCTGGGCCGGCTTAAGGCTGAATTCCGTTCCTCCTTTTACTAATTCATAACTTGCGCCACAATCTTGACAAGTTACTATTTCTCCCTCTATTGAATCTGAAGGAGGCTTAATTTCAGCATCGCATTCTGGACACTTCACCATTTTTAATCACTTACTCCTTTGCCTTTAAATTTGGATATACATTGTTAAGTATCTTTCTTTCCAGCCGATCGTCCAAGTATAGCTCCAATATATCACCCATTCTAAGATCCTTAAGTCCTCGGGCCAATTTTTCGGCTTCATGATTGCTTGTTTCTAATCCAAGTAAAGACAAAAGATAAGCCGCTCCATTTTTGCCTGCAAGCTCACCAAATACTATTTTTCGCCTGTTCCCAACTAGTCTCGGCTCGATAATCTCGTATGCAGAGGGATCTCGTAATATCGCAGCGAGATGAGTACCGGCCTTATGCTTATATGCGCTATCTCCCACAATTGGTTTCGACTCAGGAACCTCCAATCCTGTATAAAGCGAAATAGTCTTTGACAGATCCTTCAACATGTGTAATCTGAGGTCGTTGTTAGATTTGTAAATTAACATCAAAGCTACTGCAGTCTCAGCCAGCGAGGGAATGCCTGTTCGCTCTCCTAATCCATCTATTGTAGTATGTATTTGATTTGCTCCTGCATCACAGCCCGCCAGTGCATTTGCCAATGCAAGTCCCAAATCATTGTGACAGTGAACGTCTAGCAGGCTAGTCGACGTGTCAATACTTTGGTAAACACGACTAACAAGATTATACATGCCCTTTGGTCTCATAATGCCAACAGTATCCGGAATGCTTATCCTTTCTATTTTTCGATTGTTCATTTCCTTGCACATATCAATAAGAAATGAAGGATCCGTTCGACTGGCGTCCTCCATTGTGAAACGAGCCTTTAAACCATGTGATTTTATGTAGTCTGCAACATCTAAAGCCCTATTTTTTGCTTCTTCCCTTGATATTTTTAATTTCGAGGACAAATGAATATCGGAAATCCCCATGTACGTAGCTACCCATTGGGCATCGCAACTGAGTGCAACGTCAATATCAGATTTCATTGCCCTCACATGGGCTAAGATATCTGCCTTCAGTCCCTGCTTTATGATTGTCTTTGTAGAAACAAAATGATCCGATGAAACGACCGGGCTTATCTCAATCTGATCGACGCCAAAGGAATCAAGCATCCATGCAATTTGAATTCGTTGTTTTGTAGTAAATGAAACACCGGGATGTTGTTCACCTTCCCTAAGCGTTGAGTCTAGTATCTGAATATTGTCAAGTCCCTTATCTGATTCATTGTAGATATACGCATAATGGTTCGGATCTGACGGTTTTAGTGACATTTTCTTATCCATCAGACTTATTTTCGTATAAATATAAACCTTATCGCAATATGAAACAATCGATGATATCTTGCATAAGATAGAATCTGATACAATGGATGTTCTTACCACTTTTAACCTACTAACGCCTATACTAGCGAATCGTTTTTAGGACTATGACGGTATTAGTATCGGCTACTCCTTCCGTCCTACGAACGTCATCGATACATCGATTAATTTCGGCGATCGAAGTGGATGAAATTATAGCTGCTATGTCATACTGGCCAGTTATTTCGTAGATAGTTTGGACGCCCGTTAGTTTCATCAAACTGGCTGAAACTGTAGAGGTGTCAGATGTTGAACTGACTGAAATTAGAGTTATTGCACTTGTCTTGTCAGCACTCTGTGTTGCAATGGTAAACTTCGTTATAATTCCACTTTGTGTCAAATTCTTTACTCGTCTTCGAACAGCCGACTCTGAATAGCCGATTTCGTTTGCAATGTCTACAAAGGACTTTCTCGCATCCTCTTGAAGGATCTTGATTATCTTCTCATCTATAGAATCCTGCTTATTTGACATTTTTTCTTTCCTCTTCCTTGGTAAGTAATTTATCTATCTTTTCCAGTGCAGATGAGACCATAGATTCATCTATCACTAGCGGCGGCAACAACCTAATAATATTTCTTCCAGAGTAAAGCATTAGTATCCCATTTTTTATGCCATCAAGCAATAGATCTCTGACGTCAAACCGAAGTTCTATCGCAATCATCAGTCCTAATCCTCTTATTTCCCTAACTATTTTGTGCTTATCCTTTAAGCCATGTAGTCCATCCTTAAAGTACTTGCCTATTTTGGCTGCGTTATCTACTAGTCTGTCTTCAACTAAAGCATCTAGAGCCGCCGAAGCTGCGGTACACGCTACAGGATTGCCAGCAAATGTAGAAGAGTGTTCCCCGATCTTCATAGAATCAATTATTTCCGGCTTGGCTAGAGTGAGAGCCATCGGTATACCACCACCAATTCCCTTAGCTAGACACATGATATCTGGAATGGTCTTCCAGTGTTCGCCGGCCCACATTTTGCCAGTTCTTCCCAGTCCAGATTGGATTTCATCATAAATTAGAACTATTTTTCGACTCGTACAGACTTCCCGAATTCTTTGTAATAATCCATCCGGCGGGATTATGATGCCTGTCTCACCTTGAATCGGTTCTAATATTACTGTCCCGATCGAGTCGTTTATTTCTTCATCCAACCTTGCTAGATCATTGTAAGGAACGAATTTCACCAAATCCAAAAGCGGCATAAATGGCTTACGGTACTTTTCATTGTATGTAACGGAAAGTGCGCCTAGAGTTTTGCCGTGGTAGCCGCCTGCCATTGCAATTATTCCGGCCTTTCCCGTATATTTTCGAGCGAATTTTAGAGCTGCCTCAACTGATTCAGCACCGCTATTGCTAAAGGCTACTTTCGAGAGCCCAGCAGGGGAGATCTTTGCTAATTTTTCCAAAAACTCCAATCGAGTATCGTTATAGGCCGACATATGACAAACGATGAGCTTTTCAACTTGGCTCTTAATTGCTTGAACTACCCTATCGTTACAATGCCCTACTAGGGCTACACCGTACCCGGCCATACAATCGATATATTCTCTCCCTTCATCGTCCCAGACTTTGGCGCCCTTTCCACGTGATATATTTATGGGAAATCTTTGATACAGATTTCCCATAAATCGATCTTCAGAATTCATCTTTGAGTGATTACAGTACATTGATTATGAGAAAGGCACGCGGAGATAGGATTTTCAATTAATCCCGATCCGATAATAGATTCATTCACGCCCATTTCCAGTGCCTCAGTGCACGCTAACAGCTTCTTTTCCATCCCAAATCCGATTGAAGGCAACAATTCCTTGGCCCGTTCTAAGGTCATATTTGAAATAACTTCGCTATTTATGATCAAACCTTTGACATCAGTCATAAACAATATCTTATCGGCTTTTAATCCACCTGCTATGTATGCAGCCGCCCTGTCTCCGTCTATATTGAGAAATTCAAAATCATCACTTAATGCAATAGGTGAGATGACAGGAACATACCCTTCCTTCACAAGGAGATCGACTAATGATGGATCTATATCACGTATTTTACCTGTATAACCTCCTTCAATTATCATCTTCCTACCTTTCTCATTTATTATAACAAGCTTTTTCTTCCGGTCTGCCTTTATGGTAACTCCATCAATCCCAGATATCCCGATCGCCTTTATACCGCATCGTATGAGCATGCCCACGATCATCTTGTTTATCTTTCCAGACATTACCATAGTGTATATTTCAATTGTTTCTTTATCTGTATATCTACTCCTGACCCCTTGTGGGGAAACTATGAACCTTTGCTCCTTACCAAGTTTGGTCGCTATATCTGTAACATCTTTTCCACCGCCATGAACAATCACTATTTTTTCGTTTTTCATGATTTGTCTTACATCCGGAAAGGTACTAGGATGTAAACGATCTGATACGACACTACCACCTAGTTTTATGACTATCATACTGGAGTGACTGGAGTGTGTTTAAGACCATCAGTTTCATCATATGCTAACATGACATTCATATTCTGAATTGCCGAGCCGGCAGCTCCTTTAACTAAATTATCTGATGCCGACAGCGCAACAAGTCTTTGGTTCTCCTCGTCGACTTCGAATCCCAAATCGCAGAAATTAGATCCGATTAAAAACTTTGGATCTGGGAATTTGTATAATCCTTTTTTATCACGGATAAACCTGATAAACGGTTCATTCTTGTATGAAGTTCTATAAATTTTCCAGAGATCAATCTCAGGTACTGTTCGCTTTAGGAAGGTATGATTAGTCGTCAAAATCCCTCGTACAACATTTACTGCATGTGGTGTCATACCTATTCTGATCGCTCTCTTGGCAACTAGGGCTAATTCTTGTTCAATTTCTCCTGTATGCCTATGTTTCACTGGTTTGTAAGGACGAATTACACCGTAACGCATGGCATGATGAGTGCCAGCATTTGCTTTAGATCCTGCACCAGAAGATCCTATTTTACTATCGACAATAATATGATCGGTATCTATCAAATCGTTTGCAATCAAGGGTTTTATTGCAAGAAGAGATGTGACAGCCATGCAGCCAGGGCAAGATACCAATTGAGCTCGTTTGATATCGGCCCGATGAAACTCGGGCACGCCATAAACAGATTTTGAGAGTAATTCAGGAAACGGATGTTCCCATCCGTACCACTTTACATAATCTTTTGGATTCTTCAAACGAAAGTCAGCTGATAAATCTACGATCTTAATTCCTAGGTCGTAAAGGTCTTTCACGATCTCCTTTGACTTGCCATGAGGCAGAGCAGTGAATACCAAGTCGCATGTATTACCAAGTCTATCTATACTCATGTCCGAAAATGTGATATCTATGAATCCCTTTAGACTAGGATGTATTCTGTGCACATATTCACCAGCCTTCTGTCTAGAAGTAACAGTACTTAATTCAATCTTTGGATGACCTACTAGAAGGCGCAATAGCTCCCCTCCTACATATCCAGATGCTCCTACTACACCAACTCTCATGCTATCTATTTCTACCCTGTTTCCTCGTTTAGCTTCTTATGAATTTTGTTATAAAGCAACAATTTCACTTTCGCTTTCATTTCCATTGATATGTGCGAGACATACATTTGGATAATCTTCATTGACCTGATGGCTGCAACTAGTTCCTTGCGGATTCAATGCTGTAATCTATTATGGCACTTGCGATATCAGTTTTAGCAACCTTAGAAGCCCCATGAAATTCAACAGTGTTATTAATTTCGTGTACTAACAGACCTCTCGTATCATCTTCCATTAGGTCTACTCCCAATACCCCGCCTCCTACCACCCTAGCCGCCTTCAGAGTAATATCTTCTAACTCCTTTGTAATCGATGCCTCTTCTGTTCGACCTCCTCTTGCAATATTCGTCCTCCATTCCTTGTTCGCCGAATACCTATAGACCGCTGCAACAACTCGATCTCCCACTACTATACATCTAAGATCACGAGGCGGTCTCTTAACCATTTCCTGGATATAATATATACGAGATAGAGGATTGTCATCCTCCTCCCTTAATTCTACGATCATATTCGCAGCTTCGTTATCTCGCAAGGTAAATACACCTCGCCCCCACGAGCCAACTATTGGCTTAACTACTAGAGGAAAGCCAGTTTTGTTAATTAAATTTAATAATGATTCTGAGCTGAAAGCGAAATGAGTAGTAGGAGTTGGTATATTTTGTTTAGCAAGCATAATTGAAGTTAGTAATTTATTTCCGCATATTTCACCTACTTTGAAGCTATTAATGACTAGAAATCCTAAAAATTCAAGACATGCAGTTAAGTATAGTCCTCTATAATGACTTATACTTCTTTGTAGGACAACATCGCCTAACTCTAAGTCATTTTTTTTGCTATTAGTACCAATATTAATGCTCTTTGCATCTATAATCTGCGTTTTTAAACCTCTCATTCTAGCTTTGTCATATAATTCCTTTTCTTCAAAGCGAACTTTGTCGTAAATAATGCAAAGTTTGACCATCTACTGTCCCCAATCTTCTCCAATGGATTCTGCCGGTTTTACCTCTATTTTTTGTTCCGATTTTTCGGTTATTTCAAAATTTGCACCGCAGTCAGGGCAAGTTATTATTTCGCCTACCATTGCGTCACTAGGAATGTTGATTTCGGCTCCGCAGTCATTACAGTCTTTCTTCATATTCGCTTTCATCTCCTATTCTGAGATCTGTTTTCGCATATAGAGTTTGCAATTATTGATTGCAAACCCCATAATTCAGAGAAGCCCTTCGCTAGATTTTGATCAAATGTAGAACCTGTGTCATAGGTTGCAAGCGATTCCTTATATATTGAATACATTGATTCCCTTCCTACTACTCGCATCGAACCTCTGTGAATCCGTAACTTGACCTTTCCAGTTACCTTTTCCTGAGAGGATTCTACAAATCTCTCTAGATCGGTTCTAAGAGGTTCCTGCCAAAGTCCAGAATAGACAAGCCATGTCCATTGCTCATCAATCATTTGCTTGAATCGAAGTTGATGCTTTGTGAGGACTAATTTTTCGAGGTCTTTGTGAGATTCGATAATTGCTATTGCGGCTGGCGCTTCATAAATTTCCCTCGATTTCACGCCAACTACGCGGTCTTCGATGTGATCTATTATCCCCACACCACAATTGCCGACAGTCTTGTTTAGATCATGTATAATCGTCACCAAATCTCTCTCTTTTCCGTTCAATCCAACAGGCAGACCTTTTTCATACTCTATTTCTATATAAACCGGATCACTATCCTCTGATCTAACAAAGTGGAACAACTCTTCTGGAGGTTCGTAGTAAGAATCTTCAAGCATCCCTCCTTCAACTGCCCTTCCCCAATAGTTGGAATCAATGCTATATTTTTTGGCATCGAGTGAAACTGGTATATTCTCTTCCTTGGCAAATCTTAATTCAACATCTCTAGTCAAATTCATATCTCTAATTGGCGCGACAATCTTTAAATTTGGATCTAGACTTCGAATAGTCACATCAAATCTGATTTGATCATTTCCCTTTCCAGTACACCCGTGGGCAACAATCTTGGCATGTTCCTGATGTGCAATATCTACAAGTTTTGTAGCTATTAGCGGCCTTGCTAGCGCAGTTGCAAGAGGGTACTTTCCCTGATACAGCCCATTTGCTTGTATTGATGGTGAAATGTAACTTTTAGCGAAATCTTTTTTTGCATCGATATGTATGTGTTTAGTGGCACCTAAAGACATCGCCTTTTGTTCCAGATTGGCAAAGTCCTCATCTTGACCAAGGTCTATTGTAAGTGTTACGACGTCAAGATTATTGAGTTTCTGCAGATAACGCACACAAACTGAGGTATCTAATCCGCCAGAATAGGCTAGTATAACTTTGTTGATTGCCATACAAGGCGTTCCCAATAGTAACACTACATTTATATTTTATGATCAAGAATGACCAAAATGAATAATATTAGACCAACCTTGGTCGGGCAAAAATCGATAACTAGTATTGTGAATGACATCATTGCTACCGACCTATCTTATCAAGACTCCCTTCAAAATAACTATTGCAATTTTAGCGGTCTGTCAAGAGTGATCAAACCTGAAATCGAAAGACTGTTGGGAAGGAAAATAAACATGGAAAGCATTGTCACTGCTATCAAACGAGCGAGAAAATTTTATTACATTCACGATCAGGTAATTTCTTCTATCCTGCTTGAGAGTACGATCAGTGTCAAAACTGATGTTGCCAAGATCTCTACTGTCAAAAGTAAGCGAACAGTAGAGAGGGTTGCAAAGGCACTCACAAAGAATGTCAATAGTTTCATAAGCGTTTCTGAAAGCATCTCATCAATAACTTTGGTTTTTGACGATAAGCTATTGAATTACGCAAGAGAGCTATTCGCAGATTATGATATATTGGAAATAGACGAAGATTTAGCTGCGATTATAGTGCACAGTCCGGAACAAATTATTAAAACACCAGGTTGCGCTATTGCCTTCTATAATCAGATTTCGAGGAGACACATTAACATAGAAGATACGGTAAGCTGTCACACTGATACTATAATGATAGTAAAGATGAGCGATGTGGGAGGGGCCTTCGACGCTATTACCAAACTAATTTCTCAAGTGCGGCAATATAGAAACAATAAGCGCTAAAAGATTCTAACATATATAGAACTTGAGCAGCCTATGTATAGGAGATACACGGTAGAGGAAGTAAAGCGGCGCATTATTAATGTGCTCCAAAGCGATAACACTGGATTGTCTGGAGTAGAGTTAGCACGCAAGACTGGGATAAATAGGATGACAATCACTAAATATTTGGATCTTCTCCATGCCATCGGATTAATAAAAAAAAAGAAATTAGGCTCAGTAAATGTGTGGTCACTCGAGCAAGGAGCAGCCGATTTTGCATTTCCTCTGGAATATCTTGAAATTCAGCAGAGATTTATGGAAGCAATACTGGTGGGCAATGAAGACTCTGCTCGAAGGATCATGATGAATATAATTAATTCACATGCAGACAGAATAAGGATTTTGTTAGACGTAATTCTGCCAACCTTAAATACAATAAATGAACTTTACGATAGGAGCAAACTTGGCAAGACAGAAAAAATCTACCTCATCAATACTATTATGGAAATTTCAGAGCTTTTGAAATTCAATTTAATAAGAGACGGCATAAAGCAAGAAGTTTTCGCAATGTCGATAGCTGGCTCCCAAGAAGCAACATATTATGCAAAATTTGCAGCTCTAGCATATCAGATGCTTGGTGGATATTCAATCTTCATCGGAAATGTCGAAGACGAACTAGATCCATTTTTTGACATCGATATGCAGCGATTTATCCTTAGGACTTGGGGCAACAAGTTAGGCTCCATGGTTATAATTATTTGCTCTTCTAAAGAAAGCTCTTTAAGGTTTTTATCCACTGCCGCGGTTTCCATCAAGGATAGATTAAAGGGAAAATTACGAATAGTGGCAATGACTATCCCAGAATTGGAATCACTAGCTGAACGCATAGGTGTAGATTTTACAACAAATGACTTGCAATCTCTAATTAACTGGACTGAGAAAGAGTTGAGAAATGCGAAGTAAATTAATTAAATTCAATAAGACCTGGGGTGCTGTTCATAGGCATATTTCGTCAAACAGCACTTTACCCGCATATAGTTGCAAGAATTCGTCATAACTAATAATCTATATAAGTCAATAAACCAATTCTTACTCTAATCGTGGTTAACGGAGACAACTATCACGACCGTCACGGAGACAACGGTGAGACAATAGATGTTTCAGCTAATGACGGTGATATATTTAATACCAAATTTAAGGTAGCGTTGACCTCTATTTTATTCTCTGTTGGGCTGACTGTTTTAAAACTTCTAGTTGGATTTTCTACCAACAGTCTTAGTATATTAACAGAGGCAATGCACTCCGGTCTCGATGTGATAGCTGCTATTATGACATTGTATGCTATCCATATGGTTGCGCGGCCTCCCGATATGAAGTACACCTATGGCTATGCAAAATTTGAAAGTATTTCAAGCGTTGTTCAGATTGGTCTCCTGTTCGCAACTGCTACCTGGGTTTGTTACGAGGCATTGGAACGAATATTCTTCAAGGTAGTACAACCAGAGATAACAATTTTTTCTTTCGGAATTATGATCATATCCTTGTGTGTGGATTATTTAAGATATAATACATTGAGCAAGACTGCAAGAAAATTTGGTAGCCAAGCGTTAGAAGCTGACGCTATTCATTTCAAGGCAGATATGTTTTCATCGGGGATTGTTATCATCGGCCTAATTCTGGCATCGATTTTTCCGATCGAAAATATTGATGCCTACGTTGCATTGACTATAGCAGCAATGATAATTTATACTTCATTGGGACTAGGAAGAAGAACACTCGACATATTGCTTGATAAAGCCCCCAAAGGAGCCTATCAACGTGTAGTAGAGACTGTTTCTGGGTTGGAGGGAGTAAGTAGTGCTCATGATATACGCGTCAGAAGAATAGGAACAAAGGACTTTGTTGATATGCATATAGAGGTCCCAAGAACGAGTACGCATGCAATGGCGCACAGGATAGCAACTAAAGTAGAAAACAAGATCAGAGAGGCTTTCCCAAATTCGGATGTTCTAGTGCATGTAGATGCAATAGAATCTGGGAACGAGACAATAAGTGATAGGATAAGACTCATTGCGGCTGAAACTGAAGGGATTACTAATATTCATTCCATATACTTTTCGAAGATGCAAAATTCAGATCTCGACAGACGATACAGGGTTATGCATAATGAGTTGCGGAATAGAAATACAAGTGCCATTAGTAAAAATACAACATTACTTCACTTGTATTTAGACGTTCAAATGAATAACACCCTAGGGCTTGAGGCCGCGCACAGAAAGGTCGACGAATTTGAGAGGCGCATTAAATTTGAAATCCCCGAAATACTAAATATTACGACGCATATCGAAACCGAAGTCGTCAAAGAAATAACAATGGGAATAGAAAAACAAGCAAATGCTCTCTATTTAGAGAATATTCGAAAATCGGCCACTTCGGTCTCGGGAGTTATTGATTGCGAAGATGTTGGTATAATAGATATGAATCATGATATCCATATAACTTTGACAATACGGATTGAAACATTTCACGATGGCGATGTAACTACGATAGAAGATGCACACAAAATTGCTACATCTGTTCAGAATTTGATAATTAGAAAAACAGGGGCTGCTAGGGTTATAGTACATACAGAACCATCTTGAGATAATCGGACTAGGACTTCGGAACTACGGTAAAATGGGTTAAGCGCATCTCAGCTCTCAGTACAAAAACTATTCATTTAACAATATTTTCGTCTCTAGAAATCTAAGACTGGCAGATGTCCTATCCTGGCTAACGTTTCACTACTCTAATCCGTTTTAAGCCAATCTTATAATGATATTCTATATCCAATCTGGAGCCCCCAAGCTGTGAATATAAATAGGCTGGAAAGAGACTACTACTGTTCCGAATCTAGATGCTTATGTAGAATGTCTGAGGGAGAGTAATCATGAATGTCCAACCATTCTTCTTTAGTCATCCAATAACTGCAATACCATTGCCTCATACTTTCGTCACAGTCTCCATGACTAGGCATATGGTTCGTGAGATCGTTCTCTATATTTTTGTTGCTGAAACCCGGAATGACAATTTGGTCCAGTAAAGTCAATAATGCCTTTACTCGTATATGTTAGAAATATGTCTGAATTACATGGAAGCAACGATTTAATCAGATATCTGTCTGCAATCGTACTCGTTTCTATCTGGTGCTGCCCTCAGTTATTAACTAAAATTTCATGATATGAACCCTGCATTGTAAAAATAGATACCTTGAGGGCCTAGTGGTTAAATGACAATAAAGAGAATCAGAACAAGCGAGTTCCCCATAGGCACTAGATCGTTTTATGACCTCTCGAAAAATGCTATACACTGGCTACCGCATTGAAGTAATCACATCAATTGTTTATATAAGAATTAATTCCTAAATTCTAGTGCTTCTAGAATAAAAATCAGCTACAGATTTCAAGTCAAAATTGCCGTATATGATCATGCGCTCATGATTGAGTTAAGGAACCTACAGTCTAAGCTGCATAGAATACTTGGTATGTAGTTAGTTAGAATAAGAGATGAGATTGATGAACAGTTCGTTCCAGTGTAAATATGAGGTCGACCAATTACGTTAAATTATCCAATGAATTCCAAAATTGATGTCTGCTTTATATCGGCCTTTCTACTTTGGCATGGGTCATTTAAAAAAAAGTTTGAATCTGCTAACTTTGTAGTAGGCTCAACTGATTTTTCCGATATTGAAGGAACGGGTGGATCAAACTTATGTGACACTGTTAGTGCAGTACGAGGAATGATCTCCGATCTATTATGATTATTGATTGAGTGTTCTCTTTGGAAGGTGTGTATTTCAGCACGCCGCTTCTCATTTTCAATTCGGCACATTTCCGATCCAGTGTTAACGAATGTCCCATCGTCTAAAAGGACATGCTGTTCCGCTTCTATATTCAGTATTTGATTTGTAGTATCAGAATAACCAGTTTCCAACATATTAGAAACAGCTGGGTCAAGTGGCAAGGGACCTTGGTCTGATTCATAATAGATAATTATTCTGTAAGTTTTGTAAATTCCATTAAAACAATTCACTTATACTCTATTCTCCTCTATGTTAATCAGTACCATTGTTAGCAAATATACACCCAGGCGAGCTTCATCTGACATAGATGAGAATCATCTTAGATATTAATTAGTAATCGAGTATGAGATTTGCTTGACTACACGTCTGGAAGATCGAACTAATTACCTAAAGGATATTTTCGAAACAATCTACGGCCTCATGAACAAGATCTCATTTAACTCGAGAATTATGACTCGTATCTAAATAACGGTCTTTCGCAGTCGTTAAGGGCATTTATCATGTACTAATAATTTTCTAAAAATAGATGAGAATGAACGAATGCTCTTTGACTTGGCAAAGGCAAAATGCAAGACGGCTATTTCCTTTTGCTCTTTGCTTTTGTCTTAGTAGCCTTTCTTACTGGTTTCTTGCTTGCAGTCTTTACTTTTGCGGCTACTTTGGAGCTTCCGCCACCTATTTTGAACATTTTTGTTCCACACGTTGTACAGATACCGCTAATGGCTTGTCGTCCGTTCTTCATCGTTATCTGCTTGTCATCTTTCATGTCTCGTTTGGATTTACATTTTACGCAATAAGCCTGTATTACCAATTTGTAATGATCTCTCTTGCTTAAATATAAGAATAGCTATGAGTGTGACCTATTTTGTTCCCGTAATTTACTCTAATCTCAGCAAAATTGTAAATATTGCAAATGTCTCTTATTTCGTGCTGCCTTAGTCTACTAAATAACTATATTTCATCAGTATTTCAATCTTATTTTTAACAAATCCGACGACGGCCATATGTCGAATTGCCCTGCATCATTGAAGATATATTGTTAAACCTAAAATGTGCATCCGATATGTAACCGATTACGAAATATAATGAATTTCATGTGAAATTGGCTAGTCACTTATCCTTCCTTCCAAGGAACACCAGGAAAACAAACAAATCCGAGTTACCGCTACTATCAAATTGAATAAAGAAAGGAACCATTACACTCGATTGAACATTTGAATGAAATTCTAGAATGCTTTTCAAATATGGAACCTGTTCGTTTTATTTATCAAATTCAACAATACTTGCATGAACTGCAGCATCCAGGACCATAAAGAGAAGCGGAATTAATAAATTATAATTCATCTCATCGGATAAGCACGTACAACTTGTACTATGGATCGACTCAATTGCTAATCTTTATATAGACAACAGCTTTCCTGATTCTGAAGAATGGCGACAACTTCGATCGCTGAAGTAATGACTCAAAAACTAGAAACCATTAAGTCATCTGCATCGGCACAGGACGCTGCAAAAAGAATGAGTGATAAAAGAATTAGTTCATTAGTAGTAACCGATGAGACTGACATAGCAATTGGAATAGTAACTGAACGAGATTTGGTTCGGAGAATATGCGTTCACGACGCCAGCAGTAAACACACAATTGTCGAACAAATAATGTCTTCTGCATTAGTAACTATCGATGCTGACTCACAAATAGATGTAGCAGCCGATATAATGTTACAAAATAATGTCAGACACTTGCTAGTAATACAAGATAATGATACAAACAAACCTGTGGGTATAATAACTCCCAGCGATTTCGTGGGCTATCTTAAGGATAATTTAGACATTGATGATGTTAACGCAAGGATAATAGAGTCCATGAAAGATGTCAATAAAGACCACTCGTAAATGGAGCTTCGTGTAAAGATTTGAATGAGTACCGGTTCATATAGTGTCATACTCTATGCTCGGAAGCTAAGTCTCGTACGCTATATCATAGAAGGTACGGCTGAGGTGTCTTTTCTAATTACCATTTTAGGAACTATAGAATTACTTCTAATCACTTATTCTGGTCTTACATCATATCTACAAAAATCATGAGCTAGAAACATTATTTCTAATGCTATAATGTATTTCTAATGACGGCAGTTTTTAGGGAAGGTCATAGAGAAGAGCTGTCGACTTTCGGTTTAGGATTTTGTATCAATTTGAACCAGTATATGAAATTGAAAACAAAATTAGAACCCGTATCGTGTTTATTTAAAAGGCCTACTTTTAACTATATTGTTGAATCATTGATCAACAACATTATAAAATTGATTCTCGATTAACAAACTATGATCCTGAATGACCTCCGACCTCTAATCTATCTTGTTGTATCGCAGGGCGTAATTCATGATAAATTCTAATTTCAGGTGTATCATTCAAGTATGTAAGATAAGGCCGGAAATCCATCATGCTAATGTATTCGTCAAAAATCTGGAACAGAAATAGTGTATCCGCAGTAGAACAAGCAATGAAATTAATAATATGCTTTATTATCTTATGCAGACAAAAAGGGGATGTTTGGCATAATTAAAACAGCTGTACACTCTTCTTCTTTTTGGCAATTCTATATTCGTTCTAATAAAGGTGTAAAGTGATATTTTCCATGAGTGCTAATTCCCAAAACCGTATAAGGTGAAGAAGTACTCCTAAATCAAAAAAAGAGAGCCTTGGCCGGGATTTGGACCCGGGACCTCTGCCTTACCAAGGCAACGCTCTACCAGGCTGAGCTACCAAGGCGACAAGAATTCTACATGACATCAGGGTTTCATTAATGTTGTTATCCTCTAAAATGTTCAACATATAAGAT
>JBQCDO010000040.1:0-2246 GCA_051961195.1 Nitrososphaeraceae archaeon | reverse complement strand
GATTGCGGGAAGTATTGAATAATTAGATAATAATACCGAAGGTGATGTTATAGTCAAGACTACAAGTAGACTAATAATAAGTAGAAACTTGAGTTCTCTTTTCATTATCTTCATCTCTAATACTATACATATCTCTCTCTACGTACTTTTGTCTATTGTTGATTTCTTCAACAAATGTGAGTACAGGTGTTCTATCCACATCATTCCCTGATCTTCCTCACAAACATCAATCAATTATCTGCCACCGGCTGCTGCGGCTGATGCTGCGCTATCGCCAGCTGCTGCCGCTGCTGCAGCACTGCCACCGGCTGCTGCGGCTGATGCTGCGCTATCGCCAGCTGCTGCCGCTGCTGCGGCTGCGCCATCACTACCATTATGATGATTCTGATGACCATAATGATAGTAGTTTCTATGTGCGAACACGGACTGCTGATCTGACGTTGTTGTCGTAACTAGTACTAGAGCTATTGCCGCTATTGCTATTCCTGAGATAACATAACTTCGATTCATATCTATACAATGTATAATAGATTTGAGTATACCAAGATTATGAATATAAGTTATAATGTCTTGATCTGTAATTATTATCTATAAGATATTGGTACAATTAAGGGACAGCAGAAGTTAGAGTTAGATTATTATTTAGTAGTAATTGGCAGTCAAGAACCAATCTCAAATCAATAGAAATCTGGGCCGATTCGATCTGTTCCTATTCCTCGAGCACTTATGAACAAATGAAATAGCAATTGATCCTCCGCCTACCGAGTACGCAGCACGCTTGATGTTGCCTCCCCGCGCGTCGTCCGCCACGAAAACCCCTAAACTAGCTTGTTTAGAGTAATTACGGCATATGGGCAAAGAGACTAGTGTACAGCACTCAATTTCTGGCGACAGATCGGGACCAGTCTTGATGAAGCCTTCCGCATCGAGAGCTATGCAGCCATTAGTCAACGGATGTTCGGAGCGGCGCCGATCAGATGAACACGTGACTGATCTTGTGCTTGTCATTTTATCCCATTTTGCCTGTTTCGCTCCGAACGGATTGGAGGTGATTGCCCAGATATCAGTGTTAAACCGGAATACAATAGTAGCGATCTCTTCGCTCCTGCGAATCAGATAGCGCGACATGCTCTAGGCCAAACCGGCCGATCTGATGGGCATATACACACTTTACTGGCTTCCAAAATACGGTAGCCTGATCGCTAAATTTACTCCGTCACCACAGTTTACTTCACCACCACATCATTGCACTTCCACAAAATTCGCGCCGTAATAGACGCCCTCATCTTCAAACCATGACAAGTTTTTTCAATAATGGCCTTTGGTACTCAGCCTATGTCGCAATCATGATAGTATATACTGGAATTTGAGCACCATCCTCAACTTCGATGACGCACTATTTGCTGTTGCAGATGAGCCGAGTTCCCTTGGTGGTGAGCATCTCCGCGCCGAACTTCTGTGCTTGGTAGCACGCCCGAGATGCGAGCTCCAGGCCAGATGTGTCGTTGGTTTTCATATGTGCAAAAATTAGCTGCGTTATCTATATCACAACCTAAGATCAAATTGTGTATGCATTGTCAATGTTATAGATTTGATGGCAAGTTACCAATAGTATAAGTGATTGATTCTTTTCCAGATCGCTAGAATATAGTACAATCAAGTCTTCAGTAGCCGTAAAAATGGCGTGTGATCTGGTCTTTCTGCTGCGAAAAAGTATATGGACTGTACTCAATATGCAACACAATACACAATAGTTCGAGACTTATTACTCTGATACCAGTAAGGAATTACGGCAACGGATTAAATCATAACTCTAGACGACATGAATCAGTACAATTGTATCTACAGATAACGTGTAGATCTTTGTGATTGTCTTATCTCTATTTCCTGCAATTTGTTTGATAGGTACACAAGTTGATCTGATAATTGAGCCATAATATCGTCTTTGTCACGCTGTATTTGTCTGATTTAATTCCTCTACCTTTGTATTTACATCAGTTCACAGTCTTTCTGATATGTATGTTTAGGAACGTTAAATAAGGCCAGATTTTACGAAATATCTTAGCTTTTTCTAACTCCTTCTTGTATGGTTAAGAGGTTTAAATAAAGATATTCGTATTTATTACTCTAGCTATCATTTACCTACCTATCTGTAATGTGATAAAGTCGTTACACGCTCCTCAGGCCTTCTTTCCCTTTGTATCTTTATCTTTTTAACTGCGTCTTCAAAATGTCGCATTGAAATA
>JBQCDO010000039.1:0-33298 GCA_051961195.1 Nitrososphaeraceae archaeon | reverse complement strand
CATCTTAAATCTAGTCAATATCCATCAGGGTTCTTTTAAAAAATAATTTGAAATTCGCCTTCTATGCTTTACTCCACTAGGAAGGATATAACTAACATAGTTTGCCTCGAAAAGAGGGGCAAAGAGTAGAGTGGCCGCGATTATTAGACATTGTTTTTGCTAGGCCATTGATCTCTCCAGATATGAATTGCCTTAAATATGGAAATACAAATTTACCTAATAGGAGTTACATGGGATAGTTTGAAGATGTAATCAAGTCGAACTAGACTACCGATATCCTAGTCCTGGCAAGATGCGCTAGAATGGTGATATATACCAAAAAGAGTAAACCGTCAAAGTTCTAGATTAAGACCATTTATATATGAACTCTTCATTTCAGCAGGAGATCACAAAATATACATTAGGAATTAATAATTTGACATAAATTGAATCATGATATCATTGTCAAACCACTCAAGATAGTAAAACCTCTCCGGATATTGAATTACAAGTACTAAACGATAGATAAAATAACTACATAAGGATTCATCCCTTTATGCTGTTAAAGATATTGGGCGTAGGCGGCAGTATGCGAGAAACTTCACGCAGTACGTTGGCATTAAAGATCATATTGGAGACTGCAAAGACACATGGTGCAGAATCACGACTGCTTGATTTGCGAAAGCATCCTTTACCGTTTTACGATCCTAGTGGATACAATAATGATACTGACAGACATGATATTCTAAGGATTACCGATGACGTGAATTGGGCTGACGCTCTCATACTAGCATCTCCAGATTATCACGGTTCTATGTCGGGTACAATAAAGAATTTTCTCGATCATTTTTGGAGGGAATTTGCGGGCAAAACATTTGCCTACGTCTGCACGTCACATGAAAGGGGCTTGACCGTCATGGATCAGATGCGGACAGCTGTTCGACAATGTTATGGATGGAGTATGCCATATGGAGTGGCGATTAATGGTGACCATGATTTTGATGAAGACGGAAGCATTACAAATCCTGCTTTAGAGAGACGCCTGAGAATGCTCGCTCGAGACTTGGTTATTTACGGTAGAATAATAAGAGAACAATTTCAAAATGATCTAGGTAGTAGCGAAGCTGCGACATTTGCGGCACAGTATAGAAAGTAATATAGCACAAGATTCAGCTTATATTGTCTGACACCTCTAGTGTTGCTTTCCTTTCAAAAGCTGGTATAGCAAATTTCAGATTTTCTTATAGGTTCGCTTTATCTTATGCGGCCAGAGCAGATTCTTAATCGAATATATATTCAATAAATATCCAATCAAAAAAATCCCAAGGAGCAATTAGTACCAAATCATGATCACGTATCCACATTCTTTTCTTAATTTTTCCTCTAATGACTTTTAAGCCTACCAAAAATCCCTCTTATTACGAGTTGTTTTTGTATTCGACATTCCAAAATCCTAGGTGCCATCTTGGGGAAAACGATACTCTTAACATATTCACAACTTATAAACACTTTTCCACGTTGTACCATCACTTATCTATTTCACGAATTCAGCGACCATAATAATAATAATAATAAGAATAATAATAATGATGATGATAGAACAGACTTCTACTAGAAGACACGTGATTGCAACTTAATGAAGGGTCACTCAGATTTGATGCTTTTTATACAGAATAATCATTAGAAGGTGTCAAGATGGCTCTTCATCTAGACCAGAAGATATCTTCGCTGCTAATGTCTTTAGGATACCCTACATTATACCCCCCTCAAGAATTAGCTATCTCAAAAGGAGTTTTAGAGGGTAAAAATTTACTCATTACAACTCCAACTGCTAGTGGTAAGACATTGGTGGCGTTAATGGCTGCGATCAAGACAATCGAGAAGGGATTAAGGGTGGCATACCTAACTCCATTACGAGCCTTAGCAGCGGAAAAATGCTCGGATTTTCAAGTTCTCAATGATCTCAAAATATTCAATCGAAAGGTTAAGGTTAAGTTAGCTAGTAGTGATTTCGATTCTCAGGGCAAGGAACTAGCTGATGCTGACATTACAATATTGACTAATGAAAAAATGGATTCGTTGATGAGACATAGGGCGGATTGGATATCAGAAGTAGGGCTTTTTGTATTCGATGAAGTTCATCTCTTAGGTGATCGAGAGAGAGGCCCTGTGTTAGAAATGATATTAACAAAAATACGACAAGTCTATCCTCAGATTCAGCTCCTAGTACTTAGTGCTACGGTCATTAATTCAGAGGACATAGCTTCTTGGCTTGGGTGTGATTTGATTGACAGTAAATGGAGACCTACGAAATTAGTGGAGGGCGCATATCAGAATGGAATCGTTAAAATGAGTGACGGCAGCACTATAAAAATTAAATCCAATTGTGGATCTGCAATAGTCGATCTCGTCCATGATTCTATGGTGAATGGATATCAGACTTTAGTATTTACTGAAACCCGTAAATGTACTTCTTATCTTGCAAAGAAAGTAGAGGGAATTGTATTCAAAAGTTTAGATGAGAACAGTAGAAAAATGGCATTAGAGGAGTCATCCAAGATCCGTTCTTATGGAGAAGATACGGAAATCACTTCGACTCTTTCCGAACTAATATCCAAGGGAGTAGCGTTTCATCACGCAGGTATCGGATCGTCTAGTAGGAAAATCATAGAGGAGTCTTTCAAAAAAGGAATCATCAGAATTCTATTTACCACTCCTACACTCGCTGCCGGCGTGAATCTGCCCGCTAGACGAGTTATCTTGTCAAGCTTCTTACGCTATGACTCAGATATTGGTAGTAGGATACCCATCAGTGTCTTAGAATATAAACAAATATCTGGCCGTGGAGGCAGACCAATGTATGACAAAGAGGGACAATCAATAATCATTGCAGGATCAAATTTCAATCGAGATGACATTTACGATCATTATATTTTGGGTTCTCCAGAGCCTATTAAATCACAACTTGCCAATAATAGAATGATAAGAATACATGTTTTAAGTACTATAGTTATGTTTCCTGGAATAAAGAAAAATGAAGTTATAAATATCTTTCAAAACACGTTACTGGCACAATCTTGCAAGGAATCTACCTTGTCATCCAAAATCATCAATGCTTTGGATTATCTACAATCAGATGGATTGGTCAAAATGAGGAAGGAGAGATATATTGTAACAGAATTCGGAAAGAATATATCATTATTGTACGTGGATCCCTCTACTGGGATAGAGTTTAGAAAAGCTATCGAGTCGATTAAAAAACCCAGCAAAGAGAATCATACTTTAGGTTTTTTACATTTAATTACAAGTAGTATCGACTTTTATCCACGCCTTGCACTGAGAAATAACGATTATGACACACTGTCCGAAATTTTTCTGCGTAACACAAATCAACTTATCTTTCAGATTAATGAGTTCGAAAGTTCGAGAAGTCTATTGGCGCTCTATGAATGGATTAATGAGAGTAGCGACAGAAAACTGAGTGAGAGACATGGAGTGGAACCGGGTGATATGTATAGAATTGTTGAGACAAGCGAATGGTTGGCTTATTCATTATACAAAGTTGCAAAGATCGTTGGGCGCGAAGATTTGCTCAACGAATTATATAATTTAAGAATTAGAATAAAATATGGCATAAAAGAAGAGCTTATATCCCTAATCCAATTCAGAGGGATAGGAAGAATTAAGGCCAGATCATTATATAATGCGGGCATTAAGGACTCCACTGTCTTAGCAAATACTCCAGAATCAAAGTTATCTACGATTCCTAAGATCGGAATGGGACTAGCTAAGGTTTTGAAGAATAAATCAAAGGATACGATGCTTCCTGAGTAAGGCCATTAGATCTTCAGAGTTTCTCTAAATAATCCAGACTAAAGTTTACTTGTTATTCAATGTTGCAGTTATATAACAAATCTTTTGTATTAACAGGACTGATAGATATTTGCTAAATCTCGCGGACAATAGTACACTCATCCAAGCAATACTTGTCTCTTTCATCTCATTTCTGTTAGTTGTGGTTATGATGCCTAGAACAATCAGATCATTAATCTCTAAGGGAAAAATAGTGAAGGATTTCCATAAACCTGAATTACCGCTGGTACCTAGGCCGGCTGGACCCACATTGCTCATAGGGATCGCAACGTCAGAAATAATCTTATTTTTGCTGACGTTCAATGTGAAAATCATTGCGATTCTGCTAACTACAGTCATAGGATTTATTATTGGTCTGATTGACGATAAGCGAATAATGCCGGGATCATTCAAGCCACTCGCGTTAATATTAGCAGCTGTTCCCTTGATAGTTCTCGGAGCTTACGGTTCGCATCTGTATCTGATTTTTGGCGCAGTCTTCATTCCCCTGTTATCCATCCCACTAATCCTAGTTATAATTCCCATTGTAGGAAACACAATTAATTCTATCGATGTATTAAATGGGGTCGCAAGTGGATTTGTAATTATTTGTACTATACCTCTTCTAATAAGTATCGCAATATTTGGTAGCAATGACATGTTCGTGGCAGCTCTACCACTACTATTTGGAACACTAGCCTTATACAAATTTCACAAGTATCCCAGCAAGATCTTTCCTGGTGATTCTGGAACTTTATTAATTGGGTCAATGTACGGTGCTATTGCTATTGCTGGAAGCTCAGAGGTGATAGGAGTGATCTCGTTGCTACCCGCAGTCATGAACTCTTTCCTTTTTCTAGCTAGTGTGAAGAAAATAGTCGAACATAGACAAGTTAAGGCCAGGCCCACCGTATTAATGGATGATTATAAATTGGCAGCATCAAAGGATAGGGATGCGCCTACTACTCTTCTAAGATTAATTCTTGCGCGTGGACCTATGTCAGAAAAACAAATTGTTGGTCAGGTTTTTAAGTTAGGAATATTCTCATCGATTTTAGGTGTGATCTCAATTATCATTCAATATTACTTTATTACTGGACTAATTCCCAAATGAATAATTCTGGACTTATGCTATTCATTACCTTAATGTGGATTATTATTCTTGCTGCTGCTGCATTTCTTGTGATGGTTGTAGCTCCTATGGAGTTTGTCCTGCTCCAAATCGGAGTCAATAGGATGGTGATATCCATAATTCAGGCATCTATTTCCATCATTGTGGTCATTATGTTAATACTTTTTCTAAGCAGATTTAAGAAAATCTATGTAAGGCGAAATCTCATATAGAGGTAAAGTAATAGCAGTCAAGAGCTATTTTTCTAAAATAAGAGACATCAGAAGATACTGATGTTCAATTTGATGGCTTGCAGGTAACATCATTACTTGCTTACAATTTCATTCTGTGCTCTATGCAGTCACTCTTTAAGAAAACTGTTCTGGAGTTTTTTTCTCTTTGATGGATACGGATCATGATGAACATAGTCACTTAGAGACTTTATCATATTTCCCATCCTGTAGCTATTTGGCATCACATCAGTAATGATTGCATTATCCTCGAGTACTTTCTTTGTAGAAGGACCAACAACTGTAACGATAACAAAGTTATTTAACGATGATTTGAGTGACTGTCTTAAATTGTTTTTTTCTGCAATTATAAATAATTCTCTGACTGCGGGTGGACTCGTAAAGGTTATGACATCAATAATCCTATTATTCAGGTCTTCTATAAGTTTGATGACCTTTGATTCATCAGGAGGAAGATAGCTGAATCCCATCTCGCGTAAGACTGTCGCACTCTCATTGTCAAGCTCATAGGAATATTTATAGATTGTCAGCTCAAACAGTTCTGCCCCAGAACTTCTAAGTTCCTCTATAAAGCATTTTGAATAGGATCCATGCCATAGAATGCCTATTTTCTTGCCCATTATTTCGTATTCTTTTAGCAGATTCAAGATTCCCTCTGTAGTATTTTCATATGGGATCAGTTTGGTACGGATACCATACTTTGCCAATACCGCTTGTACTTTTGTGCTTCGAGCGATCAATGATGTGGTTTTCAAAGCATCCCTCAATTTTTCTCCTAATCCGAGCCTCTTAGCAATAGTCATAAGAGAGTAGACACCGGGGCCAGACGTGAATATCAAGAAGTCAGGATGTTCGAAAATCTTGTCAATAAATTTCCTAATTTCTTCGATATCTCGTGTTGCATTTAGGCCTACTGTTGGTGCAAAGTATGGCTGGCCTCCAAATGCCATTATCAATCGAGCCAGCTCAGAGGCTCTTCTACTAGCCGTAACGGCTACCGTTAAACCTTTCAATGACATATGATATTATATTTGATAAGCCTATGTAGATAAATAAATAATAACATTAAATCAATGATTCAAGTATGATCAGCGTAATCCGCGTTGCGTGATTTAGATAATATGACTATATGTATTGCCTTCTTGCACACAGAGAAAAAAGAAAGCATTTGAGACTTTCTTTTTTCTCTCCTGTGAGCCTATTCGTAATCGTCGAATAATTCTTTTTGTTATTGATATAAATCATTTAGGTAACAACGTTAACTGATGGGAAAAACCTGGACTAGGCGATGGGCCAGAAATTTCGCCAGATCGATAAGGCTGTTAGGTTGATCATATTTTCGTCATTAAAGCACTATAATCTAGCCAATGCTTACTTAATATACTAGCTTATTTTATATACTACTCTTTAGATTATGCATTTTTTGTAAATCCGGAGCAAACGATATAAGAGTAGTTGGTACTGCTATCTGAATCGGATCTTTTAACGACATTGGTTTTCCTGTCTCAGGTGAAATCGTTTCCTTTTTTTTACTCCACACCATAGAATTAAATTCTAGAATCGATTTGGTATATTTTGTTAGATCATGGTATCCTATCTCTGATTTAGGCATCTTTTGTAAATGAATGCTCTTATCAGAGTACATTTTTGTCCAAATCTCTTCCGTAATAAAAGGACAAATTGGAGAGAGCAGCAAAAGTATTGTATGTAAGCATTTATTTATAGTAGAGATTGCGGAATCACGACCAAATTTATTTGCCTTTTCATTTTCATAAACACGCCATTTAACCATTTCTAGGTAATGTGAGGCAAATAAGTTCCATGTAAAGTCTCTTATTGCATTTGCAGGAATAAAAAAATTATAATCATTATATCCAAGATCACACACTTTAACTAACTTTGACAGCTCTCCTAAAATCCACTTATCTGAGTCATCGAGATGTTGCGGTAAGTCATAGACTATCTCAAAAGAAGAAACAAATCTTGCTATATTCCACAACTTTGAGAGAAAATTCTTTGATATTGCGATTTTTTGTTCAGAGCATCTGAAATCCTGTCCCAAATTACCTTCCGCAGCAGACCAAAATCGAAACGCATCTGCACCATACCTGTGAATAATTGGAAATGGGTCTATGACATTTCCCTTACTCTTACTCATCTTTTCTCCTTTCTCATCTACACCATAGCCCATTATCCAAGCCTCAGCCCAAGGTAATTGATCGGTTAGCTGGAAGCAGCGCAACATACTGTAATAAAGCCAAGTTCGTATAATATCCTTGGCTTGTGGTCTCAGCCTTGTCGGATAGAGACGGTCAAATGATTTTTGATCTCGTAGATATCTTGTGATAAATAGTGGAGTGATACTAGAGTCCATCCATGTATCAAATATCCGGTCCTCTCCAGTGAACTCGGTGCTCCCGCATTTACTGCAGTTCTTGAATGGAGGCTTTTCCTTCCAAGGTCTGTAGTATTGACCGGCCTCTGGAAGATTTGGGGCTTTGCAAATTTTACAGAACCAGATAGGAATTTCTGTCCCGTAAAATCTTCGTCTTGAAATTGGCCAATCGATCGAAACAGAATCTAGCCAGCCGTTCAATATTTGTCGATGTATCTCAGGATGGAATTTTATTTTCGATGCGAGTTTTTTCAGTTTCGGGACATAACTCATCTGCTTTAGATAATAATCTTGCATAGATAGTATTTCAATGGGCGTTCTACTACGTTCACAAATAGGTGTTCGATGCATAATGTTTTCTTCTCTTTCGACACGTTGATCCTTTGTAAGATCCTCAATAATTCTAGATCTAGCTTGAGATATTCTAAGGTTTGCGTATGGTTCGGCTAATTCAGTTGTAGTTCCGAACTCAGTTAACGATACTATTTCTTCAAGCCCTAGTTCTCGAAAAAGCTGGACATCATTTCGATCACCATAGCTACAAACCATTACCGCACCAGAGCCAAAGTCGGGTTTTGCTGTCCGGTGAGCAAGAATTTCAACTTCTCTATCGAATATAGGTAAGATCACATGCTTGCCTATGACCTCAGTATACCGATCATCTTCAGGGTTCACTATTATTGCTTGACAAGCAAAGAGGAGTTCTGGCCTAGTGGAAGCTACAATTATAGTTCCTGTCTCTTTGATATCAAATTTCATGTAAACTAGTATGGTAGGAATATCTTGATAGGTGATTTCTGCATCGGCCAAGGTAGTACCACAATCGTAGCAATAATTATTGGGCCTGTTTGCTATGTATATTAGATCCCTCCTCCATAAATCTATGAAAGTACTCTGAGTTAAAGATCTAAATTCGGCAGAGTCAGTTCTATAGTACTCATCAAAATTTCCACTTATCCCCATATCTTTCATTATCTGAATCATCTCTGATTCAAGATTGTCTAGTGCTTGTCCACAAAGATCGAGAAATTTTTCTCTGTCAGTTTTCCGCATTTGAATCTTATATTTTTTTTCAGTATAAATCTCAACAGGTAGGCCATTTCTATCTATGCCTATAGGAAAGAATACGCAATAATCCTTCATTCGAGCGGCCCTAGCGATCATATCTATCTGGGCATAGTGGGCCGCTGCTCCGATGTGCCATGGTCTGCCAGATGGATATGGTGGTGGAGTATCAATTATGAAAGGTATGCTATTTTGACCAATGATTGAGAAGCCATAGACATTATCTTCGCGCCATTTATCTAGAATTTTCAGCTCTAGCGAAGGATCCCATGATTTAGATTCAATTTTATGGTTCTCGTGCATGTTTTAACAACATATCAATTACCGTTATTAACGTTAATGACATTTTATATTCGATGAGTGGTGGTGCTCTACTAATGAAAGGATCTATCATACTAATAACTGTCTTTTTCTACATATTTGTTATGAGTATTTCAATTTTCATAACGATTATATTTATTACTCCAAAACTTTCTGGACAGGTTGCATTATTCTCTATCGTCATGGCTATGATTCCCCCATCAATTCTAACCATATTTTTGTTGAAAAGAATAATAAGATCGCGTTTCGTGATACGATTAGGAAGCTAGAACATTTTGATTGATGGCTTCGACGTATCAATTGCGTATACGTTTAGTTTGGTTATATTGTTCTCTTGCACGTAAGTTATACTACAGTAATCTAAAAGCACCGAAGATCTCGAATACGTTTGAATAATGTGGATCAAGAACTCAAATAAAACCTAGGCTAGAAATCTTTTCTAATTGGCAATTCAGGATTTCCGAATTCGTTTGAATACAGCGAATAAAGCCTTATCTCTTGACCATGTTTTATTCGATAATTTCCAATCAGTTTTATAGTTTTTTTGTATTCTTCCTTTAAGGCGATAAGCGTTTCCGCCAGATTATCAGCGATTAAGATATGCCACTCGTTGCCTATATCCATAACTCTGCGTGCTAATATAATGCCAGGGCCCCAATAATTCTGATTATTTTTTATATCATTCACTGTAAATACTGGTCCCGTACTGAGACCAATACGTACGATTATAGAATCTTCATTATTTTTCTCATAATTATACTTACGCAGCTCGCGGTGAAGCTGCATACCCAGTTGTAGGGGCAATTCTGGATTTAATGGAAATCCTATCACCATTCCGTCACCAGTAGGTAGTATTATCTTCTTATCGTCTGCCTTAAAAGCCTCACATATAAGTATGAGACTATTGAGAGTCTCTATTTTTTCTCTTTGTTTATTGACAGATAATAACGGGTCAGAAAGGCCGACTATATCTATAAAGAAAAAGTTTGCATTTATTGGTTCAGTCGGAATGCCTATTCCTGACAGACTAAAGTCATAAACCTTTACTAATTTCTTATAAATTTCTAAATGGTCAGCATGAAAGGGCAGTTCAGTATAAATAACTGGCCTATCAATTATGGGATCCTTACAAAGGAAACAAAAAGCGTAATTCGATCGTTTGGTAAAGGAAATAGTACCTTCGTTAGATATATTAAATTCGATCCACAGCGGATCATGATGTATACCCTTTATAGAGAGCATTCTAACTCTTCTGACCAGTGCATCTCCGTTATCCTCTAACTTCATCTCTAATAATCCATCAAAAATAGAGCTTATGCGATTAGTTTCGTATTCATTCGATGATGGAGTACTAAGAGTGAAAATTGCTGACGCATTATATGATTTCAAAATGAAGTAAAGCTTCGTAATAAAAGTCTCTACAGTTTTCTCTTCGAATAACGCCAGCAGATGCGTCAACGAATCACAGATAAATCGAACATTTTTAGCAGGTTTAGCAGACTTAGAATGTGTCAAAGAAGATGAATTTAGTATCTGATGTTTCTTACTGATTCCAGCCCGGTCAAGCGCTTTAGTGACTTCGTCAAGAGCATAGGATAGTTTCATGTTATCTTCTATATCGTTAATATATGGATTGATAAAGATGGAATATTCTGAGACAACACACTTTTCGAAATTGGAGAAGAGGTCACTATACTGATCCATAGTCAGGTTAGAACTCAGGTAGATGCAATATTCATTTTGTGATATACCATCAAGCAAAAATTGTCTGCAGTATATGCTCTTTCCTGCTCCGGATGGCCCAGTCAACAACAGGATGCTATTAGAGATATTATCCTTGCCTACTAAGTGAGTTATGCCCGGAATTTGCATCTCATTGTAACAAAATTAACCAAGCTGTTACTTATATCTTATTAACTGGATTCCAATATAGGCGCATTGCCTAGCTTATTAGAAAGCAACAATAAGTAGGTTTCACGACTTCAAAAATGCATGGATAGCGATCTACATCAAACAAACAAAAATTACAACCCAGGTAGAGAATCGCCTAGTCCGGGTTTTTCCTTTTCCAATTTCGCGATATTTCTTGACATATATTCCATAGTTCCTGGTATATGACACTTGCAAACGCAATCACTACAATCTATATGGCTACCTTTTTTACAATAGTCAGATAGTCCATTACTCACCATAAATTAACAACTCAAACGGTAAAGACTTATTTTAGTCTTGCTAAATTGCAATTAATACCAAATATAAAAGTGATCACGATAATAACTATAATATATCACAGGCTGTCAATTAGATTATAAGTATGAAAATATTGATATCCTTAATATATCACAATTCAAGTATTTTATTACAAAGGAGTAGCAGAATTAGCTGGCTGCTGCATGGAGTTTAAACTATCAGTTTGCTAGTTTTCAGCAGGACAATGCCTGAGCCTCAAATTATAGACTAGATACATTTTTAACTTGATTAAAAAGAATAAACGATGGTGTTTGAGACTTAGGCAAAAGAAAGGTACTAACTGAATCGCATCTTAAGGAACTAGTGAAGCCTCAAACTGGTGAATTGCTAGGACGAGTCATAAAATTAGTGGGTGGAGACAATGTTATTGTAAAATGTACAGATGGCAGGGTCAGAACGTGTCGTATTAGAGGAAAAATTAAGAGAAGAATGTGGATACGTGATCATGATTTGGTACTAATTGCTCCTTGGGATTTTCAATCAGATAAGGCAGATATTATCTGGAGATATATTGCTGCTCACGCTGATAAACTTGAGCAAGATGGCTATCTTGATGGATTAAAATAAACCTAACATAGGCACAAATACACATTCAACGCCTTGCTATGAATTAATATAACGATTGTTGAAATAAATTGTTGATCTCTGTGTAGACCTTGTGAGTATTATTCTGAATTTGTGACCCGCCATATTTAGGCTAAATCTATACTACAAACTAGGCCGTGTTTGGCAGTAGGAGTCACGCAAGAATGTAGACAAATCCATTAAATTTGTTAGAGATCTTGTAAGGCTGCTGGATATCAAATGAGCCTATAATGTTTCTAATCAGTTCTACCGAAAAATTATAATTTTTCAATTTAAGCCATAATAGTATTTAGGAAGAGCGAGGGTATAAAAATAAAATAGAACTGAGTAGGAAGAATATCACCATAACGAAATTAATATCATAGATCGTCAATGGGATATTTAGATAAACATGCGGAACATTCATAGATTTCTTTCCCAACAGGTCCGGACACGTTGAACTTTACAACAGTAGTACATTTAGGACATCTGCCCTGCACACTACGGCTCTTCGTCTGCGGCCTAATAAGTTTCCGTCTTCTTCTGCCTCCCATTATTTGTATCGTAAGTGTTGATACACATTCGACATTTTTACCTATCTAAGTATACCTATGGTTCTATAATAATTTCATAGATTGACACGTACGCGACAGTTTTTTCAACCAGGTGGCCTCAAATTGATTATGAGGAATAACTGAAATCCATACCGAGTGTATTTATCGTACCTACTATAATCATTAGATTTTAAATACTAATGGCCGACATTTGTTCAACGTAGCCAATCAGAGATTGCGCTAGTCCATCTCCATGTTTAGGTATTAGAGCTGTAAACCCAGTTGGATTTTGTGACCTTCACTGAAAATACGGATCGGCGCAATTTCAATATCAGTTCAAGTTGATGTTAACTATTTCGAAGTTAATTGTGGCAAATCTACCTGGACACGAGTTTAATCTTGTCGAGGTACATTGGAAGGTCATTAACAAAAGACATGAAATTACTGATAGGTACGACTGGTATTTCTTCAACCAGTTTTATAGCCATGGGATAAAGAGTAAGTAGTACTGGAATAGATGAAGACACAGTTTTTCTATTTAACATAAATACGTATGCCCTGTGAATTTGCTTTATAGCATAAGATGATGTAGATTTTAAATCATTTCGTTGCCAATGCTTGCAATCAATTAATATGGCTAGTTTAGAGTAATTGTTGGTTCCAACAACATCAATCTCTATTCTTCGAGGTTTATTAAACCGCACATTACACTCAGTTTTATATCCTGACAAGTTAAGAATTTCTGAAGTAAGCACCTCAAAATCTCTCCAGGTTAGAATTTTAGATATCAACTCAACATCATTCCCATTTTTTAAAGCAAGGATTGCAAGTTTGATTCGATCTGAATTAGAGAACATATAGATATTTTGGGACGTACGACCAATTCCGTTATCCAATAAATATTGCATAACTTGTTTAGAGACTGACCGACTCACAATGGCCAACCTGCTTTGAAATTCATTTAGAGTTATCTCTGGCATTATTGCACGCATAGCTTTCACTAACAGTAAAGGATCCATATGATATGATTAATGGTCAGATATTTGAATTACATAGAATGATCTTAGATTTCGTTGCACAGTGTTATCTTACATTAAATGCTAATTTGACTTATAGTCCTACTTAATAAATTTAGAAAAATTCAGGGCATATCTGAAATTAGCATGTTCAAATGTAATTAGTGACGACTAGTAATAAGACTAGCGAGGAAGCTTGTAATCGGTAACCCGAAAATCGAACACCGTATCCAAGCGTGTGATATCAATAGAATGAAAGACTGAGATTCGCCGGAATATAAATATTACAGGTGTTTAGGCATTTCAAATTATCAGATTGATAGATATGCTCTACAAATTGGAAATTAGATCGTTTGCCACATCAATCTCGTATCAGAATCATTGTTAGATCATGATAAATAATCGCTTTTTTAGTATTGATAGTTATGGTGTATCATCATCCTTACTGTATTATGCAACATGCTTTAGTGCAACTATTATAGCGTTTAAGGAGTTAGTAAACTGCATGATTTGAGGAATCTAAGTTAATGAGTCTATGTACTATTTTCTCAAATACACTGCATACATTATTTTATTGAAGTATAGTTAACAAGCTGATGAATAAATGGTTAAAGATTATATAGATTGACAAGCACCGACAGATTAACCGAACATATTTATTCATTTGAAGATATTTTCAGGTGATTCTATCTTAGTTGACTCGAATTATCTTCCTATCGAAATATTTTTTAGAAAGAGGATAGAGCCATGTATACAGCCTTACCTAGATTGTGCGCCAGTATTAATAAAAATAAGAGATTGGGTATAGATATAGATAACTTCAATTGCAATATTTGTGAAATGCCATTGGAGCTTCCCGACCTTGAACAGCATATAGTCTCCCAAATCCATTTGAGAAACAAAGCTCAACTGGACACAAAACTCAGGATTCTTAATACCGTCGGGCCAAGGCAACAATCCGTACTACATAAATGGCTAGAATCAGCATAGTGAATATATCTAATTTCCGGTCAACTTTATACCGACCATATTTATAAATTACACATCGATAATGTAACTGAATGGTTATTTGTTTTCTTATTACAGATTTGTGCAGTTACTGAGCAAAATTAGGGACTGTTTGTGAACGGATATCATTGTAGGTCTCCAAATAAGACATTCCCTTCGTTGTCGTTAGGTATTTCTTATCGATTTGCCTATATGCGATCAGATCATGTACTAATAGAACATGAAGGTATTCAGTTAGGTCTACCGAAGATAACGAGGTTCTGGAGATTATTGCCGATGATTTGATACCTGCTGTGGCTACCTCCAAAATGAATTCAACTATGTCGCTAGGGTTTTCAAATGTCATTATGAGATCAACTAATACCTTTAGAACTGCTATTTATGAAAAGCTCTTACAAATTCTCGTTCTAATGTCAGGTTCTATCAAATAATACTCTTATCCTGCGAGTTCGAGACTAATATTTTCACGATATATTTCAAGGTTCTTGTGTTCACGGCATGAAGTATGACATATTGTAATAATAATTTGGTCAGTCTATTTAGTTACTGCGAGTAGCAATCATAGTAATTGAAACCAAAACCATTGTAAAATTACAATAGATCGGCTTTCACTCAGCATAGTAGCTAATCAATGAACCACAGGTATTTTACTAAACATAGATACAAATATTTATCTTGCTAGTTCCTTAGATACTACTTTATCAACTAAAAGAATCTTAATAAACTATTGGAGTTTTTTAACTCCAGCAACGTCAGAGGTATTTCCCATGTACATTTAACTCAAATCCACTAATAATATACCAGCATAACAAATACATTGATATCTGGAATTCAAAGATTGCTGTTTGTATTATCCCTATTGTTACTGGCTTTAACTATATGTAACTTTTCAACATATAATATGATTCTCGCTGACAATAACAAGAAATTATCAATACAATGTGCAGATAGCGTACCATGCTTGGACGGGATTTGCATAGGTAACCCATGCTCACCCGCGAAGAATCAATACGCGAGCGATGCATCTTATAACACAAAACAATCAATTAACATTGATGGTTCCTCCAACAGTTTTGAACAGATTAGATCTACCACAGATTCTATGGACAAGCATCAAAATACAAATAATGACAATATGTGTATTAAGTCACCAGTCTCGACAGTGATCAACACTTCAGAGGAAAAAGATTTGAAGGATGTTAAGAATGTATTGGACAATAATCTAAATACAAAGTGGTCATTGAAAGATGGCAGATCATATATTCAAATGGATTTGGGTGGAATTAAAAGTATCTGTAGCATAGACATTCACTGGTACAAGGCAGAAAAGGGAACATATCACTTTGTGATATCTACATCAATGGATGGAATTACGTTCACAACTATATTAAGAGGAACAAGTGATAGAACAGGCATAGGATCAGAAAACTATCCAATCATAAAGGATTTGCAGGGCAGATATATCAGACTTGATGCTTCCAGGGATTCAGACGTGTCCGGCGTATCAGAAATAGGAATATACACAAAAAATAATAAAAATGTGAATGCATCGGGCGCTCAGCCACCACAATATCTGGTCAGCTCAAATAATTCATCATCATCAATTTCTAAATTAGACAACCGGATCGCGCCGAGCCAGTATGTAGATCTCATATCTCCGCTAATAGAAACAAATCATTTACCGGTGATTATAGACAAGAATGTTGAAGATACTTCTACCGCATCGGCTATTCAAATTGGCCTGGCAGGAAACGACATCAATAAATCCGGTGTTTTAAAATTCTCAATTATTGAGCTACCGGTCCACGGGATTTTGAGACAAGGCTCAATTGCAAACAGCGTAATATATACACCGATAAACGGCTTCACAGGCAGAGATACCTTCACATATAATGCAATTGACGACCACGGCAAGGAAATTTTGAAAGGAAGAGTCAATATTCTAATAGGCAATAGTTACCCTTTATAATATAATTCGAAAACTATTTTATTGAATCTTATCGTTAGTGATATAGCACTTCAATTGATTTAAAAATACCCAAGACCTCCGTAAATCTGATGCACTATGACAGTAAGGTGTGAATTGTGTCTCTACTAGGGATCCGTACAGTTGGAGGTTATGAACAAATTTGCCACGCGCACGATATTAATGCGGTATGCTAGAAATCAACCGATTAAAAAACTCGATAGATATCATGGAAGATAATGATAGCCAGTCATATTGGACATTCATTAAACCATGACGAATACTTTAGAAGGTAAACCTCTAGAAATAAATCTAACAATCTAGTCCTTGAAAATTAGAACCTCTGGTAGTATTGTATTAATATTGTATTAATATTATTGTGTAGTATTATATTTCACACCTATCACTACAATCAGTGTAACTGAGACTTATTTGTGTGAGGGGCATTTTGATCGAGATATGCAAAAATACCCCATAATACCGAATTTTAATCTTGAGTCAACTTAACGTAAATCTGCTCGCCTGGTGACCGTTAATTTAGTTCGTTGATACTGCAACAATCGGCACCTTCAAAAGGCTTGATCTACCATGAATAAAGTTTGGACGAGATCGAGAAGCTGGAATTATGGCACTAACGACTAACTACACTTCGAAAATCCAGGCATAGGATGATAAAAGTCATAAATGGCCAGTCTTTGAGTTTAGTCGTATGGATATATCGAAAACCATTTGCATTGTATCAACACATAAAGAGATAGTTTACCTGGGTTATTGAGTGGTGTGTTTAATGATTTTATGTCTGAATTTTATCATATTGTGTTAATTAAGATAACTTTGTTAAACAGTATCTAAATAAGGAAGAAGCAGAACATTGTATACCACGTATGAATGAACGAGACTCCGAGGACGACGATGCTGAATATGCTGATGTGCCTAATGTTTCTTCATCTCGCCAGCAAGTTCTCTCCGTGATAGATAGCTTCATAGAGCAGATCTTGCAGATTAGAAGAACTTTGCTTGGTGTCTCTATTTCTTCATTAATATTAGCTCCACTTGCAATAGGACTTTCAATATTCTTGTTACGACATCCCTCTTTTTTTGTTATTTTGGAGATAGAGAACGAGTTTGGTTTGGTCCTTAGCATCCTGCTCGGATCTGTCATAATTATTTCATCTTTATGGTTGATTGCCGGTATCAGGCAGTATCGTTCAGTAGGTTCTTGGAACAGGAAATATAAAGCGTATCAAAACGATAAACAAGAATTAGATAAGAAAATTGCGGCTCAGTTTATTTTAGATCGAGATGATAACAAGTCGTAATATCAAAAAAAGAACATTATACTATGAAAACTCATCGTTTAGAATAGTGCGGTTAAAATGAAAATGAAAACCATAAGAATGATTTTTCTGTTCCTTTGTTATTCTCATTCTCTGCTTCAAAGAGTGCTTTTTTTGCTTCATTACCGCGACTCCGCCTGGGAAACATTCTTTCGTATGGTTCCAGGATCGTTCTGGAAAACTCAATTCCCTTCTCAGTTGGCCTGTAAATAGTAATTCGTCGTTTATTAGACCTGATTTCTCGTTTAGTAATCAATTCATTAAGCTCCAAATTGTCAAGAATGAATTTGTGTTTTTTAAGGTTCAATCCGCAGAAACTAATTAAAGCTGTCTGATTCATTTCACCATATTCAACAAGCTTTAGGATCAGATCTTTAACAATGTAAATCCTGTCTCTATATGTTGATTGAGAACCAGCCATCAGAAATTAACTTACTCTCTTACTGATCAACAAATAATCTTCCATGTCATAATAATAACTTAACTAAACAATATGAAGTAATAGTCCATTTTTGTTATGAGAGCAGTATGCGAAGCTGCAAAAATCTGATTCAATGGAAGCAGCCTTCGTTGATATTGTGAGATAAGGTAAATTTATGCTATACACATATGCATTCAAACCGGTGGCTTCTAAGCGATTTGACTAAAATAAACTAGTATGAAATTGAGTATTTCGCTTCACGTTCTGTGCAATATCGCCGCGCTTAAATCAGATATTGCCACAGTTCCCTAACTTGATTTTTTAGATAGCACTGATTTCAGCCAATGAATACCAGATGTGGTAATCGTAAAAAGCATGGTGTCGACTCCATTTTTTGTATTATTTCGAAGTACGTGGCCTGACTTTACTAACTCAGATAAACGCGAGCTTACAGATTTTGGATTCAGCGTGGTAGCAAATTGAATCTGGGATAGGCTCATTCCATCGATCTCAGTCCTTCCTAGCTCTTTTACAATTCTTGACGCTACTAACTGCAATGCGACCATTTGTTTATCAGAAACCTTTTTTATTCCTGTTTCTCTGGAATCTAAAATTATTCTTGGTCCCTCAGTCGTAATCTTAATGAAGGCTGCAAAAGACTCTATCAATTCTGTAGCTGAATAATTTAGGGAAATTCTCTTGGCGAGATCTAGAGTTGGTACTTGCTTTGATATAAATGCTATAGCAGATCGTAGAACAGATTCCGCAGATCCATTGAATTGTACTTTTATGTCTCCAATTGCAACCGAAACGCTAACGCTTGTGGTGTTAATATCATGATCATTTGACATTTTTATTACTCCAAAAAAATCCTAGTCGATAAATAGGAAGCATAAGACTTCTTAAGCTCAAAAAGCTCGGATAGACTAACGTACTTTCTTAAGATATAAATACATAACGAGCTTACAAATTCATAATCAAAATTCATATGATGTACATCTTTAATGATCATAATTGTATCTCTGAGTAACTCATTCATTTAGATTTGATGTTTATATAATTAGATAGCGCCTTAATAAAGATAATATTAATAGCTCCGTTCTCGGTGAGAAGCAAATTGAGTACTATAAAAAATATTGAACTATGCAAAGAATTTATAATTTGTATACAGTCGTGGAATTTTCTGGATTTAAATCCTTATCTGTCTCATCGTATGTAACATTACTCTCTTAAATATATAAATTGTAGATAGGGAATAATGCATGTTATCTATACGTTGATTTTTGGGCAACAAAATGCAGTGAGTTCAATCTATGGGCCAAAATATGAATATTGGTTCTGAAAACGATGTTCGTGACCTCTCATGTAGTTGTATAGTCAACAGTTCTGAATTTTGGTCTCCAAGGCACTATATATTATTTAATTAAATTCAGTCTTATAATCGACAGTTCATATCCTTATCAGGACACAGTGATAAATGGTTTCGACTTTTAGATCATCCGCTCGCTCCGAAGATTGTCGCTTTTGTCGTATGAAAAAAATATTATCGGAAAGTCAATCAATGTATAGGTGTGTGTACGTACGAACAAACGTACGTCGATGGTCCTATCTAAATCTCATCGAGTGTAGGTCCGATTTTCGTAGTCGAGAGGATGCAAAGCTAATTGATCTCGGCAGTTCACTATATCAGATAGAACACTGTTAATCTTTGATACTAAACTTAGTGTCATATCATCTCACGATCCGGCGTAAATCTCACGGTTCATTGATGGTCCAAACAGTTAAGTCTGTCATGGAATTCCCCTATATCAGTCTCACGCGTCGATGATAAACTACGTAGTCTTTCAAGTAACTTAATATTATTGTAATCCACTACCTAAAAAGCCCCGGTTGTTCTTGGTAAAACGAGTTAATATTAAAGATGAATCACTCAGAAATAATTACTATAAAAATAACTTAGGCAATTGTTATATACTATACTTGCATACTTTGAACTTAACATGAACTCTAGCATTGAGAAATTAGAAATTGCCTCCGGCTTGAAGAAAATGCTAATAGATGCTGGATTCACTGTAGACTCTATTCTTCACTATGGCGTCGATGAAATTTCGACTATTTTGGGTATAGAAATCTATGTTGCAAAAATAATATTTGACGCCGCTAAGAGAATCGAACAAACGAAACAAAGTAGTAATTTCCTTAAAGGTTCAGTCGTTGCCACATAAGATTAATGTGTAATGGTAAATAAGCATCATAGTCTGCCTATAAAGCAAAATTCGTCCAACTGCACTTTGTACTAATACAGTCTAGTTCGACGAATACTCGTGTGAATGTTTGTGATAAAGTATGTAAGGACAACAAGCCTGGTCGATCAGGAGCATCAAAAGAGATAAGTAACCAAGAGTACTTGTAGATTTGTTGGATAGCAAGGGATATTATGCCGTTTTTGGTATTTCTGAACATGCTAGTTATCAAGAAATAAAAAGGGCATATAGACATCTTGCTAGAAAATATCATCCCGATAGGAATACGTCTGGCGTATCTGATGAAATGATAAAGAGGATAAATGCTGCGTTTGAGATTCTATCAGATAAGGATAAACGACACAAGTATGACCATTCCGAACATCATTGGATAGTTCCTGGCTCCCCTGATCGAGAATCTGATGAGCAAACACATGTCAAGAAAGAGGAGGACAGTTCAGTTTACCGTGACGGTAAAACCTACAAACCAGCTGATCCGAATACCTACAATTTTGTAGATAACAGTGATTCAAGTACCAGGCAGTCAAATGTTCAAAATAACTATGTGCAATTTGCAGAATTCGGCACAAACTCGACATTGATTTCAAGTCTTTTAGATATCCCAAAGGGTCGTTTCCACCTTGTTATTGAGCCATCTCTTTGCATGGCGTTCGGAAGTTGTGAAACCCTCGCTCCCAAGGTATTTGTTGTAGAAAAAAACAAGAGGATAAACCCCAAGGCAAAGGTTGTGTCCGAAGTTGATGCGACATTTGATGAGATACTTTCTGCCGCACAAACCTGCCCCACAAAGGCAATCAAAATTATAGACAGGTATACTGGGGAACAAATTTATCCATAGCCCCACTAAGAAGAGTGAAATAGCTAGTTTAAACCAATATATGGCAATTAGAAGAATAGCATATTCTTGACGTAACGCGATGCACTCCATTATTATGGAGCGGCTCAACAACTAAACCGGATTCCAGTTTTTCCTAGTTCTCACGGCAATCGTTAAATGAAATTTGACCAGGCTGAATTACAAGGTCTATACATCAGATAACATGTATTATATTAGCTTTGTATGTCCGTTGCATGATAATTTTCACAAAAATGGTCATAACGTTACGAAAAGTCATATCAGACATATCACATCGTGCGAACTCAATTCATCTTCTTTATTGATTGAATTCTTTCTGAAACCAAGTCGAACCCTTGTTGCCAGAATCCCTCTGCGGTAATATCTATGCCGGCCCCCTTTAACAAGGTTTCAGGTTTCTGTGAACCGCCAGCCGATAAAATACCCAAATATTTCGGTATAAACCCTTTACCCTCTTTCTTATATTGACTGTAAAGTGATAATGCTAATAAATTGCCAAAAGAATAGGCATAACAATAAAATGGAGTATGATAAAAGTGTGGTATGAACAGCCATTCCCAGCTGAAATCTGCGGTAACATGTACGGAATGACCAAACTGTTGTTTTAAATTGTTGAGATAAATCTGAGCAATTCCTTCCGCTGGTATATTTGCCTCTGATATAGCTTTATGTGCATTAATTTCAAAAATTGTGAAATAGGCCTGTCTCATTATTGTAGCATAGAAATCATCAATCTGTTGAGCTAGAAACGTCTTATGTTCTTCCGGCTCTAATCCAGAGGATAAACTATCATTTAAGAGCATTTCGGCAAACACGGACGCAGTTTCTGCCAACGGAAGGGGGGCGTGGGCTACAAAAAATGGATTAGATGAGGCACAGATACTATGAATAGCGTGACCCAGTTCATGAGACATGGTAGAAACATCCCTCCGTGTGCCGTCAAAGTTGAGTAAAACATAAGGTGTTATTTTAGGTGAAATCGTCGAACAAAATGCTCCACTTTGTTTATTCTTCCTGATTTCATAATCAAGATGCTTATCAAGGAAAAGCCTCTGCGCAAACTCTCTAAAAGTAGGAGTAAAATCTTTGAATGTTTTTAGTACTAGAGATTTGGCTTGATTATATGTAATTTTCTTTTGATAAGCGGCATTTGATAATAATGGAGCATATAGATGATATCTATGAAGTTTTCTCATGCCAAGGAATTTGGCTTTTTCTTGGAAATAGCTGTGAAAAATTGATGCATTACGTTTACATGCATCTAATAATGTTTGGATTGTAGAATCTTCTATATTATTAAACATATTTCGTACTGAAATGGCTGAATCGAACCCTCTCATATTCATGAATTCATCTCGCCATTGGATCACTCGGTTTAGGTAAATTTCTGACAATATGCCACTATTTTTCTTGTATACTTGTAACAATGATCTATATGCAGCTTCCCTTTCTTCATGCTTTGAACTTCGGATCATTGAAACTAATTTTTCTTTATTGAAAAATTTTTTTTTGGTAAGGGTTTTGTTCTTTTTGATCGTAACTATAAATTCTAATCCATTCGAAAATCTATCATAGATCTTTATTAGCGCATTGGTCCCAGTAACTTCCAAAGTATTAATAATCTTCTCTTCTGGCTCAGTCAGTGTGTACTTCGATAGCAATCTTTTGTGTTTAAGAAATTCTCTGTATACTTCTGGTACCGAATCAATCAATCTGCGAGCATCATCCTCATTCACTTGCTTCTTAAACCACATATCGAAAAATAGAAGTCTATTAGATAGATTGGATGAAAGGGCATCCATTTTTGTCATAAGAGCAGCGCCTTCGTTTGAAGAAGTATCAGTTGCGTACAACAAATGCGAATATCCTGCTGCGATACTCATCCTCTCAGAAATATTTTCAACTGAAAGAAGAAGATTTTTAAAATCAGTCGCAGATATTGTGTTTGCAAGAATTCGATTTTTAGCTTCAACGTATCTTACTTGCTTTTCAATGGATCGTAAAAATTTTTCAAATCCTTCCTTGTATGACTTTTCGAGATCTCCGAGTTCCCAAGAACCAACCTTAGTTTTAGCTCTAGCAGGCATATAATAAAAGACTGGTCTTTGCAGACACCTCGTGTCATATATATGATTCAGAATTTCAAACCTTCAAACTGAAGTATCTTGAATTAAGTAGGTCATCCACGGCAATGATCATCTAATGGATAGACCATTTATCCATTGTTTATATTTCCGTAAATAGAGGCATCTTATTGGCTGTGATTATGTTCATTAAAGACCCGAATTAATGTTGATAAATTAGCATATAAACTTCTTTGACGTTATGGAATCGATCAAAAAACTCTTTCGATTACCTAATCCTAGTTAACTGATAGATTCTATTGCCAGGTTTGCAGTAATAATTATTAACGGGAATCTCACCTCGGTCAGACTTTAGGAAAATATCTGATTTTATACATCTATACTTCAATCCTCGAACGTATCTAGGCAATGCTTCCCTACTAACTGTATATAACACAAAATAGTGTGATGATATTACATAACATCAACATCATGAGGCTGACTTTCCAGAAAACCAGCAGACGATATCTTTACAAAATTGGCGTTATTCTGCATATCCAATATCGTTTCAGCTCCACAATAACTTAATCCCGATCTCAATCCGCCTACAAGTTGTCTAATTATTTCCACCACGCTTCCCTTGTATGGGACCATAGCCTCCACCCCTTCGGGGACATAATCATTAAGATCATCCGAATCAACAATTTCAGGACCTTCTTCTCTAAATTTCCTTCCAAGTGAAGCATAGAAGGAAGCCATTCCTCTGTACATCTTGAATTTCTTACCATTTTTGACCAGGGTCTTACCCGGGCTCTCGTCAGTACCCCCAAACAAACTTCCAACCATAACCGACGAAGAGCCTGCAGCGATAGCTTTCGTTGCATCACCGGATGTCCTAATTCCTCCATCCGAAATTAATGGGATATCATGATCCTTTGCAATCTTAACACTATCCATAACTGCAGTTAATTGGGGAACGCCGGAACCAGTAACAACCCTAGTTATACATATCGAGCCTGATCCTACTCCGATTTTGACTGCATCAACCCCAGCGGAGATCAAATCTTTCGTGCCCTCTCCTGTCGCAACATTTCCAGCTATTAGTTCACAACTTGGGAATGCCTTTTTGATATTTCGAACAGTGTTGATTGCGTTGTCACTATGACCGTGCGCAATATCTACTACTATGGAGTCTGCACCACTTTCCAAAAGTGCTTCAGTACGTTCCAAATAATCTCCTTTTACTCCGACGGCAGCTCCCACCAACAATCTTCCTTTCTTGTCTTTTGAAGCAAAGGGATATTCTTCCATTTTCAAAATGTCTTTGCTTGTAACTAATCCGATAATGTGCTTATTGCTATTAACCACAGGGAGTTTTTCAATCCTATGTTGATGGAGCATCTCTTTTGCCTTTTCAATAGTAATTCCCTCTTTCGCAGTTATCACATCCTTGCTCATAAGATCTGATACTTTGGTATCTAAACTATCCAAGAAAGTTATATCACGTCTAGTTATGATCCCGGTCAACTTGCTGCTTTCTTCGACCAATAAACCAGAAACTCCGAAGCGATCCATGGCTATTCTGGCTTCTTTGGCAGTGGAATCTGGTTTTATGGTATAAGGTTGTTCGATAATTACTGACTCTGATCGCTTTACCCTAAGGACTTCATCAACTTGATCTTGTATACTCATGAATCTGTGAATTATTCCTATACCTCCCTCTCTTGCTAATGCAATAGCCATGCCAGATTCCGTGACTGTATCCATATTGGCGCTAACAAAAGGGATGTTAAGTGTTATATTTCGTGAGAGTTTAGTTCTTAAATTTGTCTGAGTCCTAGAGATTATATGTGATCGTTTAGGAATTAGAAGCACATCGTCAAACGTCAAACCCTCTTTAAGAGTCAAAATTACCTTGTTAATTAGTCATTCTGTGGCGTTATAAGCGTTTTCCCTAATTGGTCATCTCAAATATTGCATCTGTTTGGAAAACATGGATTATTTGTGAGGAATAATAATAACATAAAGATATCGTTCTTTGATACTTCTATATCTTTTTCCTGCAGGACTTTTTTTCTTAAAAATATGGATTTCGACTTAACGAAAATTACCAGCAAATTAAATAATATCTTCAATTACACGTAAAAGTATAGAGTGGTGGCTGATTCCGGATGAAAGGCAAAAAAAACAATATTGCGATATTCAACACCTTCAAGACTAGAAGAAACAATTTTACAGGAGAAGCCAAAAGACAGCGAGGGATACTAGCTCACCTTGCAACGGAACAAAGCCCTGAACTTCGTACAAGAACTTCAATAGCCCATTTCATAGCAAAGAAACATGGAATACTATGGCAGAATATTTATTCTGGAATATTTAGGGACTTGGACGAAGTACTTATTCCTGCAGGAGTGGTAAAAGAAGGAGGGAGATTGCCTCTACGACGTGGTCCAAGAGCACTTCAGCTGGAAGGAGTCCCATTCTACGAGCTCACAGAGGCTGGATTGGTTGTTGCTTCATCCATTGAAGAAGTAGGCAATAGACTAGAGCTACTGAAGAGTTACATTGCGTCAATGTCCTACACTAATAAGGACGAGAGTATAATGATCCAGGGTCTGCTTCTGCTTATAGATATTGCCCCTTCCTTTATTTCAAAAATCATTAATGAATATATTTATGCCTATACAACAGGTCTGATTCAAAGCATAACACCCATTGATATGAAAAAATTTCAAAATGCAATATCTAATAAAATTTCTATTGAAAGAGAATTGCTCGAGGCCTTTGCTAACTCCCAACCAGAAGAGCAACGCGTCATAAGAAATTTTTTTAATGTTGTCACGTAAACGTCAACCCTTCACGCCAGACATTATTAATGCTAAACCATTGCCAACGTTGCATGGACGAAATCAAGAAACTCAACTGCTCAAGTAATAGCCTTTGCAAAATCTCTCTAGTACCTCTTACGAGTCTGAGAAAAAGAATTTGGCGGTTACAAAAGTTCATTGGTCTATCGAGATCGTATAGCATAATTCACCTCAAACATTGTAATTATGTTATTTAATTCCTCTTTAGAGGAAAAGCTACAAATTGTGACCCAGTCTCTTCGAATCTTTGCGCTTATTTGACAAACTCCGCTCGTATTATCAGGAATTATTTCTGTGGTGATATCATATGTGTGTCTCAACCTTGCTTCGAGTTTATCTACAATTTGTCGAGTGCCTGATATCAGAATTTTACGCATTTGTATCTTACAAAAGATCCATGGAAAGGGCTTAAAAACTCTCTGAGATTAAAATAGATAGACATTCTTATTTCCAAAAATGACTAATTTAGTGAATCTCACAGGCAAGTACATCTTAATTTTTAGTACTTTCTTTGTTGACTACCATGCGCTAGTGTAGAGAACTTTTCATTATTGTTATATAGCATTTTAGACTGAATGAAGTGTGATAAAGGAGTTTTAGTCGTCCTATGGATAGAAGATGTCCAAGATTCATACTAGCCTATATTATTTGACCTAGATAATAACCCATGGTCAGACCAAAAAGAAATATCACTTGTTGACAAGGAATTACAAAAGAATTATGATATGGCCAATTATACCAAATCCTATCGAACAGTAGTATCATAAAATTAGTATTACTATGAGCCCCAAGATTAATCTAGAACATATATTAGATACGATGAAATGTCATTATTAATCTATCATTGGTGCATATCAAGAAGCTGGAAATATATGGCTTCAAGTCATTTGGTCTAAAGAACACAACGTTAAACTTTGGCAGGGGGCTTGTTGCGGTCACTGGTCCTAATGGGTCCGGAAAAAGCAATATCATGGACGCGATATTATTCGCCATGGGGGAAAACAGTCCAAAGGCACTAAGGGTCGACAGATTCCCGTCATTATTTCACGATAGTCAAAGTACTTCTTCGGGATTGATCCGAGTTGGCCTGAGTTTTGACAATACCGACCGCGGAATCCCTGTAGATTTTGATTCCGTGACCTTAACGAGAGAAATGGAGGGAAGAACAGGCGACAGCCAGTACTACCTCAATGGCAAAAAAGTGACTAGGTTCACGATCATTGAATTGCTCGAAATCGTGATGGGAGCTTCAAATAAACTCAACATAGTTCAACAAGGCATGATAACTCGCATTTCTGAATTAAACTTGGATGAGCGCAGAAGGATAATAGAAGATATTGTTGGGCTTTCGTATTTTGATGAAAAAAAGACTGAGGCTATCAAACATCTTGAAGAAGCCGATCGTCGCTTGGAGGTAGCATTCGCGAGAATTGGGGAAATTAGGAAGCGAATCGACGAACTGGAAGTGGAAAGGAATAATCAGCTAAGGTATGGCCAACTCGATAAAGAAATTACGAAATTTAAGGCAGTCAAACTTTCCAATAGTTTAAGATCAATTGCTAAGGGAATAGAAACTCGGAAAAAAGTGTTGGATTCTACCAGGTTACGTATAACGGAATTATCCACGAGGTTAGAAGAGGTTCAGTCTAAAATAGGAAAGCTAAACTCGGAAAAAATACAATTTATTCATGATGTAGATGCCGCGAATAGGGCAAAGGCAAAGATAGAGAGCAAGCTATCTAGTATAGTATACGATGCTGAGCGAAAAAGGGCATTACTAAAGGAATCTGAACAGCGAACAGATTATCTAGAGAAACGTATACCTCTACTCAAATTAGAAAGAGATAGCTTCGCTGAAAAGATCGTAACGAGTAAATCGAATTTACGCCAAATTGATCTTCTAATTACTGAAAAAACAGAATCACTATGTGAATTAAAGTCTGGACTGGAGAAAGCTAATTCTAAAATCAACGAGGTTTCAACCAAATTAAATGCAGTCAAAGAAACTATTTCGAAGTTGAATCTCAAATATAAAAAATTGGAAGCCATCAAAAATAATATAGATATTTTAAGGATAAGAGTAGAAGAAAAAATAAGAATAAACCAAGAAAGAGCAAAGGAATATTTCGAAAAAATTAGCCTACTCACGAAGAAAATTCGGGATGACAAAATATCATTAAACATCCGCATGAAGGCAAGGGATTCAGAACTAGCTAGTCTAGATTCTATGAAGACATTGCAAAGGGATCTAGCAAAAAAAGGACATTCTAATGAGAAATGGATAACTAAATCTTTGGAAGTTTTGTCGAAAGCTCAGAATTTAACATCTAGGTATGAGACTGAGGCTAATATTGTAAAGGATATCATGAACGAGGACATTGCTATCGCAGGCTTTAAGGCCAGATACTTTGAATTCGGAATAAAGGGATTAGTTCACGAGGTCTTGAAATGGGACGAGCCTTATGAGAGAGCTATATTAGCCGCTGGCTCGGATTGGATGAAAGCCTTTGTAGTAGATGACGTGAGATCTATGCTTTCGGTAGTACAGTACGCTAAATCCAAAAAACTACCTCGGCTTAGAATTATTCCCTTAGAGATACTCAACTTCACCAAAAAGGAGGCAATAAATAAGAAAGACAGCCGGGACATTACAGGAATAATCGGCAATCTAGCTGATTTTGTGAAGTCGGATTATTTGAACCTAGTCCAGTTCATATTTGGGACTACCTTCATTGTCAGAACTCCTTCTCTTGCATACTTGCTGGCAAAAAGGGGTTATAGAGTTGTCTCCGTATCTGGAGAGCTTTTCGAGCCCGCTATAGCATCCATGTCTGTCGATTTTGGGTCGAAGTTATCGGATTTGACCGAATCGATATTGCTTCGTGACTCAATAGGTATTATGAGGCAGCACCTTAACTCTCTGGACGGTTCAATAAGGAAGAAAACAGCAGACCATGTTAATGTAAAATCGAAGCTAAATGAATTGGAATCATCAATAATAAGAAGTCAAGCAAAGATAGAAAGTATCAATATCGAACTAGACTTGCTACGAAATTCAGTTACTGATAACGAAACATATCTGAGCCAGATTGATTCAAATTATAAGATGACTCTATCTGAGAATAGTCAGCTAGAAGGCGAACTTGAGAAGTATCGAACGAGATTATCTATTCTTACATCAACTCTAAATAAGATAACACAGGAGTTAAAAGACAATGAAAATAATGCCTATGAGAAAGAAATGTATGAGGCATGTAGCGGAAAAACTGAGATTATAAAACTAATTGAAGATGCAGATATTGAGTTGCGTTATCAAATTACCAGCTCTACATCTTTAAAAATTGAAGTTGATAATTATACAGAACGAGCAAATTCAATTGAGGCAGAACTCCATCAATCAGAATGCGAAATATCTAAAAAAAATGTAGATGTAGCTGAGCTCCGGAAAAGTGTGCAAGTCATTGAGAACGAAATTCAAACATTCAGGGATCAGGAACAGCAGTCTATAGATGCATCTGGAACATCCTATACTGTTCTCCAAAAATATGAAACGCAGATAAGAACAATGACGGATGATGAGAAAAAACTTTCTAAAGAAATCAGTGCACTAGAGAAAGATTTTGCAGTTAATCAAAAAGATATCTCGAATCTTAAAGATGAAGAAACGGAGCGCTTTAATGAACTTAATGATCTAGGATATACAGGTCTACTAGACTCATTTGATGTTGATACTACAATTAAAGAGCTAACTATGGAGTACGAAAAAATACGAAGTACGATAAATTTGCGAGCTGTCGAAAGTTATGGCGAAGTAGTGAATGGCTATAGGGGAATGTCAACCAGAAGAAATGAGTTAGAGACCGAACGCAATTCCATCATCCGTTTTATAGAAGAAACAGTCAAGGAAAAAAAAGAGGTTTTCATGGATGCATTTACAAAGGTAGACAATAATATAAGAAAGACTTTTTCAGATATAACTGGAGGCTCAGCCAGACTTGAATTGGAAGATGCAGATGATATATCAAGCGGCATCTTACTGATGGTTCAGTTTCCCGGTAAGAACGCACGTGAATCCACCTCGTTATCTGGAGGAGAAAAGACGATGGCCGCAACTATATTCTTATTAGCACTACAATCGCTCAGGCCGTCCCCGTTCTACATAATGGATGAAGTGGATGCTCACCTCGATGCTGAGAATACAGATAGACTAGCCAGAGTACTACTACAGAGATCACAAGATAGCCAGATAATCATGGTCACTTTGAAGGATTCAATTGTTGCCGAAGCCAACATGGTTTATGGAGTATATCCTAAGGGAGGAGCATCGCAAGCTATCAAATACAAGCACCATGATAAGATGCCTATAACAGAGATAAGATCTAATACAAATAGCATCTAAAAACTCTCCCTGATATTTAATGAGTATGCCTTATCGTTAGGTATAATCAATATAGTGAATTATGTGATATTAGATTATATGACCTAGCGTGTACTGACTAGTGTATGCAGAATTTTTATAATAAGTGGATGTCCTACTAATAAAATTTTTAAAGGTTTCGAATCATGGTCTAGATTCGTTTAACACAATTTAATAGGTAGTACCAATATCGACAATGATCTATTAACCAACTTTAGCCCCCCAGTAGTCTCGCCTGGAGCCGAAATTTCTTACATAGTATAAGCTAGTTCATTTAGTCGTGATGTAGGTAGTCAAATCAAGGCCGTTAATAAAGGATCAGCACGACTTCGTAAATCGAGGCCCGAATGTAAAGTATCTAATTTGTCATCATATAAATAATGTGTATAATAGTATGACCTTAGCGCGGGGGTCGCCAAGCCCGGTCAACGGCGTGAGACAATTCTTACTTATGCACGTAGCTCAGAAGTTTTAAATTGACTGGGAAACCTCATCCCTTAGGGGTTCGTGGGTTCGAATCCCACCTCCCGCAAGTCTTCGTGCTATAAAGGAATATAGAGGTAGACTCATTGTAATATTACTGCATGTAGCAAAGTCAACCGGCTATGTACCAGTGGAATAGCTTATTGGTTACTATAAGATTTAGGTCATATTTTACAAAAGTTCAGATTAAAATCAGAAACGACAGACATTTGAGTATAGGAATACATCATCTAACTATTCATAAATCGATAACTTAACAAACTTTAAAGGCCTACAAGATAACTGCATATTTGATCCAAAAGATTATTTTTACAGATATAGATGGCACTATACTTGACAACACAGGAGAATATGGAGAAACTCCTAAATTAATCAGTTCATTAATAAAGAACAATATTCCAGTGATCTTATGCTCGGCAAAAACATTGGCGGAGCAGAATAGGGTCAGAAAACTGATCGGATTGACCGATCCTTTCATAGTCGAAAATGGCGGGGCCATAGTCATCGAAAAGGAATATTTTGACCTTTCACAAATCATGAAAGATTATCCTGTCAAAGAGCGTGATGGTAATTATATTATCGAACTCGGAAAACCAGCGACGAAAATTAGAGAAATACTTAATGACATTAGGAAGAATTTTAATATAAGTTTTAGAGGTGTTGCAGATATGTCAATACAAGAATTAAGCAATATAGCAAAACTTAGCACGGAGAGTGCTAAAGAAATGGCTCATAGAGAATATGGCGAAACAATTCTACAAATCGAGAAGAAAGATCTGGATAGATTGACAAGAATAGCTAGAGAGAGAAACTTAAGCCTAATACATGGTGGTAGATTTTTTGATGTAACTATGGGGAACGATAAAGGAAAAGCTGTTGAAATCTTAGTTGATCTATTTAAGAAAAAGTATGATTATAATGTAACCTTTTTTGGGGTAGGTGATAGTGAGAATGACGCGTCGATGTTAGAACTTATGGACCATCCTCTATTGGTTCAAAAATATGATGGTTCATGGTCTAATATCAGAGTTAATAGGATTATTAAAGTTCCCGGTATTGGTCCAAAGGGATGGGCTCTTGCATATAATGATATATTTACAAAAGATCACTCTAAATAGGATATTATGGGGGTATAAATTGATTTTTAATGTTATCGTCTCGTGATTCCAAATGACCTTTAAATATTTAATTATGGCATAGAAATTTCATTGATCCTCAAGATATTTTTAAATAATTTATTGCTTCGATACTCTATTTCTTCCAAACGCAGGAAGAAATAGATATATTATCGCCTAAGTGATTTGGATTCAGCGGGGTGGGGAAGCCAGTTCAGCGAGCTGAGGCTAGGTTATCCCGGCGGGCTCATAACCCGCAGAGCGGTTACCGCAATTGCCTATCGCATGCGGCCGCAAGTTCAAATCAACCCCCCGCTAATTAACGCAATCTTCACTTCAAATAACCAGATATGCTGTATTACGTATTTAATTTAGGTCTACTTATTCGTTGGGATTCATGTAATTTGCCGATAAACGAAGACACACCTACTAATGACGTCGTACTTACAAAATTAAGTGCATTTTATTCCGATAATTCTGACAATAGTCCTTCCTCTAATATAGTCTTTCTTAGCTCCTTTGCCAGGTCAGTAACTGTACCTATCCCTACAATTTTTCCGCCTTCGATAACTGGCAATCGCCGAATCTTATGATTAACCATTCTTTGTACAGCAACCTCAATGGGAGTATTCGGATTTGCATATACTCGAATATTCGACATGAGGTCAACAATTTTAACCTTGGATGGTTGTAGATCCTTGCAGCAAATCTTGCTAACGACATCTCTTTCCGTGATAATACCTACATGCTTCTGATTGTTTTCTACGATTAACGAACTAATACCATGATCATTCATTGACTTAGCCGCGTCTAAACCAGTTTTTTCTTGTTTTATTGTTACTATTTTTTTAGTCATTATATCTTGGATAATTTTTGACATGTATTTATGTAGGTTCTTGGGAATAAAAATATTAATTCTAAGTTACGTCACGTTAGGACAAAAATGGGTTGGGGGTCAAGATTATACCCGGGGACCCATAAAGCTCCAGTCAGTTATAAACCTGTATGAATACTAATTTGATGTTGGAGTATGAGTTTCATCTCCATATATCTATATCGCAAGATGGTAGGATATTCAAAGTGTGTTGCACAAGAGTTTACAATCTCAAGTCTTTAAGGCACGTTAGAAAAAACGACACGATG